>CAITGX010000193.1 GCA_903892045.1 uncultured Planctomycetota bacterium | reverse complement strand
GCGCTCAGCGCAGCTCGCGGATCTCGAGGTTCTTGGCGCGGATCACGGAGCCGTCGTGGTGCTGCTGGAGGGCGATGTGGCCCGCGGCGTGGCGGCGGTCGCGGTCGAGGTAGTCGGTGACGAGGATGTGGTTGACGCGGATCTGGATGCGCGTGCCTTCGGCCTCGTCCTTGCAGAGCACGTGGTAGTCGAACCAGGTGTCGTGGCCGACGAGCTGGGCCTTGAAGGGCGCGTAGTGATAGAGCGAGCCGGTCTTGACCGGGTCCGCGTGGGTGCTGTTGATCTGGGCCTCGTAGCCCGCGGGCCAGCCGGGGCCGTAGGCAACGCGGAAGTAGAGGCCGGAGTTGCCGCCGGTGTTGATGCGCAGCTTGGCGCGCAGCTCGAAGTCCTTGTAGTCGCCGCGCGGGCTGAACAGGTGACTGGCAGCACCGCGACCGACGATCTCGCCATTCTCGACCACCCAGTTGCCCTTGTCCGAGATCTTCCAGCCGTCGAGCGAGCGGCCGTCGAAGATCGGCGTCCAGTCGCTGCGCTCGTCGACGTTGTCGCGCGCCTTCACGCGCACCGCGCGCACAGCGACAGGCCCGTGATCGCCCTGGATGCGCAGCGGTCCGCGCGCGACCTCGCCCTCCCAGCCGCCCTGCGTCGGCACCGGCACCTCGAGCTCCTCGTGCAGCAGCGTGTCGTCGATCATCACGCGCTTGAACTTCGCGTTGGCGATCTTCTTGCCCTGCGCGTCGAAGCGCGGCGCCTCGAACGTGCCGCTCATCCAGTGCCAGCGGCCTGCGCCGCGGAACGTGTTGAACGTCGGCGCGCGACCCGGCCACGCAGCGCGATTCTCGGCCGCGTAGATGCCGCCGCAGTCGCCGAACTTGAGCTCGGTCTTGCCCGACGAGTCGAGCAGCTGCACCTCGTAACGCCCCATCAGATACACGCCGGAGTTGCCGCCCTCGGGGAGCTGGAACTGCAGCGAGAAGTCGATGTCGCCGAACTCGAACTTCGACACGAGCTCGGACGGGCTGGCGCCAGCGATGTTCGAGACCGTGGGACCGTTCCAGTCGTCTGCCTTGGCTTCGGGGTTCGCCACGAGCGCGCGGCGATCGTCGGAGAGCTTCACTTCCCCCATCTGCCAGCCGGTCGCGTTCCAGCTCGCGAGCGCGTCGCCCTCGGTGAGGTAGAGCACGCCTTCGTTGCCGCTCTCGCGCGCCTCGGGCTGCTCGACGAGCTTGGCGACGTGCGCGCCGCTCGCGGGGCGACCGGGGAGCTCGTTGATGGTGTAGGCGAACTCGTCGTGCAGCAGCGCGGCGCCTGACATCGACTGGACTCCCGGCAGCTTCACGCGCGCGACCATGCCGGTCTCGAGCGCCACGCGCAGCGTGGCCTTCGTGCGCGTCGCGTCGAGGCTCGTCGCGACGACGGCGCGCGGCGTGAGGTGCTGCACGGGCGAGCCGTACTCCCACCAGTAGTTGTAGTCGTACTGGCGCACTTCGGCGCGCTCGAGCGCGGCCGCCGCCACCTCGGAAAGCGGCTCCGTGAAGGTGACCTCGAAGCCACTGTCCAGCAGGTGCACGTCACGAATCTCGAACGGCTGCTTGCCGGTCCAGCGCACGCGCGCGATGCCGTCGCCCGGCGGCTGGCCGCCCCAGCCGCGGTCCGTGAAGCCGCAGAAGAGCGAGCCATCCGGCGCGAAGCGCAAGCGCACATTCGAACCGACCTTGTGGCGGAACGGCACGACCCAGCCTTGGTACTGCCCGGAGACGAGCTCGAAGCCCGCGCGCAGCACGTAGCCGTTCGTCATCTCGGCGACAAACATCTGCCCGCCAAAGGGTCCGAACTTGCCGCCGGTCGTGTCCTCGACGAGGTTGCCGGTCGAGCGCGACCAGTCGTAGGGCAGCCAGAGCGCGGCGCGCGCGCGCTCGACCTTCGGCGGAACTGTGTCGCTCGCGGTGCGGCCGCTGTCGCGGTACTCGGGCGTCCAGTTGAGCGACGCCGGATGGCCGTAGAACGCGCCGTCCTTCACGTGGAAGATCGGGCACGCGGGCATCCAGTCGCCCTGGTTGTCCGTGTAGAAGATCTCGCCCTTCGAGGTCGCGCCGATTCCGGCGGGACTGCGGACGCCGCTCGCGACGGGCTCCCACGAGCCATCGGGCTTGATGCGCAGGATCCAGCCGCGATACGGAGCGACGGAGCGCCCATGCCACCACTGCTGGTCAGAGAACGAGACGTTGAGCGAGGCGTAGAAGTTGCCCTGCGCGTCGCGCGGCAGGCCGAAGGCGAACTCGTGGTAGTGCCCCGAGTAGCCCCAGCCTTGGCTGAACGTCTCGACGCGGTCGCAGGTGCCGTCCTTGTCCTCGTCGATGAGCTTCGAGAGCTCGCCGCGCTGCAGCACGTAGATCTCGCCGTTCACGACCTCGAGGCCGAGGCCCTCGTGCAGTCCTTCGGCGAACAGCGAGAACTTCGCGTCCGCGGCGTTCTCCGCGAGCGGGTTCTCGACCAGCCACACTTGGCCGCGGCGCGTCGAGCACACGAGTCGCCCGTCGGGCAGGAAGTCGAGGCCGCCGACCTCGATGCGCTCGCCCTGCGGCGCGACGAGGTACTCGACCTTGTAGTACTCGGCCTCGCTGGCGGCGATCGAAGCGGCTTGGAAGAGGAGCGGGAGGATCATTGGGCGAGCTCCTTCTCGAGGAACGCGGCGAGGCGCGGGGCCCAGGCGGGCACACGAATCGAGGTGGACGTCCACTGCTCGGAGCCGTCGGCCGCCGTCGTGCGACGCACGGCGGTCACGTCCACTCCGTCCGCGGTGCGGCGATTCGCGAACCAGCGCACGGATTCGCCTTCGCTCTGCTCCGCATCCGCCGGAGCGAAGGAAAGCGAGGCATTCATGTGGCTCGCGGGCTGAACGCGCCACGAGCGCTCGACCGCCGGACCAAACGACGTCGTGCGCGTGCGGACACTCTCGCGCAGAGTCGCGAGCACGCGCCCCTTGCCGTCGTTGTCCCGCACCTCGTACTCGAGACCCGCGACGTCCGCCGTCGCGAACGTGCTCTTCAGCACGCGGCGCTGCATGCCCATCGGCGCGTAGCTCGACTCGAGCTTCGGGCTCACGTCGACGGAGAGTCCATCCGCGCGATCCCAGATCAGCCGACCCAGCGGCTTGAGGTACGCACCACCGCGATCGCCCCAGTCCTCGCGATCCGCGAACCGCCCGAGGCGCACGCCGAGCAGGCGCACGTTGTCGAGGTCGTACTCGAACGTCATGCCTTCGGTGGTGCCGATGAGCAACCCGCGCGGAGTCTCCTTCGCGCCGTCCACGATCGGCGGCAGCTTGCCGCGCGCGATCAGCGGACGATCCTTGACGAGCATCTCCGTGTTCTTCGCGCCGTTGTCGTCGCGCTTGGGGCAAAGCGTGCGCACGTGCCCGATCACGAGCCCCATCTCCTCGTCGCTGAGCACGCCCTTGAAGCTCGGCATGGGCGAGCGACCGGGAATCCCCGACGTGATCGTGCGCTTCAGCTGCTCGGGGCTGTCGCCGAACGCGAAGCCGCCTTGCGCGAAGTCGCGCGCGACGAGCCCCATCTGCGTGATCGTGGGGCCCTTTCCGTCACCGTTCTCGTTGTGGCATCCCGCGCAGTGACGCGAGTACAGCCACTTGCCGTCCTTCACCGGCTCCTCGTCCTCGCCCTGCGCCGCGGAGAGCGCGACCACAGGCACGAGCGCGAGCAGCAACCCCAACGTGAGCTTCGTTCGCAGCATGCGCACAGCCTAGCGAGCGACGCCGGGGCTGGCTGCGCGGAGGTCGCGGATCTGCTCGCGGACTCCGGCCTCAACCGAACATTTGCGTCCACAATCCTTCGCTGCGACCGAGACCGACGCGCGCATGGCCACCGAGCATGTTCTTGTGGTGCCCGGGGCTGTACCACCAGCCGAGGTTCGCGCCCGCGCCGGTCTCGTGGCCCGCCGCGATGTTCTCCGCCCCGGCACTCGTCCCGAAGCGCGCGGCGCGGTCCCAGGGCGTCTTCTT
>CAITGX010000192.1 GCA_903892045.1 uncultured Planctomycetota bacterium | reverse complement strand
GCCGCTCGCCGCGCCGCTCGCGCCGCCGCGCGCGAGTGCGGACGCGCCGCTCGCACTCGTGCGCCGCATGCTCGCCGCCAACGTGCAGCTGCCCGCGCGCTCGCGGCACGAGGAGGACGGCTGGATGCTGCGCGGCGTCGCCCACGGCGCGGTGGCGCGGCTCGTCGGCCCCTACCTGCTCGCGGGCGGCTGGTGGGGTCGCGAGGTCGAGCGCGAGTACCACTTCGCGGAGATGCAGTCGGGCGAAGTGGTGTGGATCTACTTCGACCGGCGGCGACGGCGCTGGTTCCTGCAGGGCAACGTGTCGTGAGCGCGGCGGCGCTGTGGTGCAAGAGCGGCTACTCGTTCCTCGAGGGAGCGAGCCAGCCCGAGGAGCTCGTCGAGGAGGCGCAGCGCCTCGGGCTCGCGGCGCTCGCGCTGTGCGATCGCGACGGTGTGTACGGCATCGTGCGCGCACACAAGCGCGCGAAGGAGCTCGGCCTGCAGCTCGTGACCGGCACGGAGCTCACGCTGCAGGATCGCTCGACGCTCGTGCTGCTCGCGGCCACGCGCGATGGCTACGCGAACCTGTGCCAGCTCGTGACGATCGGGCGCCTGCGCTCGGCGAAGGGCGAGTGCACGGTCGCGTGGGAGGAGGTCGCGGAGCACGCGGAGGGACTCGTGGCGCTGTGGGGTGGCGAGCGCGGCGCGCTCGGCGGCGTCGAGGAGCCGCGCGCGGGGCGCCTGCTCGCCGAGGCCTTCGGCGATCGCCTGTACGCGCTGCTCGCGCGACACCGGCGCGACGCGGAGGTGCCCGCGGAGGCGCGGCTGCGCGAACGCGCGCGGGCGCTCGGCCTGCCGCTCGTCGCGGCGCCGGAGGTGCTCTATCACCAAACCGGACGGAGGCGCCTGCAGGATGTGCTCGAGTGCATCCGTGCGCGCACGACGCTGTCGCAGGCCGGCCGACGGCTCAAGCCGAACGCGGAGCACGGGCTCAAGAGCCGTCACGCTCTCGCGCAGCTCTTCCACGACGAGCCCGCGGCCGTCGCGCGCACGCTCGAGGTCGCGCAGCGCTGCCGCTTCACGCTCGACGAGCTGCGCTACCGCTACCCGTCCGAGCGCCTGCCCGATGGCCGCACGTCGTCGCAGTGGCTGCGCGAGCTGTGCGAGCAGGGCGCGCGCGAGCGCTGGCGCGGCGAGGCATCGGCGGACGTGCGCGCGCAGCTCGAGCGCGAGCTCGCGCTGATCGACGAGCTCGACTACTGCGGCTACTTCCTGACGATGCGCGAGATCGTCGAGTTCTGCCGCGCGCGCGACATCCTGTGCCAGGGCCGCGGCTCGGCGGCGAACTCGGTCGTGTGCTACTGCCTCGGCGTCACCGCGGTCGACCCGGTGCGCATGGGGCTCCTGTTCGAGCGCTTCCTCTCGAAGGAGCGCGCGGAGCCGCCCGACATCGACCTCGACATCGAGCACGAGCGCCGCGAGGAGGTCATCCAGCACGTCTACGAGAAGTACGGCCGTGCGCGCGCCGCGATGGTCGCCAACGTGATCCGCTACCGCGCGCGCTCGGCGATCCGCGACGTCGGCAAGGTGCTCGGCTTGCAGGAGAGCACGCTGTCGCGCCTCGTGCGGCCGCTGTCGCACGGCGAGGGACTCTCGCAGCGCGCGCTCGCCAACGCCGGCATCGACCCGCGCTCGCGCGAGGCGCAGCTCTTGTGCGAGCTCGCCGAGGAAATCGAGGACTTCCCGCGCCACCTCTCGATCCACCCCGGCGGCTTCCTGCTTGGCCACGAGCCCGTCGCGCGCCTCGTGCCCGTCGAGAACGCGACCATGGAAGGCCGCACGGTGATCCAGTGGGACAAGGACGACGTCGAGGCCGTGGGCCTGTTCAAGGTCGACTTGCTCGCGCTCGGCGCGCTCAACCACCTGCACCGCGCCTTCGACCTCGTGCGCCGCCACCACGGCGTCGAGCTCTCGCTCGCCACGATCCCGCCCGAGGACCCGGCGACCTACGACCAGATCTGCGCGGGCGACACGGTCGGCGTGTTCCAGATCGAGAGCCGCGCGCAGATGTCGATGCTGCCGCGCCTGCGGCCGCGCACCTACTACGACCTCGTGATCGAGGTGAGCATCGTGCGCCCCGGGCCGATCTCCGGCGGCATGGTGCACCCCTACCTGCGGCGGCGGCGCGGCGAGGAGCTGGTCGAGTATCCGCACGAGAGCCTGCGGCCCGTGCTCGAGAAGACGCTCGGCGTGCCGCTGTTCCAGGAGCAGGTGATGCGGCTTGCGATCGTCGCCGCCGACTACACGCCGGGCGAGGCGGACCAGCTGCGGCGCGACATGGCGGCGTGGAAGAAGAGCGGCCGCATCGGGCAGCACCGCGAGCGGCTCGTCGAGCGCATGCAGCGCAAGGGCATCGCGCCGGAGTTCGCCGAGCGCGTGTTCCAGCAGATTCAGGGCTTCGGCGAGTACGGCTTCCCGGAGAGCCACGCGGCGAGCTTCGCGCTGCTCTCCTACGCGGGCGCATGGCTGCGGCGGCACTACATGACCGAGTTCACCTGCGCGCTGCTCAACGCGCAGCCGATGGGCTTCTACTCGAGCGCGACGATCGTCGACGACGCGCGACGGCACGGGCTCGACGTGCGGCCCGTCGATGTGCGCGAGAGCGAGTGGGAGTGCACGATTCCGGCTGCCGGCGCGGTGCGCATGGGGCTCGCGATGGTGAAGTCGCTCGCGCACTCCGACGCGCGACGGCTGCTGCGCGCGCGCGAGGCGGCGCCCTTCGCGTCGCTCGCCGACCTGCAACGGCGCTCGGGGCTCGACACGCGCGCGCTGTCCGCGCTGGCGGAGGCCGGTGCGCTCGAGGGCTTCGAGGATCGCCGCCGTGCGGCGCTGTGGACCGCGCTGGCGACGAGAGCGGTGCACCAGCCGAGCCTGTTCGAGCTCGACGAGCGCAAGCCGGAGTTCGCGCCGCTCACGCGCTTCGAGGAGATCGGCTGGGACTACGAGCGCACGCGCCACAGCGCGCGCGGCCATCCCCTCTCGGCGCTGCGCGCGCAGCTCGCGGCGAAGGACCTGCCCGACGCGCGCACGCTCAACGCGCTCCCCCACGGCACGCGCGCGCGCTACGCGGGCGTCGTGATCTGCCGCCAGCGCCCGGGCACCGCGCGCGGCGTGACGTTCATGACGCTCGAGGACGAGAGCGGCTTCGTGAACCTCGTGGTGTGGAAGAAGGTCTTCGAGCGCTTCGAGCTCGTCGCGAAGACCGAGACGTTCCTCGGCGTCACCGGCCGGGTCGAGACGCAGGATGGCGTCACGAACCTCGTCGCAGAGCGCCTGTGGCGGCCCGACCTCGAGCTGCCGTCCGACGGCATCGCCTCGCGCGACTTCCACTAGCAGCCCGCCGCGGCAGGAAGAAAGTGCCGCTGCCGGCGGGTGGGCCATGGCTCGTATTGCGGGATCCTAGGGGGTGCTCGATACTCGGACGTTGCGCACGCAGCTCGCGGCCACGGCCCGGGTGACGTCGTCAGCGCGTCTCACCATGTTCCCCACCTGCCTCCTGCTCGCCGCGAGCGCGCTCGTACAGACGTCGCCGACGAGCGGCGGCAACGTGTGCGTGATCATGCTCGACGACATGGCACCGGGCATGATCGCGAGCTTCGACGCCGCCGCGGTCGCGGCCGGAAGGCCGAGCGCGTACCCCGCATCGACTCCGGCGATCGACTCGCTGCTCGCCGCGGAGGGCATGTCGTTCGATCGCGCCTGGTCGCTGCCCACCTGCACGCCCGGCCGCGCCGCAGCGCTCACGGGACGCTTCGGCCTGCGCAGCGGCATCGGACAGATCGTGCCGCCGCGCGCGACGCGACCGAGCCCGGGCCTCGGCAATCAGGTCGAGCTCTTGCCCGGACTGCTGCGCGGCGCGATGCCGTCCTATGCGAGCGGCGCCGTGGGCAAGTGGCACCTCGCCGACCAGCTGCAGCTCGTTCAGAACCCAGTGCATCCGCTGGGAGTCGCGAGCAACCCGTGGTTCGATCGCTTCGCGGGCACGTGGTTCAACCTCGGCGCGCTGGCCCTGCAGCCCTACCAGACCTCGGGCTACTACATGTGGGAGAAGGCGTACGCCAGCCGCGTCGAGCTCGCGCTGAACCCGTGTCCAGCCGGCGAGCCGCCCTGCAACGTCGACATGGACGTGAACCTCAACCCGCTCGACTACCCCAGCGTCGACACCATCGAGGACGCGCTGGTGCTCGTGAACGAGCTGCCCGAGCCGTGGTTCCTGTGGGTCGCGCCCCATGCGACGCACGCGCCGATGCACCCGCTGCCGGCAGGCCTGCCCGCGGATGCGTGCCGTGGAACGCCGGCGCCGGGGCCGTCGTGCTCCTACCCGGGCCTCGGGGTCGAGTCGTCGCAGGCGCGCTGCATGCTCGAGGCGCTCGATCACCAGCTCGGACGACTGCTGTGCTCGCTCGACTTCGACGACACCACGGTGATCCTCGTCGCGGACAACGGCTGGAGCATGCGCTCGGTGGTGCCGCCGTACCTGACATCGCGCACCAAGGGCACCGTGTACGAAGGTGGAGTCGAAGTGCCGTTCGTCGTGCGCTCGCCCGTGATCCCGCCAGCGCTGCGCGGAACGCGCAGTGACGCGCTGGTGTCGGTGGTCGACATCTTCGCGACCGTGCGCGAGCTCGCGGGTGCGCCGTCCGCCGTGCAGGGCGAGGACTCGCTCTCGCT
>CAITGX010000191.1 GCA_903892045.1 uncultured Planctomycetota bacterium | reverse complement strand
TCGTCGAGCCCGTCGCCGTTGACATCCGCGCCACCGGCGACGGCGTGCCCCAGCATCTCGTCGACGGACGAGCCGTACACGCTGTGGAGCACCGCTCCCGTGCGGCCCGACCAGACGCGCGCCATGCCGCAGTTGCTGACGCCCTGATCCTTGAGACGCGCCCCGCCGATCACGTCGCCGAAGCCGTCGCCATCGACGTCACCGGCGTGGGCGCAGCTGCGCCCCATGTCGTCGGAGGCGGCCGTGCCGCGGAAGTGGAACAGCTGCGCGCCATCGAGACCGGAGTGCACGAACACCGAGCCCGAGTTGGCGCCCTGATAGTCCGCGAACGGCGAGCCGATCACGAAGTCCGGCCAGCCGTCGTTATTCACGTCGCGCCCGCCGTCGACGCAAAAGCCGAAGTTCTCGCCGGCGCTGGCGCCCTGGAAGTAGCGCAGGGCAGCGCCCGTGCGGCCCGAGAACACCCAAGCGCGCCCCTGATCGCTCAGCGAGTAGGTGGACTGCGGTGCACCGACGATGACATCCGCGAAGCCGTCGCGGTCGACATCGCCCGCGCCCGACACGCTCATGCCGAGCACCGAGACGCCCTGCGGCGATTGGAACGTGCGCAGCACGCTGCCATCGAGACCCGAGAAGATGCGCGCCTCGCCGACGTTGGCGGTGTTCGTGCCCTTGCCGTAGGGCGCGCCGACGATCACGTCCGCGCGTCCGTCGCCGTTGACGTCACCCGCGCCATCGACCGACATGCCAAACCAGTCGCCCGCGGCATCCCCGTGCCACGTGAAGAGCACGCTGCCGGTGCGACCCGACCACACGCGTGCCATGCCGGCGTTCGAGCCATTCGTGTCGTGATTGGGCGCACCCGCCACGAGGTCGTTCCAGCCGTCGCCATCGACATCGCCGGCGCAGGCGACGCTCTCGCCGAGCCGATCGCCCGCCGCGAGGCCCGCGAAGCTGCGCACGAGCGCGCCGGTGCGACCGTTCTGCACGCGCACGAGGCCGGACGAGGCGCCGTTCACATCCGCGAAGGGCGCGCCGACCGCGAGCTCGGCCTGTCCGTCCCCGTCGAGGTCTCCGAGCACGGCGATCGCGTCGCCGAGCTGGTCACCTGCGTTGCCGCCGGTCGACGTCTGCAGGGAGGTCTGGGCGGTGGCCAGAGCGGCGGTCGAACACAGGGAAAGCGCTGCGAGCGCGATGCGGGTGGTCTTCATCGACGATTCCTCGGGTGTGGGCGAGTTGCGAGTGGCTGCGACGGGGCCCGACAGGAAAGTCCGCCGCGGCCAGCCACAGGCGCTGGACGCGGCGGTGTCGTCCCCACGACATTGCTTCTTCCGGGGGCGGAGTCCGCCCCACGCCCGCTGGATTCGGCCCCGCCGCGCGGCGGTCTTGAGCGCGGACCGGAATCCGGAGCCGGCTCCCGCCGGAGCCGGAAAGGAAGTCGCAAACCGCGCTGGTCAGCGCCCGCCGGCCACGTCCGGAAGCGTCAGGAAGCGCCCGCATTGCTCGGCGAGCTGCCCCAGCGAGGCCGCGCTGCGCTCGAGCGCGCCGCGCTGGTCGGCCACCAGCCTCCAGCGCTCGTCCCAGACCGAGATCGCCATCCCGGCCGCAGGCTCGCGCGGGATGCGCAGCAGTCCCTCGCGCGTCCAGAGCCCCACGTCCTCCCAGCTCGCGACGACCCGCTCGCGCTCCGCGACGGGCTCGAGCAGGTTTCCGCCGAGCGTCCAGCGCGCGCGCAGCCGCGGGTCGGCCCCGAAGAGCTCGAGCAGCGTCGCGGGCACGTCCGCATGCGAGGTCGGGCGACGCTCGACGCCCGGCGCGATCCCGGGTCCGAAGACCAGCAGCGGAACACGCACCTGCTCCGGCGTGAAGTTGCCGGTGTGCCCCCAGTGCCCATTCTCGGCGAACTCCTCGCCATGGTCGCCGGTGACGACGACCAGCGTGCGCTCGAGCTCGCCCATGCGCTCGAGTTCCTCGAGCAGCCAGCCCGCCACGCGGTCGGCGTGCAGCAGCGCATTCCGGTAGCGATTGCGCACCAGTTCCTGCAGCTCTGGATCGCGCGAGCCGGCGAGCTCCACGTAGTCGATCTCGCGCGCGTACGGCCGGAATGGATCGGCGCCCTCGGGGAAGTCGTACTTCTGGTGGGCCGAGTCGAGCAGCACGAAGGCGAAGAACGGCCGGTCCGCATCGCGCTCGCGCACGAAGCTCGCGCACGCCTCCGCCACGCGCTGGTCGCGCACGCTCGCCCGCGCTTCGCCGAAGTCATCGCGCACGCTCGCCGGAATGCTCGACCACGCCGTGCGGCGGAACTCCGGATAGTCCATCGACGCGCTCGAGAAAACGCCCGGCTCGTAGCCCGCCGCGAGCAGCGTGTCGAGCAGCACCGGCGGACGCCCCGCCTCGAGCACCGGCCACCAGTACGAGCCGTGCAGCCCGTAGAGCATCGAGAACACGCCAAAGCGCGTGCCGTTGCCGCCGCTGTAGTGATCCGTGAAGACCCGCGCCCGGGGAGCGCGCGCCGCGAGCGCCGGAGTGTCGTCGGGACCCGACATGTCGCCGCGCCAAGAGTCGATCACGAGGATCAGCACGTTGGGACGCGGGCCCGCGGGAGCGAGCGCGGGCCACTCGAGCGGGTAGCGCAGCGTCGCCCCTTCGCTCGCGATCGGCACGGCCGGTCCGAGGTCCGACGCGAGCGGCTCGGGCAGCATCGGCACGAACGAAACGCGCGGATACAGAGGGAACGCCCGGCTGAGCGCCGACACGCGCGCGTCCTGCTGCAGCTCCGCGCTGGCGTAGATCGTCTTCTCGACGCCCACCGCGAGCACGAGCAGGGCCACGGCCACGGACGCGGGTCGACGCCAGCGGCTCGAGCGCGCCGCGTGCTCGGCCGGTCCGGCCAGCCAGCGCCACGCGAGCCACTCGAGCACGAAGAGCAGCGCCGCGAGCGCCAGTCCGACGGCCCACACGCGCGGGCCCAGTCGGTAGCTGTCCTCGGAGCCGCGCGTCGTGATCAAGTTCCACGCCGCCGAGTTGAAGTGGTAGCGGAAGAGACCCCACACGCGGGTGTCGATCACCAGCGCGAGCTGGAACAGCATCCAGGCGAGAGCCGCGAGCAAGCCGAAGGCGCGCGACCGCAGGCCCGCGCGCGCCGCGAGCCACAGGAACGAGCCAGGGGCGAGCGACAGCGTGGCGACGGCCGACACGAGCCCGAGGTGCGCGAACAGCCACAGGACCGGCGAGCGTGGCACGTGCTCGGCCTCGAGGTACGAGAGCCCCACCAGCGCCCCTAGGGCGATGTTGAAGAGCCAGAGCCACTGGGCGGCTGTACGACGAGATTCCATGGGAAGCTGGAAGCCCTCGCGCGACCACGGGCGACCCAGACGCCGCCCCGAGCACGCGCGCTCACCGTAGCCCGCTCGGCAGGGGCTCGCAAATCGCGGCTCTGGCGGCAGGGGACGCCGCACGCTAGACTCCCGCGCCTTCCGGAGAGGTGGCTGAGTGGCCGATAGCGCCGGCTTGCTAAGCCGGTGTACGGGTATCCCTCGTACCGCGGGTTCGAATCCCGCCCTCTCCGCCACCTTCGCGCCGGGCGGATGCGCCGGCCTGCGTCGGCAGGCACTTGCGAAACGTGCGCAGCCAGCGCAGCCTCTCGAAATCGTGCGCGCGCCCCTCGTCCCGCCTCGCCTGCCCACGCGCCTCGCGCTCGCGCTGGCCACGGCGGCACTCGCCTCCTGCCAGGCCGAGCGCGCCCTGCGCATCACCTCCGAGCCCAGCCAAGCCGAGGTGCGCCTCGATGGCTCGCGGGTCGGGACGACCCCCTGCGAAGTGCCCTTCGAGCACTACGGCGTGCGGCGCCTGACGCTCTACCTGCCGGGCTACGCCACCTACTCGCGCGTGCTCGAGATCGAGCCGCCGTGGTACGGCGAGTTTCCGGTCGACATCTTCACGGAAGTGCTCGTGCCGATCGGGTGGAGCGACATCCAGAAGGTGCACGTGCGCCTCGTGAAGGGGCAGAGCGTGCTGCTCGAGCCCGACTTGCCGAGCGTGATCGAGCGCGCCGACAACCTGCGCCATGCCGGCCCCGCGGGCCCCAAGTCGCCGGCCAAGTCCGAGGACGAGGACCGCCAGCCGTGAGCGCCGCGGTGCTCGCCGGCCGCCGCGTCACGGTCATGGGACTGGGGCTGCAGGGCGGAGGAGTGGAGGTCGTGCGCTTCCTCGCCGCCCGCGGCGCCGTGGTGACCGTCACGGACAAGCGCCCCGCCGAGAAGCTGCGCGAGTCGCTCGACGCGATCGCCGGCCTCGGCGTGCGCACGGTGCTCGGCCAGCACGTCGAGTCGGACTTCACCTCCGCCGAGCTCGTGGTCGCCAACCCGGCCGTGGCGCCGAGCAACCCGCTGCTCGTCGCCGCGCGCGCCGCCGGCGTGAGCGTGACGAGCGAGATGGCGCTGTTCCTCGCCGCCTGCCCCGCGCGCGTGGTCCTCATCACCGGCACGCAGGGCAAGAGTTCCACCACGCACGCGACCGCGCGCCTGCTCGAGGAAGCGGGCTTCCGCGTGCACCTCGGCGGCAACATCGGGCGCGCGCTGATCTCCTCGCTCGACGACATGCGCCCCGAGGACGTGGCCGTGGTCGAGATCTCGTCCTACCAGCTCGAGGCCCTGCCGGAGGGCTTCGGGCCGTGCGAGCGCGTGGCCGCTGTGGCCTGCGTCAACGTGCTCTCCGATCACCTCGAGCGCCACGGCACGGTCGAGGGCTACGACGCCGCGAAGCGCCGCATCCTCGAGCTCGCGCCCGCCGGCGCGACGGTCGTGCTCTCCGCCGACGACCCGCGCGTCGGCCGCTGGAACGCCGCGCGCGGCCATGTGCTGCGCTTCTCCACGGCCGCGGGTGCGCGCACGCCGCTGCACCTCGCCGCGGGCGAGTTCCGGCTCGGCACCGAGACGCTCGGGCGCATCGCCGACCTGCGCCTGCCCGGCGAATTCCAGCGCGGGAACATGCTCGCCGCGCTCGGCCTCGCCCGCGCGCTCGGCGCCGCGCCGGCCGCGCTCGCCCGCGCCGTGGGCGAGGTGCGCGGCCTCGAGCACCGCCTGCAGGACCTCGGCGTGTTCGGGGGCCATCGCGTCTGGGACAACGGCATCTCGACCACGCCGGACTCGACCGTGTCCGCGCTGCAGAGCCTCGAAGGCCCGCTCGTGCTGCTGTGCGGCGGGCAAGCCAAGGAAGGCCTGCCGCTCGACGAGCTCGCGACGCTCGCCCGAGAAAAGGCGCGCGCGGTGGTGACCTTCGGAGGCTCGTCCGAGCTGCTCGCCGCGGCCTTCCGCGCCGCCGGTGCGACCGTGAGCGCCGCCCCGACCCTGCGCGAGGCGGTCGCGCTCGCATGGAGTGAGCTGCGTCCCGGCGAGGCACTGCTCTTCTCCCCCGCCTGCGCGAGCTTCGACGAGTTCCTCAACTTCCGCGACCGCGCCCTGCGCTTCCGCGAGCACGTGCAGTCCGCCTGCACCTCCCCCAGCCGATGATCGCCCTCGACACCCGCGAGCTCGAGCTCCTCGCCACGCGCCTCGCGCCCTACGCGCGCGTGCTGCTCGACCGCGCCGCCCACTCCGCGCTGCAGATCCACGCCGACGAGGTGGGCCCGGAGCACCTGCTGTCGACCCTGATGGAGGATGAGGACTGCGCCGCCCACCGCGCCGCGGTGCACGCCTTCGCCGACCCCGCGACCGTCTCCGACGAGGCGCGCTCGATCTCGGCGGGCATCCTGATCTCCGGCTCGAGCGCCGCCCTGCCGTTCTCCGCGCGCGGCGTGCTGGCCCTGCGCGGTGCCCGCGAGCGCGCCGCGCGCCGCCGCGATGACCTCGTGCTCGTCCCCCACCTCGCGCTCTCCGCCTTCGACCAGCTCGAGGCCGACCTGCAGGAGCTGTTCTCCTCGGCCGGCTGGAACCCCGCCGGGCTCGAGGCGCTGCTGCCCGAGGGCGGCGGCGGCGCGAGCGAGCAGGGGCACCTCTTCCGCCACTTCTCCGACGACGCCAAGCGCGCCCTGTCGGCCGCCGCCAAGCTCGCCCGCAGCGGCGCGGCCCGCTCGATCTCGGCCGCCCACCTGTTCCAGAGCACGCTCGCCTTCGAGGCCCGCCTCGAGCGCGCCTGCGGCATGCCGGCCTCCCGGGCGCGCATCGCCCTGCGCGGGCGGCTCGAGGACACGAGCGAGGTGCGCGGCGGCCCGCTGGCCCCCGACAGCGCCCTCGAGGCCTTCCTCGCCCGGGTCCCCGAGCGGGCCGACAGCCTCGACCTGCTCGCCACCCTGCACACGGCGGCCTCCCCGGAGCTCGCCACGATCCTCGCCCGCCACAAGATCACCCCGGCCCTGCTGGCCCGCGCACGGGGGGCCTTCCGCGACCCGGAATGAGCCCATCGAGCGCCGTCGGAAGCTGTCCTATAGACTGCTTCCCGGCGCTCCAGCCCGCGCCCATCCCGCCGTCTTCCCCACGACCGCATGCTCTGCCAGAACTGCAAGCTCGAGCCCGCGACGGTGCACGTGATCCACCCCGCGCAGCACTTCAGCGTCTGCCCCGAGTCGGGGACCGAGATCTACAAGTTCAAGCCCACCGAGCGGCACCTGTGCCAAGGCTGCGCCCAGAGCCAGGCGCTCACCAAGCCCTCGCTGCCGAGCAACATTGCCGGGATGCTCAAGGCCGTCGAGGCCGCCGCGGCCACGACGCCCAAGCCGCGCGCCAAGGTCACCACCTGTCCGGACTGCGGCATGACCCTGCGCGAGTTCCGCCAGCTGCAGCGCCTCGGCTGCCCCAAGGACTACGAGGTCTTCGGCAAGGACCTCGCGGACGTGCTCGAGCGCATCCACGGGGCGACGAGCCACGTCGGCCGCGTGCCGGGCATGGACCACGCGACGCACCAGCGGCTGCAGCGCATCCAAGAGCTCCAGACCGCGCTCGACGCCGCCGTGCGCGACGAGGCCTACGAGGCCGCCGCACGACTGCGCGACGAGCTGCGCGGACTGCAATAGAGCGCGCTCCCGCGTCGCGCACCGCAGCGTGGGCCCGCCCGCGGGACTGTTCGCGCGCGACCGTGCGTATCGCACCCATCGGCTCGCGACCACTCGGCGGTGGAATTGTCCCGCCCCCGGACGCCATCATGGCCGCCCCTCGGACCCGAAAACGGGCTGGCGAGGGCCGCTCTCCGGCCGGGAAGGGTCAACCTCGGGCCCCTTGAAGGCCGATGAGCAGGCACTAAGCACCTTGGTCGGTCCGCAGCGCTCGCGGATCGACCCCGGGACGGAGCCCTCCGAACCGGACCCCGAACGAGCCAGCGCACGGAGCAGACCCCACATGTTCGACCGCTTCACGGACCGCGCCAAGAAGGTGATGAACCTCGCTCGCCAGGAGGCGCAGCGGTTCAACCACGAGTACCTGGGCACGGAGCACATCCTGCTCGGGCTCGTCCAGGAAGGTTCCGGCGTCGCCGCCAACGTGCTCAAGAACATGAGCATCGACCTGACCAAGATCCGCGCCGAGGTCGAGAAGATCGTCAAGACCGGGCCGTCGATGGTCACCATGGGCCAGCTGCCCTTCACGCCGCGCGCCAAGAAGGTGCTCGAGCTCTCGATGGAAGAGGCCTCGAACCTCGGCCACAACTACATCGGCACGGAGCACCTGCTGCTCGGCCTGATCAAGGAGAACGAGGGCATCGCGGCGCAGGTCCTGATGAACCTCGGCGTCAAGCTCGAGGACGTGCGCGACGAGGTGCTCGAGGTCCTCGGCGCGAACTCCGAGGAGAGCGAGGAGGAAGAGGAATCGGGCGAGTCCCAGGGCGGCGGCTCCGAGCGCGGGAGCGGTGGCTCCGGCGGCGGTGGTGGCGGCGGCGGTGGCGCAGGCGGCAAGAGCAAGACGCCGGCCCTCGACGCCTTCGGCCGCGACCTCACGGAGCTCGCGCGTCAGGGCAAGCTCGACGCCGTCATCGGCCGCGAGCACGAGATCGAGCGCGTGGTCCAGATCCTCTCGCGCCGCACCAAGAACAACCCCGTGCTGCTCGGCGAGCCCGGCGTCGGCAAGACCGCCATCGTCGAGGGCCTCGCCCAGCGCATCATCGACGGCGAGGTGCCCGAGATCCTGCGCGGCAAGCGCATGGTCGTGCTCGACCTCGCCCTGATGGTCGCCGGCACCAAGTACCGCGGCCAGTTCGAGGAGCGCATCAAGGCCGTCATGACCGAGGTGCGCCGCGTGAAGGATGTGATCCTGTTCATCGACGAGCTGCACACGCTCGTCGGCGCGGGTGGCGCCGAGGGCGCGATCGACGCGTCCAACGTGCTCAAGCCGGCGCTGTCGCGCGGCGAGATCCAGTGCATCGGCGCGACGACGCTCGACGAGTATCGCAAGCACATCGAGAAGGACGGCGCGCTCGAGCGTCGCTTCCAGTCGGTCGTGGTCGAGCCGCCGACCCCGACTCAGGCGGTCGAGATCCTCAAGGGCCTGCGCGATCGCTACGAGGCGCACCACCGCGTCAAGTACGAGGACGCCGCGCTCGAGCTCGCCGTCGAGCTCTCGACCCGCTACATCACCAACCGCTTCCTGCCGGACAAGGCCATCGACGTGATGGACGAGGCGGGCGCGCGCGTGCGCATCAAGTCGATGACGCCGCCGCCGGACCTCAAGGCCATCAACGCCGAGATCGAGGCGCTCGACCGCCAGAAGGACGAGGCCGTCACGGCTCAGGACTTCGAGAAGGCCGCGCACCTGCGCGACTCGGCCTACCAGCTGCGCAAGAAGAAGGAAGAGACCCAGAAGGCGTGGAAGGAAGCCCAGGCTGCCAAGGAGGAGCAGGGCACCGTCGACGTCGACGTGATCGCGGAGACGGTCAGCAAGATGACCGGCATCCCGCTGACGCGCCTCGAGAAGGCCGAGGCCGAGCGCCTGCTCCAGATGGAGGCCGAGCTCGGCAAGGTCGTGATCCACCAGGACGACGCGATCAAGGCCATCGCGCGCGCGGTGCGCCGCTCGCGCTCGGGCCTCAAGGACCCGCGCCGCCCGATGGGCTCGTTCGTCTTCCTCGGCCCCTCGGGCGTGGGCAAGACGTTCCTCTGCAAGCAGCTCGCCAAGTTCATGTTCGGGTCGGAAGACGCGATGATCACCATGGACATGAGCGAGTACATGGAGAAGCACAACGCCGCTCGCCTCGTCGGCGCGCCTCCGGGCTACGTTGGCTACGAAGAAGGCGGCCAGCTCACCGAGAAGGTGCGCCGTCGCCCCTACTCGGTCGTGCTGCTCGACGAGATCGAGAAGGCGCACCCCGACGTCTTCAACATGCTGCTCCAGATCATGGAGGAAGGTCGCCTGACCGACTCCTTCGGCCGTCACGTCGACTTCAAGAACGTGATCCTGATCATGACCAGCAACCTGGGCTCGGCCCAGATGAAGGCCGGCGCGTCGCTGGGCTTCGGCAAGGTCTCGGCCGACCAGGCCGCCGAGGACCGCAAGAAGCGCATGCGCACGGACGTCATGTTCGAGGTCGAGCGCCACTTCCGGCCCGAGTTCCTGAACCGCGTCGACGAGATGGTGATCTTCAACCAGCTCTCGACCGACGACCTGCGCCGCATCGTCGGCCTGCAGCTCGCCGAGGTCCACAAGCGCCTCGAGCAGAAGGGCATCCACCTGCAGGTCAGCGACACCGCGATGGAGTTCCTGATCAAGCAGGGCTTCAACGAGGACTACGGCGCTCGTCCGCTGCGTCGCGCGATCGAGCGCTTCGTCGAGGACCCGCTCGCCGAGCAGCTCCTGCGCATGCCCTCGGGCAGCGGCGTGGTGATCGAGGTCAAGCCGAACGAGGCCAACGACGCGCTGGTGTTCCAGCCGCTCGACACGCCCAACGCGGCGACCGTCGGCTCGGCCTCCTGAGCCCCGACACCACCGGCAACGAACGCGGGCCGCTCTCGAGCGATCGAGGGCGGCCCGCCTTGCTTCCGCGGCTCGTCAGGGGGTCGTCTCGCGCGCGTACAGGCCGACCCCGAAGCCGCCGCTCACGGGCAGCACGGCGCCGGTGATGTAGGCCGCGGAGGGCGTGCACAGGAACGCCACGAGCGCGGCGACTTCCTCGGGCGTGCCGGCGCGCGCGATGGCGGTGTTGGCGAGGATGCGGCGTTGGTAGATCGGCTCGACGTTCTCGGCGATGCGCTCGGTCGAGATCAGGCCGGGTTCGACCACGTTGGCGGTCACGCCGTGATCCGCGCTCTCGGCAGCGAGGCTCTTGATGAAGCCCGTCAGGCCGGCCTTGGCCGTCGAGTACGCCACCTGCCCGTCGGCGCCGTGGGACGCGGCGATCGTGCCGAGCGCGACGATGCGCCCGAAGCCACGCTGCTTCATGCCCGCGATCAGCGCGGACGTGAGCTGGAGCGGCGCGCGCAGGTTGACGTCGAGCACGCGCTCGAACTCGGCGTCGTCGACGCGCTCGAGCGGCGCGTAGGGCGCGAAGGCGGCGGCATTGTGCACGAGCACGTCGACCGCGGGCACGCTGTGTGCGAGCCGCTCGAGGAACGCGCGCTCGCGCAAGTCTCCGGCGAGCGCGAGCGCGTCGACCTTGCGAGCGCGCAGCAGTTCGACGGTCTCCGCGAGCGCCGCGTCACTGCGCGCCGTGATCACGACCCTCGCCCCCATCGCGCCGAGCTCCAACGCCACCGCGCGCCCGATGCCGCGCGAGGCTCCCGTCACGATCGCGGTGCGACCCGCCAGCACGCCGTGTCCCATCTCACTCACTTTCCGTAGACCCCGGGGGTCGTGACGATGCGCGCCTTCTGCACGAGCACGTTGCGCAGGCCGGCCAAATCTCCCTGCGCAGGCCGCTCGCGCTCCAGCTCGCGCCGCAACTCCGCGGCGACGGCCTCGAAGGGCACGGACTGCAGCGCGAGCACCTCGAAGAACGCGAAGCCGCGCTCGACCTCGAGGACCTCCGAGATCTGTCCTGGCGCGAGCTGCAGCACTCGTGCGCTGGCGCTCTCGGGGTAGTCGAGCGCCCGGAAGCGCCCTTCGATGCGTCCGCCGCTCGCCCGCGTCGCCTCGTCGCCCGAGTGCTGGCGCGCGAGCTCCGCGAAGTCCTCGCCTCCGAGAACGCGCGCTCGCAGGGTCTCCGCCCGCGCCCGAACCTCCTCGCGCGCCGCGGCGATGGCCGCATCGAGCTCCTCGCGCCGCATGCCCGGCTGCGCCTCGGGCGCCTCGAAGGGCAGGAGCAGCACGCGCGCCTCGCGGCGCTGGCCGTCGCTGCCGTACTCGGCCTCGTAGCGCGCTCGCACGGTCGCATCGTCGACGACGCGCTCGGCGAGCAGGATTTTCTCGCACAGGAGGTCCATGCGGAAGCGTCGATGCCACTCGTGGCGCCAGCCCGACTCGTCGCGGCCGGAGCGCTGCATGTAGGCCAGCCACGCCTCGCGGCTGCCCTTGTAGCTGCGGTCGATCATCAGCTGCTGGAACTCGCGCATGCGCGTCTCGATCTCGGCCTCGCCGACGGCGACTCCGAGCTCGCTCGCGCGGCGCTCGACACACCAGTGCTCCGCAAAGTCGCGCACGTGGTGCTCGCCGCGGTCGCGCGCGAGCCAGATGACGAACTCCGCGCGCGAAACGGGCTGGCCGTTGATCACGAGCCCCGTGACGGAGTCGTTGCGCTCGATCGAGCTCTGGCCCTCGAACAGCCCGGGCGCGAGCTCGAACTTCATGCCGGCCGTGATGGCCTTCCACGTCGCGGCGACCTCGAAGTCCTCGGGGCCGAGCTCCACGAGACGCGCCTCGAGCTCCTGTCGCACCTGCGCCAGCGGAGTCTCGACCACGCCCTCGACCTTGACGATCCAGTAGCCGCCCTTGGCGTACATGGGCTGCGAGATCGCGCCCGCGCCGAGCGCGAGAATCGACTCGACGAACGGAGCGTTCCAGCCCGGGGGGCGAAACTTCGCGTCGAGCCGCCCGCCACGCGAACGCGACTCGGGATCCTCGGATACTTCGCGGGCGAGTGCCGCGAAGTCCTCGCCCGCGAGTGCACGCTCGCGCACCTCGAGCGCCCGTGCGAGCGCTGCGTTGAACACCTTGCGCCGCGCCGTCTCGACCACTTGCTGCGCGCTGTCGGCCGGCGTCTCGAGCGCGACCTCGATGCGGATCCCAGAGAGCGCGTACTCCTTGCCCTGCGGCCCATAGAAGTGCTCCCAGTCGCGCACCACGAGTTCCTCGGGCACGCTGCGCACGCGCCGCGTCATCTCGCGCGCGAGCTGGTAGGGCTCCTCCTCGACGCGCATGTGCTCGCGGTGCCCGCCCTCGCTCCATCCGTTGCGGTCGAGCTCGCCGAGCCACGCCGCGCGGTCACCCTTGAAGGCGCCCTGCACGCGCGTCGCGATGTCGGCGTCGATCTTCGCGTCGACCGTTCCCGCCGGCAGCTCGACCCCGCCCGCGCGCGCGGCCTGCCGCACGAGCCACTGCTCCGCGAAGCGCTTGCCCTGCCGCGATGCGTACAGGTCGATCAGCCAGCGCCCGTACTCATCCGCGGTCACCGACAGCCCGTCGATCGTCATCACCACGCCCGAGCGCGACGCCTCCTCCGGCGCCACGGCCCGCCGCTCGACCTGCTGCACCAAGGGCGCCAGCCCGACCACGATCGCCGCCCACATCCCCCGCATCCTACCCGCTCCCCACTCCCGCTTCCGCCGCCACTCTCGGTCCTGGGGCGCTCGCGGTCGAGGTGCTGACGGATGCCTGCGTTTCGGGTTACCCTTGGGGACATGGACTCCGGGATCACACGCATCACAGCCAATCCGATGGTGTGCAACGGGCAGCCGTGTGTGCGCGGGCTTCGCATCACGGTCGCGCTGGTACTCAAGTACCTTGCAGCGGGCCGGAGCACCGAACAACTCGTGACGGAGTTTCCCGAACTCGAACCCGCTGACGTGGCAGACTGCCTCCGCTACGCCGCATGGCTTGCTTCGGGTCGCACGATCGACTTGCCGACGGCAGCTTGAAGCTCCTCGCCGATGTGAACATCTCGGCGCTCGTGGTCGCGCGACTGCGCGATGCGGGTGTGGAGGTCACGAGAGTTGTCGAGATCATGGATCGGCGCGCTTCGGATGCAGAGATCGTCGCTGCAGCACGGCAGCGAGACGCCGTGTTGCTGTCTCATGATCAGGATTTCGGGGCGCTGCTCGCGATCGCAGGCGCGAACAAGCCTTCGCTCATCAACCTGAGAACGTCTTCTGTCGACGTCGACTTTCTCACTCGTTGCATCTTGCGCGCACTGGCGACGGCGGCCAGCTAACTTTCGCAAGGAGCGATCGTCACCATGGAAGACGGCGGCATGCGGGTGCGTGGCTTGCCAATCGGACGCGAGTAGACACTCACGTCCTCGGCCGCGTCGAGCGAGTCCTCACTCCAGCCCACGCGACCGCCTCTGCTCCATCACGCGCGCGAACAGCTCGCTGCCCAGCCAGCGCTCGGCGAGTCGCAGCTCGAGTTGTTCCTCGCTGTCTTCGGGAAACCGCGCGCGCAGTCCGGCGAGCTGCAGCTCGCGCCCCGCGCGGCACGCATCGCGCAAGAGCTCGGCGCGCTCCGTCGGCGAGAGGGACCGGTACCACGCGTCCATGCGCGCCTGCACCTCGGGGCTCGTGTCCGTCAACGCCATGGCGGCAGCCTACCTCACGACTCCGGGTACGCCGGGCGCAGGCCTCCTCGTCCGCCGCTCTGTCCCCGATGCCCCCGCGCGGCGCGCTCGCTGCACTTCGCGCTAGGATGCTCGCATGCGGATGTGGCTGGGAGTGGCGCTGGTCGTCCTCGCGGGGAGCGTGGAGGCGCGTCAGGACAAGAAGAGTGCGCCGGTGGACGCGACGCAGTCCGAGTCCGTGAAGGCGGCGCTGGCCGAGCTGCGGACGGCGCTCGCGCGCGGCAAGAGCGAAGAGCGCATCGCGGCACTGGGGAAGGCGGCGAACACGAAGGACGCCGGCGTAGTCGAGGCGATCGCGAAGGCGCTCGGTGACGAGGATCCGAAGGTGCAGGGTGCGGCGATCGAGGCGCTGCGCGGGCTGCAGCGCAAGGAAGCGCTCGCGGCGCTCGTGGGCGCGTTCGAGCGCGACAAGAAGCTCGCCAAGGACGCGGAGCTCGCGGCGCGGCTCGTGAAGGCAATCGGCTCCTACGGCGACGCGGCTGCAGTGGAGAAGCTCGCGGCGGCGGGCATCGACGGCGCGCACGGAGTCGTCGAGGCGCGCATCCTGTCGATCGCGAACGTGCGCAGCGTGCGCTCGGTCGAGCTGCTCGTCGAGCTCGCGCGCGGCGCGGCGGACGACAAGGTCGGCGCGCACGCGGAGACGATCCGGCTCGCGCTGGCGCGACTCGTCGGCGAGGATCTTGGCACGGCGCGGCAGCGCTGGCTCGGCTTCTGGAGCGAGCAGAGGAAGACGCTCGAGGTCACGGCACAGGCGCCGCTCCTGCCGAAGGACATGCAGCGGCGCTGGGACATGTTCTGGGGCAACCCGAGCGATCCGGGGCGAGCCAAGCCGCGCGGCGAGCGCGGGAACGATCCCGAGGGCAAGGGCCCGTGAGCGAGGCGGAGATCGCGGCGGAGCTGCGGCGTGCGGCGGAGCTCTTCAACGCGGCGCAATACCACGAGGCGCACGAGGTGCTCGACGAGCTCTGGGAAGCCGCGAGCGCGCGCGACAGCGACTTCTTCAAGGGCCTGATCCAGGCCGCGATCGCGCTGCACCACTACTCGCTCGGCAATGCCGACGGCGCGCGCAAGCTCTACAGCGGCCACCGCCAGTACCTCGGACCTTACCTGCCCAGCCACCGCGGGCTCGACGTGACGCAGTTTCTCGCGCGCATGCAGGCCTGCCTCGCGGGCGTCCTGCGCGCGCGGCCGGGCTCCGAGCCGCCGTTCGATCCGGCGCAGCGGCCGCTGCTCGAATTCCGCGAATAGGGCGCGACCGAGCAGGCCACCGCGCGACGAAGGCGCGGTGACTCCGACCAACCTGATGCATGTGACGCGCGCCGGACGTGGCTGGCCTGGCGTGCTCGACACGATCGAAGCGAGCCCGAGCGAGCTGTGGCTGCGCGGCCGGCCCGAGCTGCTCTCCTTCGAGCCACGCGTGGCCGTGATCGGCACGCGCGCCCCGACGCCCTACGGCGACGGCCAGGCGCGGCGCTTCGCGAGCGCGCTGGCGCGCGCGGGCGTGGTCGTGGTCAGCGGACTCGCGCGCGGCATCGACTCGGCGGCGCACGAAGCCGCGCTCGAGGCTGGAGGCGCGACGATCGCCGTGCTCGGAAGCGGCGTGGACTGCCCGTGGCCGGCGGGGCCGCTCGCGGAGCGCATGGCACTCGAGGGCCTGCTGCTCAGCGAGTACGCGCCGGGCACCGCGCCGCGCCGCCATCACTTTCCCGAGCGCAATCGCCTGATCTCGGGCCTGTGCAGTGCGGTCGTCGTGATCGAGGCCGCGGCCGCGTCGGGCTCGCTGATCACGGCGCGCTGGGCGATCGACCAGGGTCGCTCCGTGCACGCGCTGCCGGGGCGCGTCGATCATCCCATGGCGCGCGGGTGCCATCGGCTGCTGCGCGAAGGCGCTTGGCTGGTCGAGGATCCCGAGGAAGTGCTCGCGGAGCTCGGCATCGCACCCCTCGCGCACGCCCGTCGCGGGGAGGAAGCTCCCAGCGTGCCCGACGAGGCGCGCGCGTTGCTCGACACGCTGCGCGGCGAGTCGCTCTCGGCGGACGAGCTCGCGGAGCGCACGGGACGCCCCTTGGCGGACGTGCTCTCGGCGCTCGTCGAGCTCGAGGTCGCGGGCTGCGTGATCCGCGGGACCGGCGCGATCTACCGGCTCTCGTCGTGAGGCGGCGCCTAGCCGAGCGAGGCGAAGGTGTGCTCGCAGACGAGCATCACCACCACGAGCACGAGGCAGCCGCCGAAGAAGCCGAGCATGCGGCGCGGCCAAGCCTGGCGTGCGCGTCCGTCGTCCGCGTCGGAATAGAACGTCCCCAGCGTGACGATCGCTGTACCCATGAGCAGGAACAGCGCGATGTGGACCAGCACCCCGCTCACAGCCGGATCTCCACCTTGGAGGCCGCGGGCGCAGGCGACTCGGGCTCGCTCGACTTGAGCGGCAGGCCGAGTTCCTGCGACTCGCTCCAGCCGTACACGTCGATCAAGGCCAGCAGGTTGAGCATGCCGGCGACGCAGCCGAACACGAGTCCCCCATCGACGTAGGGAATGTCGCTCGTCACGCGCAGCTTCCCGAAGGCGAGCTCGGCGAGCATGCCGGGCAGGCCGATGCCGAACTGGCCGGCCCAGTAGTAGAAGTGGCGCTCGCGCGAGAGGTTCGAGCCTTCGGCGAGCAGCGTGCCGAGCACGAAGCAGCTCATCAGCAGGGCGAACACCACGAGGCCGCGCGCCCGGCGACCCTGCATCAGGTGGCCGAGCCCGGGTACGACGAAGCCCGCGGCCGTCGGCAGGAGCACGCGGTGCGCGACCTGCACCGAGCTCGCGCGGGCGAGCGTGTGCGCGTGGCACATGGCAAGGCCGTTCAGCACCCCCGACAGCGCGGCCAGCATGCTCCCGAACACGATCGCCTCGGGGAACGGCCGCACGATGCCCGGGCCGAAGCCGTGGTTGCGCATCTGCCACAGCATGCCGCCCAAGTTGCCGATCTCCGGCGACAGCACCGGCGCGAAGGGCGAGCGCAGCTCGGGGTCGAGGAACTCGAAGGTCATGCCGTTCGAGAGCTGCAGGCCGAGGAAGAACAGCCCATCGACCAGCGCGAACAGGGCGAGGCCCAGACCGAACTGGCCGAGGTAAGCGTGGCCCGCGCCCGGCAGGAACCAGGTGAGCAGGGCGGCGACCGTGGGATCGCCGCGGCGAGCGGGCTTGGGATCGAGGGCCATCGATGGCTGCCGGTGAAGCGGCGGCGCGGTTCTACCAGTACCACCCCAGAGGGCGCCAGCGGCGTCTGGCGAGGGCGCCTCGCTGCTGACAAGATGCAGGCGTGAGCCACATCGTCACGCCCTTCGAGCACGAGGTCGAGGTCCGCTACGGCGAGACCGACCAGATGGGCGTGGTCTACCACGCCAACTACCTGCTGTACTTCGAGGAGGGGCGCACCAAGATGATGGCCGCGCTCGGTCTGCCCTACGCCGAGGTCGAGCGTCGCGGGTGCGCGCTGGCGGTGCGCAAGGCGGCCCTGCGCTACCGCTCCCCCGCGCGCTACGGCGAGACGCTGGTCGTCCGCACGTGGATCGAGAAGCTCGGCGGCGCCAGCGTGCTGTTCCAGTACGAGATCGTGCGCAAGGACAGCCGGGAGCGCGTCGCGGAAGGCACGACCGAGCTGGCCTGCGTCGACCTGCGCTCTCCGAGCCGCCCGGTGTGCATGGTGCCCGAGGACCTGCGCGAGGCCCTGCGGTCTGCGCTGCCCCCGGCCTAG
>CAITGX010000190.1 GCA_903892045.1 uncultured Planctomycetota bacterium | reverse complement strand
CGCTGGGTGTACCTGCACGCGCACTGCTACGCGACCGAGGGCCTCCTCTTCGCCTCGCGCGCCGCGGGCGAGCTGCCGGCTCAGGTGCGCGAGTCCGCGGAGTTCCTCGCGCGCGTCCAGTCCGCCGAAGGTGGCCTGCCGTGCTGGCACGAGCGGCCCGACGTCGAAGTCGTCTCGCACGCCGACGCGAGCTCGCAGGCTGTGCGCATCTGGTCGGCAGTGTCGCGCGAGCGCTATGCGGCGCCCATCGAGCGCGCGCTCGGCTTCCTGCGCTCGATCGAGGCCGCGGGCGGCGGCCTGCGCTACAAGCGCGGCAGCGACGACCTCAACTCGTGGGCGACGATCTTCGGCGCGCAGGCCGACCAGTGGCAGCGGGACGGGGCCGAGCCCGAATGGCTGCTCTGAAGCTCTGCGTCGTGGCCGGCACGCGGCCCGAGACGATCAAGGTCGCGCCGATCCTGTGGGAGCTCGTGCGGCGCGGGATTCCGCACGTGTTCGTGCACACGGGCCAGCACTACTCGCACGCGCTGCGCGAGCAGGCCTTCCACGACCTGCGGCTCGCGCCGCCGCACGTGAGCCTCTCGATCGGCGGCATTCCCGTCGGCCACCAGCTGGCGCAGATGACGCCCGCGCTGCGGGCCGTGCTCGCGCGCGAGCGACCGTCGGCCGTGATCGTGCAGGGCGACACCAACTCCGCGCTCGCCGGCGCGCTCGCCGCCTCGGCGGAGGGCATTCCGCTGGCGCACGTCGAGGCTGGGCTGCGCAGCTTCGACAACGCGATGGTGGAGGAGCTGAACCGCATCGTCGCCGACAGCATCTCCGACTTCCTGTTCGCGCCGACGGAGGTCTCGCGGGCCAACCTGCTGGCCGAAGGCCACGACCCGGTGCGCATCACGGTCACCGGCAACACCTGCGTCGACGCGCTCGGCGTGACCTTGCCGCTCGCGCGCAGCCAGTCGACGATCCACGCGCGCCTCGGGCTCGCGCCGCGCGGCTACACGCTCGCCACGCTGCATCGCCCCGAGCTCGTCGACCAAGAAGAGCGGCTGCGGGCCGTGATCGAGGGGCTCACGCGCCTCGGCGCCAGCGGACGGCAGATCGTGTTCCCGGTGCATCCGCGCACGCTCAACAACGTGCGGCGTTTCGGCCTCGAGCCCGCGTTCCGCTCGATCCCGCGCCTCGTAGCGACCGAGCCGCTGGGCTACCTCGACTTCCTCGTGCTGCAGGCCGACGCGGCGCTGATCGTGTCGGACTCGGGCGGCATCCAGGAGGAGTCCTGCGTGCTCGGCGTGCCGTGCGTGACGGTGCGCGAGAACACGGAGCGCACGGAGTCGGTCGACGTCGGCGCGAGCGTGCTCGTCGGCCACTCGGCGCAGGCCATCTGCGACGCCGCGACCGCGCTCTCGGCCCGGCGCGCGCCGTGGATCTCGCCCTACGGCGACGGTCGCGCGGCGGTGCGCATCCTCGATACGCTCTGCGCCGCGGAATTGCCGCGGAGGGCGCAACGTTGAAGATCCTGATGATCAGCGGGGACCGGCTGACTCCCTGCGGCGGGCGCGGCCCGCTGTGGGAGACGCAGCGCGGCTTCTCGAAGCACTTCGAGCGCGTCGACATCCTCCTGCCGCGCCCCGATGGCCCCGTCACGACGCGCCAGATCCTCGGCAACGTCTATTTGCATCCGAGCGAGTCGGGGCGCGTCGGACTCGTGAACTCTTGGAAGCGCACGGGCCTGCAGTTGCTCGAGGAGCACGGCCACGAGCTGATGGTCGCGCACGACTACGGGCTCTTCATGGCGGGCCGCGCCTGCGCGTGGCTCTCGCGTCGCACCGGCGTGCCGTACCTGTCCGAGATCCACCACGTGCCGGGCTACCCGATCGCGGCCTCGTGGCGCGAGCGCTTCGAGTGTGCCGCGACGCGCATGTACCTGCGCTGGGCGGAGAACAAGGCCTGCGCCTTCCGCGTGGTCAACGCGGGCGAGCTCGCTCCGCTGCTCGAGCAGCTCGGCGTGCCGCGCGAGAAGATCCTCGTGCTCGGCTCGCTCTACATCGACCTCGAGGTGTTCCGGCCCGTCGCGACGCCGCCGCCGCGCGAGCAGGACATCGTGTACGCCGGACGCTTCGCATCGAACAAGGGCCTCGACAAGCTGATCGACGCGCTCGCGCTCTTGCGTTCGCGCGGCCGCGACTACCGTATGCTCTTCATCGGCATGGGGCCGCTCGAGGGCATGCTGCGCGCGCGCGCCCGCTCCCAAGGTGTCGAGGATCTCCTGCGCATCCGCGGCTGGACCGACTCGACGGCCGAGCTCGCCGACGTGTATCGCCGCAGCGGCGTGGTGGTGTGCGCGTCGAGCTGCGAGGGCGGCCCGCGCGCGACCGTCGAGGGCATGGCCTGCGGCATCCCGACCGTGAGCACCAAGGTCGGCATGATGGTCGAGCTCATCAAGGACGGCTGGAACGGCTGGCACGCCGACTTCACCGTGCCCGGCCTCGCGCAGGCGCTCGACAACGTGCTCGCCGACGAAGCGAAGCGCCTCGCCATGGGCCGCAACGCGCACGAGTCCGTGCAGCGCTTCGACTACCAGTCGACGATCGACGCCTACGCCGCCGGCATGAAGCAGCTCGCCCGCAAGCGCGCCTAGGGCGGCTTCACGGGGCGGTCGGGGAGCGCGCGCTCGAGCTTCCCCACGTTGCGGCGGCCAGCCGGGCGCGATCTCGAGTGCTGGGGCCCGGGCGGGGGGGGGCGGCGTCGCGGAGCGAGCTGTTGCGGCGTGGTAGAGTTGGGGGGGTATGGAGATCGCTCGCGCGGGGCGCGGGTGGAGTGTTGGGTTCGACGTCAGGAGCTCGCAGTCATGATTCGATTTGCTCGTGAGGCGCTGTCGGCGCTGGTGGTACTCGGATTCGGTTCGATTCCGGCGCTGGCGCAGCAGTGCTGCACCGGGAATGTGAGCACGTACTGCACGGCGGGGACGTCGGTGCAGGGGTGCTTGCCGCAGATTTCGAGTGCGGGTGTGCCGAGTGCGGATGCGGCGAGTGGGTTCACGATTCGCGTGGCGAGCGTGCCGGCGCAGCGCCAAGGGCTCGTGTTCTACGGGTTCTACGCGGCGAATCAGGCGTGGGCGCCGTTCAGCCCGAGCTACCTGTGCGTCGCTCCGCCGGTGCAGCGCACGGGCGCGATGACGAGCGGTGGCGTCTTCGGACAGTGCAACGGCCAGCTCGCGGTCGACTTCAACGCGTGGCGCACCGCGAACCCGACGGCGCTCGGCTACCCCTTCGCGCAGGGCCAGACGATCCGCGCGCAGGGCTGGTACCGCGACCCGGCCGCGCCGTCGCAGACGAACCTGAGCGACGCGCTGCTGTTCACGCTGTGCAGCGGCAGCGGCGACACGACTCCGCCGGTGATCACGAGCTGCGCGGCGAACCAGACGGTG
>CAITGX010000189.1 GCA_903892045.1 uncultured Planctomycetota bacterium | reverse complement strand
CCTCGCCAGCCTGCCGGCGGGTACCGCGGTGCCGATCCAGATGTTCGGCCTGCGCACCAACGGCACGCAGTGGATCGCCTACGGCGAGATCATCGTCCAGTAGCTCCACGCGGCGACTCGCTCCGCAGCGGGGCTCTCCGGGACGAAACTCCCGGGGAGCCCCGCGCGCATTGGAGGGCTGCGGCGGCGGTCCTAGACTCTTCGCGCCCATGGTGCGCTCGCCTCCGCCCCCTGTTCGCGAGCTGCGCTCGAACCTGCGGCATGCCTGGATCGACGGGCTGCTTTACAGCGGCATGGTCGGCGTCGGAGAGACCTACCTGCCGGCGTTCGTGCTCGCCTCGGGCCACGGCGAGCTGGCCTCGGGTCTCGTGGCGACGATCCCGATGCTGACGGGAGCCCTGCTGCAGCTCGTCACGCCGCACGCCGTCGCGCGCATGGGTTCGTACCGCCGCTGGGTCGTGCTGTGCGCGAGCCTGCAGGCACTGGCGTTCGTTCCGCTCGTCGTGGGCGCGCTCTCCGGCTCGATGTCGGTCGCGAGCATCTTCCTCGTCGCGGCCGTGTACTGGGCGGCGGGCCTGTCCGGCGCCCCGGCGTGGAACACCTGGATCACCACGCTGGTCCCGCGCGGCATCTGGGCGCGCTACTTCGCGCTGCGCACGCGCGCCATGCACGCCGCGACCCTGGTCGGCCTCGTCGTCGGCGGGATCGTCCTGCACGGCCTCGAGATCGGTGAGGAGGGCCGCGCCTTCGCGCTGCTCTTCGCGCTCGCCGGCGTCGCGCGCTGGTGGAGCGCCCGCCATCTCGCCGCCCAGACCGAGCCCGAGCGCCCCCACACGCTGCCCACGCCGTGGAAGGTCGTGCTGCGCTCGCCTGCCCTGAAGAGCGCGCGCGCGCTGATCGTGTACCTGCTGTGCCTGCAGGTCGCCGTGCAGTTCGCCGCACCCTTCTACTCGCCCTACATGCTCGGCGAGCTCGCGATGCCCTACGTGACGTACATGACGCTCGTGGCGTCCGCGTTCGTCGCGAAGTTCCTCGCCCTGCCCGTTCTCGGCTCGCACGCCGCGCGCATCGGGCCCCGGCGACTGGCGTGGTTCGGCGCGCTCGGCATCGTGTTCACCTCGCTGCCGTGGTACGCGACCACCGGGTTCTGGACGCTGCTCGCGACGCAGCTCGTGGCCGGTGTCTTCTGGGCCGCCTTCGAGCTCGCCTCGCTGCTGCTGCTGTTCGAGCACATTCCCGAGCGCGAGCGCACGAGCGTGATCACGCTCTTCAACCTCGGCAACTCGGCCGCGTTCGTGCTGGGCTCGCTGGCCGGCGGAGCGACGCTCGAGGCCCTCGGCTCGAATCGCGACGCCTACGCCACCCTGTTCCTCGTGACCGCCGGCCTGCGCGCCCTGACGCTGCTGCTCTTGCGCAGGGTCGGCGACGGGCCGTTCGCAGCGCCGCGCGAGCGTCCTCAGGTCGGCGCGACCGCCGTGCGCCCGTCGCTGGGCTCGATCGACGCCGAGGTCGTGCCGGGACAGGTCCCGGAACGCGACTGAGCGCCTTCAGCCCGGGCCTGCGACGGTCGAAGAGGCCTCCGGCAGCGAAAGTCGGCCCCTCGAGGGCTATAAGCGCGGAAGGCGCGGGCCGCAGGGCCCACCGGAGGAGCCATGGAATCGACTCGGACGTGGCTGGAGTTCGCGGCAGCGGCCCTGGTGCCCTTTCTCGCCCTCGCGGCGCTGCGGCGCCCGTTCTTCGGAACGCTGGCCTCCGTGGCGGCCGTGCTCGGCGTGGCGAGCGCTCACGGAGTGGGCGGCCTCTCGCTGTTCGTTCCCGCGACCCTCGCCGGCCTCGCCCTCGTCGTGTACGTCGTGCGACCGCTG
>CAITGX010000188.1 GCA_903892045.1 uncultured Planctomycetota bacterium | reverse complement strand
GTCACGATCGCGCTGATCGGCCTCGCGCTCGCGTGGATGCTGCAGGTCCTCAACGCCTCGAAGCTCACCGCTGCGTACTCCCGCAACCTCAAGCTGTCGCGCGAGCTGGCGCTCCTGACTCTGGGCCAGATCGAGTCCGGACAGTTCTCCGACGACCTCGACGACGAGCGCTTCGAGGGCACCTACGCCGAGGAGGGCTACCCGGACTTCTCCTTCGAGGTCGTGCTCGGGGACGAGAACTTCCGCCCCGATCCGACGGACCAGCGCGCCTTCGACAACTGGGAGGCCGAGCGCCAGCGCCGGGAGCGCGAGGAACGCGCCGAGGAGAGCGAGGACGCGGAAGGCGAAGAAGAGGATCCGGCCTACGAGAAGATCCAAGTCAAGGTCACCTTCCCCAAGGTGCAGGACATGCGCAACGAGTACATCCTCGAGCGCTGGCTGCCTTGGCGCCAGTTGCACCCCGACGATGCGGAAGGCGCCGAAGCCGGGGCCGGTGCCTCCGAAGGCGGCGACGACGCCCCCACGGGGACCGGAGCGGGCTCGGGCACCGGGGGGCGATCCGGCACGAACGCACAGAGCCGCGGAGGCACGAGCAAGTGAGCGCTCCATCCATGCAACCTTGCCCCACCCAGCCCCGCCACATCCGGACGCGCTCCGGCTTCAGCCTCGTCGAGGTGCTCGTCGCCCTGATGATCGTCAGCGGCATCATGCTGGCCCTGACGCAATTGCTGGAGGCCACGCGCATCAGCCGCGACACGATCCACAACATCCAAGAGACGCAGCTCGCCGGCCCCGCGATCATGGACCTCATCGAGCGCGACCTGCGCGGCATCATGGTCTACGACCGCGAGTCGGATCAGGCGCTGCGCGTGAAGAACCGCGTGCTGCTCGGCCGCGACGCCGATCGCATCGACTTCGTCACCACCACGGACAGCCTCGTGCTCAGCGAGGCGGACCGCAGGCTCGTGCGCGCGGACGTGAACGAGGTGGGGTACGCACTGCGCCTTTCTCCGGTCGACGACGAGTTCCTCGAGCTCTACCGGCGCGAGGACTTCGGCATCGACGATGAGCCCTTCGACGGCGGCACGTACACGTTCCTGCATGACCACGTGAAGAACCTCGAGATCCAGATCTTCGAGGAAGACGGGCAGGACGTGGAGGGCATCGACGACTGGGGTGACAACGAGGAGAACGTGGGTCTCCCCCGCCGGGTCGAGATCCGCCTGACCCTCGAGCTCGCCCCGCGCCTCTCCCACGAGCAACTGCGCATCGCGCCTGTCGACAAGCGCATCGTCACCTACACACGCATCGTGCGCTTCAGCGAGGATCTGCTGACGCAGATGGAGATCCAGCCCGTGCCGATCGTCCCGATCATGGCGGCGGCGCAGGACAACTCGGCCGCCGGCGCGGGTGGAACGCCCAATGCGGGTGGCGGTGGCGCAGGGGGCGGCGGACGCGGGCCTGGTGGCGGAGGCCGCGGCGGTGGTGCCGGCGGGGGCGGAACCCGCGGCAACGGCGTCGGAGGTTCGGTTGGCGCGCCCCCTGGGCCCGGTGCCGGCGGCAACGGAGCCGGAGGCGCTCGCGGCGGCTAGCCATCGGGCGCGCGCCCCGAGCGACCTGTCCAGCCGTCCCGCCGCCTCAGGCGATCGGCCGTCCGAGAGTCTCGCGCCCGGCGAGGTAGGACACGAGCGGCTTGGGCACGCGCACGGTGCCATCCGCGTTCTGGTGGTTCTCGAGGATGCAGATCAGCATGCGCGAGCTCGCGGCCACGGTGTTGTTGAGCGTGTGGCAGAAGCGCACCTTGCCCTCCGCATCGCGGTAGCGCAGGTTCAGGCGGCGCGCCTGATACTCGTGGAAGCGGCTCGCCGAGTGGGTCTCCCCGTAGCCACCGCGCGAGGGCATCCAGCTCTCGATGTCGTACTTCTGGATCTGCGGCGCACCGAGGTCGCCCCCGCACACGTTCACGATGCGGTACGGGATCTCGAGCGACTGCAGCACGAACTCCGCATTGTCCACGATCGCGCGGTGGTGCTCGATCGAGCGCTGCGCATCTGCGACGTCGAGCACGACCTGCTCGACTTTCTGGAACTGGTGCACGCGGTAGAGCCCGCGCGTGTCACGGCCCGCGGCGCCCGCCTCGCGGCGATAGCACGACGAGAGCGCCACGTAGCGCACGGGCAGGTCCGCGAGCGAGAGCACCTCGTCTTGGTGCAGCGCCGTCACCGGAACCTCCGCCGTGCCGACGAGGCACAGGTCATCGCGGCTGTCCGTGCGATAGGCCTGCTCCTCGCCACCGGGGAAGTAGCCCGTGCCGACCATGACGGCGCTGCGCACGAGCGTAGGGACCGAGAGCGGCGTGAAGCCGCGCGAGACCATGACGTCGAGCGCATAGCGCATGACCGCGCCCTCGAGCAGCGAGAGCTCGCCCTTGAGCACGTAGTTGCGCGAGCCCGAGATGCGCGCCGCGCGCTCGATCTCGAGCCAGCCCTGCGCCTCCGCGAGCGCCACGTGGTCGCGCGGCGTGAAGTCGAACTTGCGCGGCTCGCCCCAGCGCTTGACCTCGACGTTCTCGCTGTCGTCCTTGCCCTCGGGGACCTCGTCGGCCGGAACGTTCGGAATGCGCAGCAAGCGCGCATCCACGTCCGCCTGCGCGTCGCGGTACTTGCCCTCGAGCTCGGCGAGCTGGGCCTTGAACGTGTTGACCTCGGCAATCAGGCGCGGGCGGTCCGCGGGCGACGCCTTTCCCACCTCCTTCGACAGCGCGTTCTGGCGCGCACGCAGCGCATCCACCTCGGTCTGCAGGGCACGCGCCGCGGAATCGGCCGCGAGCAACCCATCGACGTCGACGGTGATGCGCTTCTTGCGCGCACCTTCGATCACGAGGGCGGGGTTCTGGCGAATGAACTTGAGGTCGAGCATCGGGGGAGGGTGCGTCAGAGAGGAGCGGGTGCGGTGGCCGGGGAAAGCTACTTCCAGTCGCTCTCGATTTCGCCGAGCAGCTTGTTCTTCTTCTCGACGATCTGGACCTCGATGGCCTCGCCCTTGGCGATCTTGAAGGCGCTGTCCACCGGGCGCCATGTGTCCATCTCGGTGTACTTGTAGGAGCCGTCCTCGTTGCGCTCGAGCAGGTCCATCACGATGCCCATGCGCTCGGGCTTGCCGCCCTTCTTCGTGCCCGCCTTGCGGATCGAGACCTCGGGGCGAGGGACGCAGTTCCAGAGCCGCTCGTAGCGCTCGCGGGCAGACCCGATCACCGCCACGCTCTTGCCCTTGACGGTCACGGCCTCGTCAGCGGCCTCGAAGGCGAACTCGAACTTGAAGGGTCCGCCGAGAGCGACCACGGTCTCCTGCCCTGCCTTCACGGTCCACTTGCGCGTGTCGCTGCCGGGCAGGATCAGGCACTTCATCGTCTGCGCCTTCTTGCCCTGCCGCAGCTCGCCCGCGAACAGCTCGTAGGTGCCGACCGGCACGGCGATCGGCTTCTTGGCCGGGTCGACGAGGTCGAAGTAGCAGCCCTCGAGCTTGTCGGTGCCCTTCAGGATCAGCCACGTCGGCGCCGGGCCCTTGAAGTCGAGCTTGAGCGTGCCCGTGTCCAGCGTCATCGGCGTGGCCGTGAGCTGCAGGCCGCCCTTCTGGGCCTCGAGCTGGTACCAGCTGCCGCCGATCTCCGCGTACTTGCTCCACGGGCGCGCGCGCTTGCCGGCGCCCACCACCATGCAATCGAACTCGGGCTGGTAGACGCCCTCGGACAGGCCGCCGTAGGAGAACGGCTTCGGCAGGCTGCCGTAGGTCCCGTCCATGTTGTCGTCGAGCACGCGCAGGGGCGTCCCGTTGACGTTCGTGGTCACGCTGCCGGCGTTGAGCACGTAGAAGCGCATCTGCAGGTCATCCGGCTGCAGGTTCGTCTGCAGCCCCTGGAACACGTCCTGCTGGATCCCGGTGCGGAACAGGAACGCCCAGCGACGCTTCTCTGCCCCGTCGCCGATCTCGAAGTCCACCACCGCCGCGTTGCCGGTGATGGGGATCACCTTCTCGGGATTGCCATCGCGATCGAAGTCGAGCGCCACCTTGCTGGGCTCCGGCCGCATCACGAGCGGCCCCTTCTCGAGCGACTGGAACACGCCCGAGCTGCCCTTCGCTCCCAGCGGCACGATCGGCCAGATCGCGTACAGGTCGTCGGCGTTGAAGTTGGGGCGCTGGATCTCGTCGACCGTCTTGAGGGCCTCGAAGGTCGTCGTCACGGTGACCGGCGCGGACGCGGGCTCCGCCTTGGGCGGCGCGGGCGGCTGCGGCGCGTTCGGGTCGGCCGGCGCGGGTGCGCCAAAACCCTCGCGCACGAGCCACTCCCAGCGCTGCTTGCACTGCTGGTAGAAGTTGTGCTTCAGGTCGACCTTCTCGAAGTTCGCGGTCGCCTTGCCGTAGTACTCGCAGGTCTTCTTGAGGTCTTCCTCGCCCTTCGCGCGATAGGTGATGTCGTGGCAGATGGCCACGGCGCTCGCGGTTCGCGCCGCCATGAAGAAGTCGCCGATGGACTCGAACCCGTCGGTGATCGCGACGAACTCCGCCGAGCAGAGCTCGAACGTCGGACCTTCCTTGGCGCCGTTGCGGTTGGCCTCGAACTTCTGCATCGAGGTCCGGAACTGGTCGATCAGGGTGTAGCGCTGCTTGCGCTTGGGCGGATCCGTGGCGAGGTTCGAGTGGTAGACGTAGATCTTGCTGACGAAGTCGCTCTTGTAGGCGTCCTTCCAGCACTTGGTCAGCATCTCGAACTCCTTCTCGATCTCGTCGGAGTTCGCCGAGGCCATCTGCGCCGCCAGCTCGTCGACGTAGTTGACGGCCTCGTCCTGATAGGACTTGAGCAGCTTGGTGACTTCGTCGTAGTTGCGGATCGCGATCGCCGGACGCAGCTTGCCCTTGAACTCGGCGGCCCGGTCCTGAACCGAAGCGGCGCTCGCCGTCGTCGGAGCGGCGGTCAAGGAGAACGCGGACAGAGACCCGAGGCACGCGAGGAGGATCGAGAGCTTCATGGGGCGCGCATTCGCTGGAGAGAGGCCGCTCCCCGGAACCGGCCGCCCGCGGCACGCGCCAGCGGCGGTCACGCTCCGGGAACGCGGAAACGGGCCGAGGAGTCTAGCCTCGCCCGCGCGGGGGTCACAATCCGCCGCCGCGCCGCGCGCTCATGCGCTTCAGGAAGGCCTTCTCGCTCTCGGACAGCGACGCGATGCCCTGCTTGTGGATGCGGTCGAGGAGCGCGTCGAGCCGGGCCTCGTCGTCGGCCGCGGACTGGCGTTCCCGGGCCACCTTGCGGGCCGCGTACGCGTCCCACGGGTCCCACCACAGCGCTCCGGTCTTGGCGAGCGCGAAGCCGAGTGCGGCGCCGCCGAGATGGACCACATGTGCCGCCCCGCCGCCGCCGCGCACCAGCCCGAACAGGTCGAGCAGCACGTAGACCGTGGCGACCAGCCACAGCCGCACCGGCACGAACAGCACGATCACCATGGCCTGGGGGCGCAGAGTCGCCATCGCGACAACGAGCAGCAGCACCGCTCCCGAGGCCCCGACGACCAAGAGCGACTGCCCAAAGGCAAGCGCGACGAGCAGCTGCACGAGACCGGGCACCACGATCCCGAGGCCGTAGACGAGCAGGAAGCGTCGCGTGCCGAGCAGGCTCTCCAGCCAAGTGCCGAAGAAGTACAGGCCGATCAGGTTGCCGAGCAGGTGCATCGGCTCGTGGGCGCTGTGGAGGAATCCGTACGTGGCGAGCTGCCACACCGGGAACCAAGGCGCGTGGTCACGCCACGCGTCGACATCGAGCGCCAGTGCAGTGTGCACTCCTCGCAGGAAGGGCACCGCGTCGTACAGGAACAGGAACGGCAGGGCGAGCGCGAGGTTCGCGATCAAGAGCGCCTTCACCGCCGGCGTCATGCGCGGCAGCGCGAACTGCCCGGCCGTGTCCGCAGGATCGCTGTAGGCCATCGCCGCGCCGCGCTCCCCTAGCGACCGAAGGCGAGGTCGGCCTGGCCGCTCTGCTGCGCCGCCGCCGTCAGGGTGTTCGCCATCAGCATGGCGATCGTCATCGGCCCGACTCCGCCAGGGACTGGAGTGATCGCTCCCGCCACGGCACTCGCCCCGGCGAAATCGACGTCCCCCACGAGTCGCCCGTCCGCGAGCCGATTGATCCCGACGTCGAGCACGACCGCCCCCGGCTTGATCCAGTCGGCCTTCACCATCTCCGGCCGACCGACAGCGGCGACGAGCACGTCGGCCTCGCGGCACACCGCCGGCAGGTCGCTCGTGCGGCTGTGGCAGATCGTCACCGTGGCGTCGCGCGCGAGCGCGAGGAACGCGAAGGGCTTGCCGACGAGCATCGATCGGCCGATCACGACCACGCGCTTGCCCGACAGCGAAATGCCCAGCTGGTCACACAGCTCGATGCAGCCCGCGGGCGTGCACGGCACGAGCCCGCGCGCACCGAGCGCGAGCGCCGCGACGTTCTCTGGGTGCAGGCCGTCGACATCCTTGGCGGGGTCGAGCGCGCGCACCACCGCATCCGAGTCCAGCCCCTTGGGCAGCGGCAGCTGCACGAGAATGCCGTGCACGGCCTTGTCGGCATTGAGCTCGCGCACGAGCGCGAGCAGCTCCGCCTGCGTGGTCGTGGCGGGACGCCGCACCGTGCGCACCGCAAAGCCCGCCTCCGTCGCGGCCTTGTCCTTGTTCTTGACGTACACCTGGCTCGCCGGATCCTCGCCCACGAGCACGACGACCAGCCCCGGCGTCACCCCGCGCGCCTTGAGCAGCTCGCAGCGCTCCCGCACGCGTGCGCGGACATGTTGGGCTGCGGCCTTGCCGTCGATAGTGCGGGCGCGGGTCTCGATCATGGGCGGTGCTCTCGTAGGGCGAAGTCTCAGTCGTCGCGGGGCGCAGAATAGCGCGCCACGAGAGCACAATCAGCTTTCGACCGACGACGCGTGGCGAGTCCGAAGCCGCCCTAGAAGCTGCGTGCGAGCACGAACGACGCGATGTTCTCGAGCGAGCGTCGCGCAGGGCTGGGAGGAAGCTCGCGCACGCTGTTCAGCGCCGCTGCGATCAGCCCGTCCGCACGTTGGCGCGCGTACTCAACCCCCGCGTCGAGTCGACAGGCCGAGCGCAGGCGCGCCACCCGCTCCGTGAGACCCGGCGTGGTGTAGATGTCGCGAATCGCGGCCCGTTCGGCCTCGGAAGCGTTCTTGTAGGCCCACAGCACCGGCAACGTCACCTTGCCGTCTTCGACGTCGGTGCCCACCGACTTGCCCGCTTCGGCCTCCGTGGCGGTGAGATCGAGGCAGTCGTCGATGACCTGGAAGGCGAGACCGAGGTCCCAGCCAAACTGGCGCATCTTGGCGCCGAGCTCGTCGCGACCGCCGGGATAGCGCGCGCCGAGCTCGCAGGCGGCTGCGTACAGCGTCGCGGTCTTCGCGCCAGCCACCCACTCGTAGCGTTCCTGCGTGGCCTCGAAGTCGTAGCGGCCGGCAGCCTGCTCGATCTCGCCGACGCAGATCCGGCGCGTGGCTTCGCTCAGAACGCGGCTGCACAGGCGCGATGAGAGGTCGGTCGAGACCGCGAAGGCGCGCGCATAGAGGAAGTCGCCGAGCAGAACGGCCGTCTGGTTGTCCCAGCGGTGATTCACGCACGCGACGCGACGGCGGACCTCCGCCCCATCGAGGACGTCGTCGTGCACGAGCGTGGCGAGGTGGATCATCTCCACTACCGCGGCGATGGACGCGTGCTCGTCGGTCGTGTTGCCGGTCGCCTCGCCCGAGAGCAGCACCAGCGCCGCGCGCAGCTGCTTGCCCTGGAAGCGCCCCACGTGCTCGACCATCTCGCGGACGGCCGGGGACTCCTCGCGCAGCTCGTGCGCGATCGTGTCCCGCATGCGCTGGATCCCGTCGGCGACGGGGGCGATCAGCTCCTTCAGCTGGGCGGCGTGGGAAGTCATGGCGTGCCCATTGTGTCGCCCCGAGCGAGTTCTTGTTCCAGTGTCCTGAAATCTTCCGGGGTGTTCAGGTTGAGCGCCGAGCGCTCCGCAGAAGGGCCCAGAAGGGCCGCGGCGACCGAACCGACCACCAGCCCCCCGTGAAAGGCCACCATGCGCCGCTCGCCGCGCCGCAAAGCCTCCCGCACAGGTCCGAGACAGGACGAGCGGTAGACCGCATACAGCGGCTGGGTGCCCCGCGACACTTCCAGCAGCGCCGCATCCCAGCCGGCCTCCATGGCCCGCCGCTGGAGCCCTGCCAGCACGTCGGCGCGCGCTAGCGGCAAGTCACACGACAGCACGGCGAGCCACGTCGTTCGGCTGGCCTCGAGCCCCGCACATAGGCCGGCCAAGGGGCCGGCGTCGGGAACGCCATCGAGCACGCACTCGAGCCCGAGCTCCGGGTAGCGCGGCTGCGCTCCGGTCGCCAGCACCACGCGCGGCGCCAGTTGCTTCAACGCCGCCAGCGGGCGTTCGATCAAGGCCCGCCCCGCGATCGGCAGCAGCGCCTTGTCGCGCCCCATGCGCCGGCTCGCTCCGCCGCACACCAAGAGGCCCGTGACGTCGGCCCCGATGGGCATCCCTGCCACGGCCAAGCTCCCGACCACCTCCGTCAGACTCGCCTCGCATGGAAGGCGAGCGACGGAGCGCGGCTAGTGGTGTCCGTTGCTCGACTCGGCCTTGGGCTTCGCCTCGGCCTTGGGAGCCTCGTCGGCGCCCTCGCGCATGCCCTTCTTGAAGGCCTGCACGCTCGAACCCATCGAGTGTGCCAGCTCGGGCAGCTTGCGCGCCCCGAAGAGCAAGAGGCAGATCAGCGCGATGACGAGAAGTTCGGTGAAGCCCAGGTTGCCGAGAAAGGCCAGCATGTTCGTTCCTGACACGTCCGAAGGTGGTCGAGCGGACTGGTGTCGCCCGAGATTGTAAGCAGGAACCCGTGCGCTTTCCCAAGCCGAGGTGAAATCCGGCCTAAGACGCGCCCTGGATGCGCCGCGCGAGCCTGCGCTCGAGGCGCGGTTCGAGCCCCGGGAGCGGCACTCCACGGCTCGCCAGGGTGCCCTCGGCCTTGGTTCCGACCCGCGGGCCGCGCCCCACGGCCAGCCCGGCCCGCGCGAGGGCCAAGCGGACGGGAAACGACGCGGAGTACGTCGAGAGCACCCCACCGCTCGCGAGCTTGGACGCCACGAGCGAGAGGAACGTCTCGCTCCACAGCTCCGGCGCCACCTGCGGCGAGAACGGGTCGAGGAACACCGCGTCAAAGCTGGCGTCGGGCGCCGCCGTGACGCGTTCCCGGGCGTCGCCGAGCTCCACGTGCACCTTTAGCCCAAGGCCGGAATCCCCCACCAGCGCAGCGTGGACGCGAGCCACCCACGGTGCGCAGTCCGAGGGCCAATCAACCAGCGCTCGCGCGCTCGCCAGAACCTCGGCGTCGCGCTCGAAGGTCACGGCCTCGAGCCGCGCGCCCGTACCGTCGAGGGCCGCGAGCGCCGCGGCGAGGTTGAGCCCGAGCCCGGTGCCGATGTCGAGCAGGCGCACCACGCCGCGCTCCAGCGCAACCTCGCGCACGCGACATGGCTCCGCGTAGCGCAGGCGCGCCTGCTCCCACGCGCCGGAGAGCGAGTGACAGGCCTGCCCCAGCTCGTCGTTGCGCAGCGTCCACGAGCCATCGGCCGTGCGGATCGGCGTCCACATGCCGCTACCATGCCACGCGCGTGTCCGACACAGAAGCCCAGCGCGAGAAGCTCGCCTCCTACCGTGATCCGGAACTCGTCGCGCGCTACGACGAGCGCTGGCGCGGGTTGCGCGGTCCCGGGCGCGATCGCCGCAAGCAGCGCGCGATCCTGCGCGCGCTCGCGACGCTCCCCGCGGTCCGAAGCGTGCTCGACGTGCCCTGCGGAACGGGACGCTTCTCGGCCTTCCTCCCTTCGCTTGGCCTGCAGTACATCGGCGCCGATGCGTCCCTCGCGATGCTGGCCGAGGCGCGGCGCAAGCACCCGAGCGCGCGCTTCGCGGCTCTCGACCTCAGCCGCCTGCCCCTCGCGGATCGCTCGGTCGATCTCGTCGTGTGCATCCGCCTCATGCACCTCGTGCGCGATCCGGAGCTGCGCGCCGCCTTCCTGCGCGAGATGGCGCGCGTCGCTCGCGTCGGCGTGATCGTCGACTTCCGGCAGCGCGCGTCGCTCCGTGCGTGGCTCGGACACGCGCGTCACGCGCTGGGGCTGCGCGCGAAGGCGCCGGGGGCGCTGAGTCACGCGCAAATCCGCGCGGAGCTCGAGGCCGCGGGTCTCGAAGTGACCGCGATCGTCCCCGTGCGGCGTCCCGCATGGATCGGCGACAAGGTCGTGTTCGCGGCGCGCACCAAGCCTGCGCCCCACGCCGCTCGCTAGCGCGAACGACGCGGGGCGCGGAATCGAAGCAGGTCGGCTCAGGCCTTGGCGGCGGAGAGCAGGCCCGCATCCGCCAGGCGCTTCTCCATCATCTCGCCGAGACGCGCGGGGCTCGGGCTGCACGTCACGCCAGCGCGCTCGAGCGCGGCGTACTTCTCGCTCGCCGTGCCCTTGCCGCCGGAGATGATCGCGCCCGCGTGGCCCATGCGACGGCCCGGAGGCGCGGTCGCGCCCGCGATGAAGCCGACGACCGGCTTCTGCACGTGCTTCTGGATGAACTCGGCACCCTGCTCCTCGGCGCTGCCGCCGATCTCGCCGATCATGATGATCCCGATCGTGTCGGGGTCATTGTTGAAGAGCTGCAGGGCCTCGACGAAGTTCGTGCCGTTGACCGGGTCACCGCCGATGCCGATGCAAGTCGACTGGCCGATGCCGCGGCTCGTGAGCTGCCACACGGCCTCGTAGGTCAGCGTTCCGGAGCGCGACACGACGCCGATGCGGCCGGGCTTGTGGATGTAGCCGGGCATGATGCCGATCTTGCACGCGCCGGGCGTGATGATGCCCGGGCAGTTCGGCCCGATCAGGCGCGACTTGCCGCCGCGCAGCTTCTCCATCACCTTGACCATGTCGAGCACCGGGATGCCCTCGGTGATGCACACGATAGTCTCGATGCCGGCGTCCGCCGCCTCGAGGATCGCCGCGGCCGCGAAGGGCGCGGGCACGTAGATCATCGTGGCGTTGGCGCCGGTGGCGTCGACCGCTTCCTTGCAGGTGTTGAACACCGGGCGGTCGAGGTGCTTGGTGCCACCCTTCTTGGGGGTGACGCCGCCGACGAGGTTGGTTCCGTAGGCGATCGCCTGCTCGGAGTGGAATGTGCCGTTCTTGCCAGTGAATCCCTGGCAGATCAGGCGCGTGTGCTTGCCGACGAGGACGCTCATGGTGCTGTTCCTTCCTACTTCTTGAGGGTGGCGACGGCCTTCGAGGCAGCATCGTCGAGGTTGCTCGCCGTGATGATCGGCAGCCCCGACTCCGAGAGCATCTTGCGGCCGAGCTCGACGTTGGTGCCCTCGAGGCGCACCACGAGCGGCACGGAGAGCTTGACCTCGCGCGCGGCCGTGAGCACGCCCTGCGCGATCACGTCGCACTTCATGATCCCGCCGAAGATGTTGACGAGGATCGCCTTGGTGTTGGGGTCGGCCAGCAGGATCTTGAAGGCCGCCGTGACCTGCTCGGCGCTCGCGCCGCCGCCGACGTCGAGGAAGTTGGCCGGCTCGCCGCCGTAGAGCTTGATCACGTCCATGGTCGCCATGGCGAGGCCCGCGCCGTTCACCATGCAGCCGATGGAGCCATCGAGCTTGATGTAGTTGAGGTTGTACTTGGAGGCCTCGATCTCGAGCGGCTGCTCCTCGTGGAGGTCGCGCAGCGCGACCATGTCCTCGTGCCGGAACAGCGCGTTGTCGTCGAAGTTGATCTTGGCGTCGAGCGCGACCACCTGCCCGTCCTTGGTCGTGACGAGCGGGTTGATCTCCGCGATCGAGCAGTCGAGCTCGCAGAACGCCTTCGCGAGCGCCTGCATGAACTCGACCGCCTTGGGCTGCAGCGCAGCGGGGATGCCGATGCCCGCCGCGAGGCGCGCGGCCTCGGTGCCACTGAGGCCCTTCGAGGGCGAGAACGCGGCGCGCAGGATCTTCTCGGGGTGCGACGCGGCCACCTCCTCGATCTCCATGCCGCCTTCCGAGCTCGCCATCATCACCGGACTCTGCGACTCGCGGTCGACGGCGATGCCGATGTAGTACTCCTTGTCGATCGCGCTGCCGGACTCGACCCACAGGCGCCGCACGAGCTGACCCTCGGGCCCGGTCTGGTGCGTGACGAGGGTCTTGCCGAGGATCGCGGAGGCCGCGGCGCGGACCTCGGCCTCGCTCTTGCAAACCTTGACGCCACCGGCCTTGCCGCGGCCACCGGCGTGGATCTGGGCCTTGACGACGGCGACGGGCGAACGAAGTTCGTGGTAAGCGGCCACCGCGGCGTCGACCGTCTGCGCCTCGACACCGCGCGGGGTCGCGACGCCGAAGCGGGCGAGGACCTGCTTGGCTTGGAATTCGTGAAGCTTCATGGGGCTCTCCGGGCTGGAGTTTGGGGGCGGAGAGTCTAGTGTCCCGCCCGCGCCCGGGGGAAGGCCGCTCGCGGGCCTTAGGGCCCCTTTCCGGAGCCCCCGCGACTCGCCATCCTCCCTCCCATGCACGGTGCCGACCTCCTCGCGGACCTCTCCGTCGTGCTCGCGGCCGCGATCGTCGCGGTGCTCGTGCTGCACCGCCTGCGGCTTCCCGCCATCGCCGGGTTTCTGGTCGCGGGAGCCCTGATCGGCCCGTCGGGACTCGGGCTCATCGAGCGCGGGGAGGACGTCGAGCAGCAGGCCGAGATCGGCGTCGTGCTGCTGCTCTTCACGATCGGACTCGAGTTCTCCCTCGCGAGCCTGCGGCGCATCGCGCGCATGGTGCTCGTCGGTGGCGGCTTGCAGGTCGGGCTGACGACGGTGGCGACGCTCGGCCTCGCCATGGCCGCCGGCTTCTCGTTCGAGCGCGCGCTCTTCGCCGGCTTTCTCGTCGCGCTCTCGAGCACCGCGATCGTCCTGCGCAGCCTGTCCGAGCGCGGCGAGGTCGACTCGCCCCACGGCCAGCTGACCGTCGGCATCCTGCTGTTCCAGGACCTGTGCGTCGTACCGATGATGCTGGTGGTGCCGATGCTCGCGCAGGGCAACGCGAGCCTCGCCTCCGTCGGCCTGGCGATCGGCAAGGCCGCGGCCGTGATGGCGAGCACCGTCGCGCTGGCGCGCTTCGTCCTCCCCCCCATCCTGCGCGCCGTCGCTCGCACCCAGCGCCGCGACGTGTTCCTGCTGACCGTGCTCGCGGTCTGCGCGGCGATCGCGTGGGCGACCTCGCTCGTCGGGCTGTCGCTGTCTCTCGGCGCGTTTCTTGCGGGGCTGGTCCTCGCCGACAGCGAGTATGGCCACCAGGCCCTCGCCGACGTTCTCCCGCTGCGCGACCTCTTCACGAGCCTGTTCTTCGTCTCGCTCGGGATGCTGCTCGACTTCGAGGTGCTGCGCGAGGAATGGCGGCTCGTCTCGCTGCTCGCAGTCGGCCTGATCCTCGCCAAGTTCGTGCTCGCGGCGCTCGCGGGTCTCCTCATGCGCGCGCCGGTACGGGTCTCGCTGCTCGCCGGCGCCGGCGTGGCTCAGATCGGCGAGTTCAGCTTCGTGCTCGCCCAGCTCGGCTTCGACGTCGGCCTCGAGAGCGAGCTCGAGCTGGCGGAGTTCCTGAATGCGAGCGTGATCACGATGCTGCTCGCGCCGCTCGCCGGCTCGCTCAAGCCCGCGCTCTCGCACCTCGCCGCGCGCCTGCGGCCGCTCGATCGTCTGCTCGCGGCACGCCCCATCCAAGAGCGTGTCTCGCGCTCCCGCTCGGGACACGTCGTGATCCTCGGCTACGGCGTCGGGGGCGAGCTGCTTGCACACTCCCTGAAGGCCGCGATCCAGCCCTACGAGATCCTCGACCTGAGCGTCGAGCGCGTGAAGCTCGCGCGCAGCCGCGGGGAGCCGATCGAGTTCGGCGATGTGACGCGCTCCGACCTGCTCGACCATGTCCATGTGCGCAGCGCGGCGCAGGTCGCGGTGTTGCTCAACGACCCGGACGCCACCGAGCGCGCGGTCCGAGCGGTCCGAGCGCTCAACCCCGAAGTGCCCATCACGGCCCGTGCGCGCTTCCGCGCCGACGTGCCGCGCCTGCGCGAGGCCGGGGCTACCCACGTGGTCGCGCAGGAGGTCGAAGGCTCGCTGCAGGTGAGCTCGGAGGTGCTGGTCACGGCCGGACGGACGGTCGCCGAGGCCGAAGCCATCGTGGACGAGTCGCGCCGCTCGATCGGCTGCGGCTAGGGCTTTCACGCCGGGCGGCTCGACGTCATCCTGTTCGCCCCATGAGTCACGAAGCTGCGCCGGAGGGGCACCTGCTCGTCGATCGCGACCTGCGCGAGCGCTTTGGCTCCGTCGTGCGACCGAGCGCGGGTGCGCCCGCGATTCT
>CAITGX010000187.1 GCA_903892045.1 uncultured Planctomycetota bacterium | reverse complement strand
CTCGGGGCACGTCTCGGGGCACGACTCGGGGCACGACTCGGGGCACGACTCGGGGCACGACTCGGGGCACGACTCGGGGCACGCGCGGTCGCCGCGAACTCGCCTACGGGGGGAGCCGCTGCGTTCGGAGCCCGCGGCACGCAGCGGCGTTCGCGTGACGCGCGCTACTTCGCGGCGCCGCGAGAAAGGACGAGCCCCGCGCGCAGCACGTGCGCGGCGGGGCTCGTAGAACGGGCGTGGCCGGAGATCAGCGCTTGGGCTGGAAGATGTGCACCGCCATGCCGTGCACGCTCTCGGCAGCCTCCATGATCGCCTCGGGGAGAGTGGGGTGCGCATGGATGGTGCGCGCGATGTCTTCGGCGGTGGCGCCGAGCTCGATGGCGAGCGCAGCCTCCGCGACGAGCTCGGTGACCTCGGGACCGACCATGTGCACGCCGAGCACTTCGTCGGTCTTCGCGTCGGCGATGACCTTCACGAAGCCCTCGGTCTCCATCAGGCTCATCGCGCGTCCCGAGGCCGCGAAGGGGAAGGTGCCGACCTTGAAGGCCACGCCCTTGGCGGCGAGCTCGGCTTCCTGCGCGCCGACCGAGGCCATCTCGGGCGCGGTGAAGATCACGGCGGGCACGCAGCGCGCGTCGTACTCCTCCTTGTGGCCCGCGATCACGGCCGCGGCAACGAGGCCTTCCTTGCTGCCCTTGTGCGCGAGCATCGGCTGGCCCGCGATGTCACCGATCGCATAGATGTTCGCGACCTTGGTGCGCATCTGGCGGTCGACCTGCAGGAAGCCCTTGGCGTCGACGGCGAGGCCGACCTTCTCGAGTCCAAGGCCCTCGCTGTAGGGCTTGCGCCCGACCATCGAGGCGATCTGGTCGCACACGATGACCTGCTCGCCAGCCTTGGTCTTGACCTTGACGTGCAGCTCGCTGCCCTTGCGCTCGTAGCCCTGCGCGAAGGTCTCGACCATGAGCTTCATGCCGAGCTTCTTCATCGAGCGCTCGATGATCTTGACGCAGTCGCGGTCCTGACCGGGCAGCGCGCCGCCGGTGGCCTCGAGCACGGTCACCTCGCTGCCGAGCTTGGCGTACATCATGCCCAGCTCGAGCCCGATGTAGCCGCCGCCGATCACGACGAGGCGCTTGGGGATCGAGGTCGGGGCGAGCGCGCCCGTCGAGCTCCACACGTCGCGCTCGTCGAACGCGAAGCCCGGGATCGCGATCGGCACGGAGCCCGTTGCGATCACGATGTCGTCGCACTTGAGGGTCTTGGTGCCCTCGGGCGTCGCGACGGCCACCGTGTTCCTGTCGACGATCGAGCCCTTGCCCATCACGAGGTCGATCTTGTGGTTGCGCAGGAGCCCGCTGACGCCGCCGGTGAGCTTGCCGACGATGCCCTGCTTCCACTCGACGAGCTTGCCGACGTCGAGGCGCACGTTGTCGGCCGAGATGCCCATGGCCCCGGCGTGCGCGATGCGCTCCTTGAGCGAGCCCGCGGCGATCAGCGCCTTGGACGGGATGCAGCCGACGTTGAGGCAGGTGCCTCCGACGTAGGTCTTCTCGACGACCGTCACCTTCTGCCCGAGCTGGGCGAGGCGGATGGCGCAGACGTAGCCGGCGGGACCGGCACCGAGGACGACGACCGTGCGGGGGTTGGCCATGGTGGAAGGACTTTCTCTGTGCGTGGACCGGCGCGTGCGGCAGGGCCTGCCGCAGCGCGAAGGGCGAGCACTATAGGCAAGCGGGCGCGAATCCGTCTCCTGTGCAGGCGACAGCCCGCCCGCGGCCGATGTAGGCTCCCTCGGACGAAGCCATGGCCGACGCACCGCTCACCCACTGCCCCACATGCGGCGTCAAGCTGCATCGCACGGACCTGTCGCTGTGCGCCTACTGTGCCGCGCCGCTGCGCATGGGGGCCTCGAGTGCGCCGCCCGACGACGAGACGCAGCGCCTGCTCGCGAAGATCCAGGCCCATCCGGCCTATGCGACCGCGCTGCAGTGGTCCCCCATCGAGCCTGCGGTCGAGGCCAAGGCCGGAAAGCTGCAGCTCTGGGGCTGGGTGGTCGTCACCCTCGCCCTCGCCTTCTGCGTGGGCGCCGCCTTCATGGACGGCGGCGGCTACATCGGGCGCTGGCCGGTGCTCGTGGCGGTCGTGCTCATCGCGATCGCGATCTTCCTGCTCGCCGGCGCCGTCACGATCCGCGGCAACGCCCGCAACGCGCCCATGCTGCGCCGCCCGGCGCGCGTGCTCGACCGCCGCAGCCGCACGGACCTCTCGGACGAGGTCGGCGCCACGAGCTACTTCTTTCAGCTGCGCTTCGCCGACGGCAGCGAGGGCGAGTTCCGCATGCAGGGGCGCGGAACCATGTACGAGCCGCCGACGATCGGCGCCTCCGGCCTCGCCTACACGCGCGGTAGCAGCCTGCTCGAGTTCAAGCGCTTCTAGTCGCCGGCGAGCGAGTGGAACTCGACGATGCGCTCGCCTTCGGAGCGCACGTCCGCGAGGAGCAGCTCGCCCGAGCGATCGAGGCGCTTGAACAGTGGCTTGGCGTCGCGCTCGAAGAGCGTGCGGGTCGCAACCCCGCTCGCATCGCAGCACTCGAGCAACGCGCGGCCCTTGAGGAGTCGCGGCCGGCCGAGGACGCGCGTGCCTCGCGGCGGCAGCGGCTCGCCGCGGCGCGCGAGCGCGACGAACGCGTACGGGAGCGCGCGCAAGTCGATGCCGAGCTCGTCGGAGAAGCGGCGCCAGAATGCGCTCGTGAACGCCTCGGCAGGTGGGCGGGCGAAAAAGTGGCACCAGTCCTGCTCGCGGCCCGCGGCGAGCAGGCCGCAGGACGCGGAGTGCGTGCAGGGCGCGAGCACATCGAAGCTGGGCAGCAGGCGCTCGCGCACAGCGCCGAGAGCGCGCGACACGGGCCGACTGCCAGCCTCGACGAAGATGACGAAGCGTGCGCGGGCGGCCAGCGCGAGCAACTCCTCCAGCGCCTCCGGAGCGAGCTCGCCAACGACGTGACTGGCGAGCAAGATGTCGATCGGCTCGTCCGCAGCGGGCGCGTGCAAGGTGATCTTCAACTTCGGATGGTGCGTCGCGAGCGCGTCCCGCGCGAACCACGTCGCCTGCTTGGACCGATCACACAAGTGCACGTGCTGGATCCCGGGCACGCTGGCCACGACGCGCCGCGTCGCGATGCCCGTACCGCAGCCCCAGTCGACGAGCGTCGCGCCCGAAGGTACTCGACCGCGCAGCGTGAGCTCGCGCAGGACCGCGTCCCACTTCCAGCCGATGCGCGCGGCGAACGTCGCGTCGTACAGCTCAAAATCACGGCGCGAGCGCCAGTACGAGTCCGCGGCCCTGCCACCCTCGGCAGCAAGGAACGACTCGCGTAGCTCCGCCAGCCGCAGCCAGTCGTCCGCCGTCGGAAGCAGCGCGTCGGGATCGGACTCGTCGTCCCAGTTGTCGGTGGAGCTCACGGGCAGGGCCAGTCGTCGGTGCGAAACGCCGCGGCCGGAAGCCACGACTTGTTGAAGAGGATCGGCTGGGAGGCCGCTGCGAAACCGTAGCGCACTGCCACGGGGCGCGTCACTTCGCTCGACCAGACCAGCACGCTGTCGCCGTCGATGCGCGCGGAGGCACGCCGGAAGCGACGGTCTTCTCCGGCCACCTCGAAGCCCGTGATGTGGTCACCGCCTTCGATCAAGCCTGGTCCGAGCGAGTCAAAATGCACGCGCACCTGCGAGCCCTCGAGCGAGTGCTCGCGATACAGCGGACCTGAGTGGACCACGTCGGCTCGGCCGTAGGTCTTGGCGAGCGCCCACAGAGCAAGCCGACGCCCGACCTCCTGCTTGTTCGTCGGATGGATGTCGGCGGGATCACCGATGTCCATGGTCACCGCCATGCCCGTGTCTGGCTGCGTGAGGCAACGGCGCTGTGCGTCCCGCATCGCACCCGTCTCGCCTTCGTCGTCCTCGTACGCGTACGGCGCGATCTGGACGAAGTAGAAAGGCTGCGTCGCAGGACCTTCGAAGCTCGCGCGCAGGCGCTCGACGAACGCGGGCTGCATGGTGCGGTAGAGCACGTGCCGCGCGCGATTCGCCTCGCCTTGGTACCACAGGAAACCGCGCACGGCGAAGGGCGCGAGCGGCGCGAGCATGCCGTTGTGGAGCACGCTGGACACCTGCGGATCGAGGGCCCCGTCCCGGTGCGAGACGCGCAGCGCCTCGAGCTGCGCGAAGTCCGCCGCGAGCTCGGGAATCCCGCGCGTCGTCCCCTCGTCGAGCCAGGCCTCGATGCGCGTTCCGCTCCAGCTCGCGTTGATCACGCCGACAGGAACATCGAGCTCGCGCACGAGCTCGCGCGCGAAGAAGTACGCGACAGCGCTGAACTCCCCGGCGGTCTGGGGCGTGCAGGGCTGCCACGCCCCGATGCAACGCTCCTCGGGTTGCAGGGAAGCCCGGTTCTCGACGTCGAAGTGCCGCAACTTCGGGTACGTCGCCGCCGCGATCTCCTCGGCCGCGTTCATCACGCCCCCGAGCTCGCCGGGCCGCAGCTTCCACTCCATGTTCGACTGTCCCGAGCACAGCCAGACCTCGCCCACCAGCACGTCGCGCAAGCGGATCTCGCGCTCGGAGCCCACCACGAGTTCGTGCGGACCGCCCGCACCGGGCGTGTCGATCCGCACGCTCCAGCGCCCCGACGCGTCGGCTCTCGTGACGCTGGCCGCATCGCTCCACGACGCGCGGACGCGCACTTCGCTGCCCGGCGCGGCCCAACCCCACACGGGCACCGACGTCTCGCGCTGGAGGACCATCGAATCGGTGAAGAGCGACGCAAGGCGCAGTTCGGTCGGATTTCCCATCGCGGTGACGCAGAGGAGCGGGAGCAGCATCGGAACGGGATCGTAGCAGCGCGCAGGGCCTAGAATCAGGAGGTCATGGCGCTCGAGAGCTTCCACCCCACCGTGCAGCGCTGGTTCGCAGCGGAGGTGGGCGCGCCCACGCCGCCCCAGCGTCGGGCGTGGCCCGCGATCCTGCGCGGCGAGCATGTGCTCGTCGCGGCTCCGACCGGCTCGGGCAAGACACTCGCGGCGTTCCTCGCGGCACTCGACGGTCTCCTCCGCCAAGGGACGAGCCTCGGCGATCGCACCACGGTCCTGTACGTCTCGCCGCTGCGCGCGCTCGTGAACGACGTGCAGAAGAACCTCGCGGCGCCGCTCGCGCGCCTGCGCGAGCTCGATCCGAGGCTGCCCGAGGTCCGCGTGCTCGTTCGAACGGGCGACACGCCGCAGAAGGACCGTGCAGCGATGAGCGCGCGTCCCCCGCACATCCTCGTCACCACGCCGGAGAGCCTCTACATCCTGCTCTCGAGCGAGAAGGGGCGCGCCATGCTCCGCCACGTGCGCACGGCGATCGTCGACGAGGTGCACGCCATCCTCGGCGACAAGCGCGGCTCGCACCTCGCGCTCTCGCTCGAACGCCTGTGCGCACTGGCGGGCGAAGTGCAGCGCATCGGGCTGTCCGCCACGCAGAAGCCGATCGAGGACGTGGCTCGCTTTCTCGCCGGAGCGGGGCGCGACTGCACGCTGATCGACGAGGGGCACCTGCGCGAGATCGACGTACGCGTGGAGATTCCACCTTCGCCGCTGGAGACGGTGTGCTCGAGCGAGACATGGGGCGAGATCTACCGGCGCGTCGCGCAGCTCGCGCAGGAGCATCGCACCACTCTCGTCTTCGTCGGCACGCGCAAGTTCGCGGAGCGCTCGTCCGCGGAGCTGGCGAAGCTGATCGGCGAGGACAAGGTGGGTTGCCACCACTCGAGCCTCTCGAAGGAGCGCCGCATCGCGGCCGAGGAACGCCTGAAGCGTGGCGAGCTGCGCGTGCTCGTTGCCACCGCCTCCCTCGAGCTCGGCATCGACATCGGTGACGTCGACCTCACCGTCCAGCTCGGGACGACGCGCTCGATCGCGGCCTTCTTGCAGCGCGTCGGCCGCTCGGGCCACGGCGTCGGCCGGACACCCAAGGGCGTGCTGTTTCCGATGACGCGCGAGGAGCTCGAGGAAGCAGCGGCGCTCCTGCGAGCCGTGCGCGGCGGCAAGCTGGATCGCACGCCGGCTCCGCGCGCTCCGCTCGACATCCTCGCGCAGCAGCTCGTGGCCGAGTGCGCCAGCGGGCCATGGAGCGAGACGGAGCTCTTCGAGCGAATCCGGCGCGCGTGGCCCTATCGCGACACGTCGCGCGAGGACTTCGAGGCACTGCTCGCGCTCCACTCCCAAGGACGTCACGCCCTGCTCCACCGCGACGGCGTGAACGGAAAGGTGCGCGGCACGCGGCGCGCACGGCTCGTAGCCGTCACCTGCGGCGGCGCGATCCCCGACATCGGCAACTACAAGGTGTACCTCGACCCCGAGGGCACGTTCATCGGCACCGTCGACGAGGATTACGGCATCGACTCGGTGATCGGCGACGTGTTCCAGCTCGGGAATCGCTCGTGGCGCATCCTGCGCATCGAGCGCGGCGCGCTGCGCGTCGCGGATGCCTTCGGCACGCCGCCGTCGCTCCCGTTCTGGTTCGGCGAAGCGCCCGCGCGCACCCGCGAGCTGTGCGAGGAGATGTGCGAGATTCGAGAGCTCGTTCCCGTTGAGCGCGAGCGGCAGTCCACCTTGCCCTCGGATGCCGCGCGCTCGCTGGACGAGTATCTCGACGAGTGCCGTCGCTCGCTCGGGACTCTGCCGACGACACGCCGCATGGTGCTCGAGCGCTTCTTCGACGAGAGCGGCGGCATGCAGCTCGTGCTGCACTCACCCTTCGGCGCACGCATCAACCGCGCGCTCGGCCTCGCGCTGCGCAAGCGTTTCTGCCGGCACTTCGGCTTCGAGCTTCAGGCGGCCGCCACCGAGGACGCGGTGCTGCTCTCGCTGGGGCCCATGCACAGCTTCCCGCTGGAAGAGGTGTTCGACTACCTGCACCCGCGCACGGCGCGCGACGTGCTCGCGCAGGCGGTGCTGGCCTCGCCGCTGTTCGAGTCGCGCTGGCGCTGGAACGTGCAGCGCGCACTGCTCGTCCCGCGTTTCCACGCGGGCAAGCGCGTGCCGGCGCCGCTCCTGCGCATGCGCTCGGATGACCTGCTCGCGGCCGCGTTCCCCGAGGTGCTCGCCTGTGGCGAGAACCTGCCCCCCGGCGATCTCGCCATCCCCGAGGATCACGTGCTCGTGCGCCAGACGATCCATGACTGCCTGCACGAGGCCATGGACGTCGAAGGGATGCTCGAAGTGCTGCGTGGCCTGCGAGACGGGACGATCGAGCGCGTCGCGGTCGATGTATCCGAGCCTTCCGCGCTCGCTCGCAACGTCATGAGCGCGCGCGCCTACGCCTTCCTCGACGACGCGCCGCTCGAGGAGCGCCGCACGCAAGCCGTCGCCAACCGGCGTGCGCTGCGCGAGCGTGACGCGTCCGACATCGGGGCCCTCGATCCGATCGCGATCGCGCGTGTGCGCGAGGAGGCGTGGCCCGATCCGCGCGATGCGGAGGAGGTGCACGAAGCCCTGCTCTGGATGGGTTGGGTCGAGGAGCGCGAGGCGCCGACGTGGACAGCCTTGCTGGCCGAGCTCGCCGCAGCCGGCCGTGTCGTGCGCGAGGGTGAGCGCTGGCTCGCCGTGGAATCGACGCGCGATCCGGAGGCGATGCTGCGCGGGCGCATGGAGGCCCTCGGCCCCGTGCACAGCGACGATCCGATGTTTTTGGCGCTCGAGAGCAAGGGCGACGTGCTGCGCACGATCGTCGACGGCCGTCCCGCGTGGTGTGAGCGGCGGCTGCTCGCGCGCATCCGCTCGTACACGCTCGACACGCTGCGCCGCGAGATCCAGCCCGTGCCCGCGACGGTGTTCCTGCAGTTCCTGCGCGCATGGCAGCACGTCTCGGAGCCCCTCGACGGACCGGGTGGCCTGGAGGCCGTGCTCCAGCAACTCGCAGGCTTCGAGGCGACGCCGGGCGAGTGGGAAGAGGAGATCCTCCCGGCTCGCGTGAAGGACTATCGTCCCGAGTGGCTCGACCAGCTCGGCCTCAGCGGTCGCATCGCGTGGGGTCGGCTCTGGGGCGCGGGCCGCAGTGCCCCGCGCGCGACGCCGATCGCGTTCTTCCCGCGCGAGGATGCGAGCCTGTGGCTCGGTTTCGAGCGTGGGAGCGAGTCACCCGAGCTCACGTGGCCCGCGCGTGCCGTCCTCGATGCGCTGCGCACGCGCGGCGCGAGCTTCGCCGACGATCTCCCGCGTGCCTGCGGACTGCTGGGTGCGGACGTCGATCGCGGACTCGCCGAGCTCGTCGGCTGCGGGCTCGCGACCAGCGACGGCTTCGGAGCCCTGCGCCACCTGATGCGCCCTTCAGGCCAGCGTCACTTCCGCGCGCTCTCCCCCGGTCGCTGGTCGCTGCTCGAGCGCGAGGGTCGCCCGCGCCCTGAGCCCGAGGCGCTCGCCAAGGTCCTGCTGCGCCGCTACGGCGTGCTCTTCCGTGCCCTGCTCGAGCGCGAGCGGTCGCCCGTGCCGTGGCGCGACCTCGTCCGCGCCCTGCGCGCCCTCGAGCTGCGCGGCGACGTGCGCGGCGGCCGCTTCATCGCGCGCTTTTCGGGCGAGCACTACGCCCTCCCCGAAGCGATCCCGCTGTTGCGCAAGCTGCGCCGCGAGCCGCCGCCCGACTCAGCTCCGCCTTCGAGCTGCGACCCGCTGCACCTCCCGCAGCTCCTCGCGGCACCGCTCGCTACTTCTTCCTGAGCGGGAACGCCGTCGAATCCACGTGCTCGCGCTCGAGCACGGCGCGCAGCTCGGCGACCACTTCAGGGCGCTCGAGCGCGAGGTTGCGCTCCTCCGCCGGATCGTTGGAGAGGTCGTACAGCTCGAGCGACTCGTTGCCCTTCTTCATCTCGCGCCGGACCGCCTTCCAGTCGCCGACGCGCACGGCCTGCTGGCCGCCGTAGCCCGCAAGCTCCCAGTAGAGCGGTCGTGTGCGGGTCGCGAGGCTCGGATCCCGCAGCGCAGCCGCGAGCGACTCCCCGTCCAGCGTCTCGGGTGCCACGGCGTTGCACTCACTCGCCAGCGTCGGGAAGAGATCGACGAAGGCCGCTGGCAACGCACAGGTGGAGCCCGCGGGGATGCGCCCCGGCCAGCGCGCGACGAGCGGCACGCGCAGACCGCCCTCGTAGACGCTGCCCTTGCGACCGCGAAGTCCCGCTGTGCTCTCGAAGAAGTCGGAGTCCGAGCCGCCGAGGCGATCGTAGGTCGGGCCGTTGTCGCTCGTGAAGAGCACGAGCGTGTCCTCGGCGAGTCCGAGCTCGGCGAGCAGGTCGACGATGCGGCCCACGTCGCGGTCCATGCGCGTCACCATCGCCGCGTAGGCCGCGCGCGGCGTTGCGTGGGGCTTGTAGCCCTTGCCACCGGTGTACGGCGGGTCCTCCCACAGCCCGACGTATTCGGAGAGCGAGTCGTCGGGCACCTGCAGCGCGAGGTGCGGGATCGTGAACGGCACGTACAGGAAGAACGGCTCCTCGCGATGCGAACGCACGAACTCCAGCGCCGCGTTCGCGACGAGATCGTGCGAATACTGCGCGCGATCGAGCTCGACCCGCTCGCCGTTGCGCCACAGGTGGTCCGGATAGAAGTCGTGCGCCTGGCGCTGGCAGATGTAGCCAAAGAACTCGTCGAAGCCCTGCGCGTTGGGGTGCCCCTCAGTGTGCGGCGCCGACAGGCCCCACTTGCCGAAACAGCCCGTCGCGTAGCCCTGCTCGCGCAGCGCTTCCGCAATCGTGACCTCGCTCGCGGGCAGGTCCATCTGCCCTTCGGGCTGGACTTCGAAGTTGTCGCGCACGGCCCCGTGACCGTTGTGACGCCCCGTGAGGAGCACGCAGCGACTCGGCGCGCACACCGGCGCACCCGAGTAGAACTGCGTGAAGCGCACGCCCTCGCCCGCGAGGGCGTCGATGCGCGGGGTGCGGATCCGGCGCTGGCCGTAGCAGCCGAGCTCGCCCCAGCCGAGGTCGTCCGCCACGATCAGCACGACGTTGGGCGGGCGCGGCGGCTGCGGAGCACGGGTCGCGCAGCCCGCGAGCACGAACAAGAGGAGCGCGGCGCGCTGCAGCATCGCTGCAGGATGCGCGTCCGCGCTCCAGTCCGCAATCGCCCTCAGGCCGTCAGCTGGCGCGGAAACTCGGCCAGCTCGAACGAGATCTCCTCGGGGCCCGCGCCGACGCCGTCGGCGATCGCCACGAGGCGCGCATGCCAGCGCGGGTGAGCGAGCCAGAAGGAGCCGTCGAGGCGCAGCACGGTGCCGAGCAGGTCGCCGGGGTAGTCATCGCCGGCGACGAGCGGATGCTTGGCCAAGAGGTCGAGCGCGCGCGGCACGATCAGGTCGAGCGACATGCGCTGGCCAATGAGTGCACCGAGATCGCCCGCAGAGAGAGCGCCGAGCGGGGTCGCGCGCAGGGCGACGCAGCGCTGCCCGATGGGCGTCTTGGGCAGGGGCGACGTGGCGGCGCCTTCGATCTGGTCGAGCGAGCGGGTGAGATTGGGATCGGTCTGGGTGCGTTCCATGGGCAGCGGGGCGTCGCGTGCCGTCCTTCTGGAACGCTTCGACCGTGCGCGGACCTTAGCCCCCCGCGAGCCGATCCCCTTCCCCCAAGTGCGCTTTTTTCGCCGCGAGCCGAAATTAAGGCGATTTCGCGCGCCACTTCCGCGCTACAGCGGGAACGCGCCGTCGCCCTTCTGGGCGTGGCCGAGGCGCTCGGCGACCGCGATGAAGCGGTTGTACTGCAGCCGCAGGTGGCGCGGGACGTCGGCGTAGACGTCCTCGACGAGCGTCTTCAGCGCCATCGGCGCCGCCGCCTCCTGCACGTGGATCTCGCGGTCGATCTCCTCGAGGAGCTCGGCCTCGATGCGCGCGCGCTCGCCCGTCTCGATCACGTGGCCGGCGAGCAGGTGGCGCTCCATGCGATCGAGCGGATCGCGCGCGGCCCATGCATCGACCTCGGCCGCATCGCGGTACTTGGTCGGGTCATCCGACGAGCTGTGCCCCATCATGCGATAGGTCTTGAGCACCAGGAGGCTCGGTCCCTCGCCGCGCCGCGCGCGCGCGATCGCCGCGCGCATCTCGCGCACGCACGCGAGCGCGTCGTTGCCGTCGACCTCGATGCCCGGCATGCCGTAGGCGACCGCCTTGTCCGCGTAGCTCTCCGCCGCCGTCTGCTCGCGCGAGCACACGCTGATCGCCCAGCCATTGTCGATGCACACGAACACCGCCGGCACCTTCCACACGCCGGCGAAGTTCATGCCGGAGTGGAAGCCGTTCGAGCTGGTGGCGCCGTCGCCAAAGTAGAGCGCGTGCACCTCGTCGAGGCCGCGCTGCTTGGCCGCGAGCGCCGCGCCGACGCCGTGCGCGATCTGCGTGCCGATCACGCTCGACCACGACGGGTAGTGGCTCGCCTTGTGCTGGAAGTGGTTGCACATCTGGCGGCCCTTGGCCGTGTCGTTCGAGTTGCAGTACATCTGCGCGATGTACTCGGACAACGGCAGGCCGCGCATCACGGCCGCCGAGCCCTCGCGCAGGCCCGACCACAGGTAGTCGCGCGGCTCGAGCGCGAAGGCCGAGCCGATGATGGCGGCCTCGAGGCCCTTGGCCGTGCCCACGAAGCCGATTCGGCCGGCTCGCTGCAGCTTCAGCATGCGGTCGTCGAGCGCGCGCACGCGCAGCATGTGGCGCAGGAGCGCGCGCAGCTCGTCGCGGGAGAGCTCGGGCGCGGCTCCGACGAGCCGTCCGTCTTGTTCGAGAACCTGGGCGAGGGGCGACATGGGGCCGAACAGGATACCCGCGCGGGCCCGCGCCTGTTCCGCCGCCGCAGGATCCGCGACATCCAGCCCCTGCGGACCTTGCGTAGACTCCTCCCGGGGCCGAAAAGCCCGTGGTTCTCGCCTATGACTCCTTCGCACCTCGCCATGACCCTCCTCGACACCAAGCCCTGGCTCTGGCTCGCCCTGCTGCTCGCCCTCGTCGTCGCGCTCGCCGCCTGCGCCCGCACCCCGCGCCCCGAGGAGAACGCGCCCGCCGGCAGCCCGAGCCCCGCGCCGGTCGCCGCGACGGAAGTGCCCGCGCCCGCGCCCATCGATCGCGAGGCGCTGAAGAGCCGTCTGACCGCGATCCAGTGGAAGGTGACGCAGGAGAGCGGCACCGAGCGCGCCTTCACCGGCGAGTACTGGGACAACCACGCGGACGGCATCTACGTCGACATCGTCGACGGCACGCCGCTGTTCTCCTCCAAGGACAAGTTCGACTCCGGCTGCGGCTGGCCGAGCTTCACGCAGCCGCTCGCGGAATCGCCGCTCGTCGAGAAGAACGACCTGACCCACGGCATGGTGCGCACCGAAGTGCGCTCGAAGCGCGCGGACTCGCACCTCGGCCACGTGTTCGACGACGGCCCCAAGCCCACGGGGCTGCGCTACTGCATCAACTCGGCCTCGCTGCGCTTCGTGCCCGTCGCCGACCTCGAGAAGGAAGGCCTCGGGCGCTTCCTGCCGCTCTTCGGCCAGCAGCCCGGTGCCGCGACTTCGAGCGATGCCAGCGCGGCGAAGGCGGGCCCGACGACCGAGACCGCGGTGCTCGCCGGCGGCTGCTTCTGGGGCATGGAAGACCTGCTGCGCAAGATCCCGGGCGTGCTCGAGACCGACTGCGGCTACACCGGCGGCCACCTCGAGAACCCAAAGTACGACGACACGCACGACTCGAGGAGCGGCCACGCGGAGGCGGTGCGAATCGTGTTCGATCCGGCCAAGGTCTCCTACGACGAGCTGCTCACGTGGTTCTTCAAGATCCACGACCCGACGACGCTCAACCGTCAGGGCAACGACCGCGGTACGCAGTACCGGTCGGCGATCTTCTACGCGAACGATGCGCAGAAGGCCGCAGCGGAGAAGGCCATCTCCGTCGCCGAGTCCAAGTGGAAGAAGAAGGTCGTCACGACCCTCGAGCCCGCGGCCAAGTGGTGGCCCGCCGAGGACTACCACCAGGACTACCTGGTCAAGAATCCGCGCGGCTACACCTGCCACTACATCCGCGACCTCTAGTCGCGCGGCCTCAGCGCGCCGGCGGCCACGCGACCACGTCGATGCGCTCGACGTAGTGCAGCAGCGGAGCGCGGGCGGGCAAGGCGAAGCCGGCCGCGGCGGCGAGCGTGTTGCGCTCGAAGTGCGCTTCGGCGTCCCGCAGCGGCCACGGCTCGTGGTCGATCTCGCCGCGCAGGAGCGCGCCGCCGTGGTCCCGCGTGTAGAGGCAGTAGCGATCGGTGAGCCACGACTCGAGCGAGCCGCGGGCGGCGCGACGGGGCGCTGAGGTCGGCCGATAGCGCGCGAGCACCTCGGCGTCCGGCGCGGACGCGTGCGTGCGGCGGCTCGCGTAGTCGATCCACCCATCGCGACCGGCACAGCTCATGCGCGCCGTGAAGTAGGGCAAGTTGAACCACGCGCGCGCGCCGGCGACGGCCAGCGGGCTCGCTGCGTCGAGGCTGTAGAACCACACGCCCGGCTTGCCGTCGAGCTTCGCGTAGGTGCGCAGGTTGAGCTCAGGAAAGCGCTCCCCCACTCCGAGCGACGGCAGCCCCGCGAGCCGCACGTTGCTCATGCGGAACGGCACCACGCCGAGCCACGCGCAGCCTTCGAAGGTGTCGAGCTCGAGCCCCGCGGGCAGGGTGCGCGCGAGGACCTCCGCAGCGACCGGCCAGTGCGCGAAGAGCAGCTCGCTCCATGTCATCGACATCGCGGGCGCAGCGCTCGGCACTGGCCACGGACGCTCGGAGCTCGAACGCGACGCGGCGTGGGTCGCGGCTTGGTGCGCAGGTTCCATGGCGGAGAGCATGGGCCCCGAGCACAGGACGTTCCAACGGGGATTCCATCGACCGGACCGGCGCCACCGGCGCCGAGGGCCGCGGGGAGCGACTCCACGCGCCCTGCACAGCGCAGCCGAGCCTCCGACGCTACCCTGTTGGGCCTTCCAGAGCCCGGCGGAAGCCCCGCCGCATCCCCGCCGTGTCCGAACCCGACCTCCAATCGCTCAAGATCGACCGCTCGACCGTCCGCACGCGCCGCCGCGGCTCGGGCGGCTGGTTCGGCAAGCTGCTCGCGCTCGCCGTGCTCGTCGGCGCCCTGCTGCTCTTCCGCGGCCCGATCGTGGCCCTGTTCGAGCGCCTGAACCTGCCCGAGGTGCGTGCCACCGCCGCCCTGAAGCAGAGCGCGGGCGCCGCGAGTGCCGTCACGGGCGCCGCCGCCAACGGCTACATCGTCGCCAGCCGCCGGGCGGCTCTCTCCGCCGACACGCCCGGCCGCATCGTCGAGCTGAACGTCACGGAAGGCTCGGTCGTGAAGAAGGGCGACGTGGTCGCACGGCTGTTCTCCGACGAGTACCGGGCCGCCCTGCGCGCCGTGGACGCTGAGATCGCCGCGCAGCAGTCGACCATCGTGCGCGTGCAGGCCCAGCTCGACGCGAGCTACGCGCAGGCGCCGCGGCTCGACGCAGAGATCGAGCGCGTGCGCGAGACCCAGCGCGAGCAGGAGCGACAGGTCGAGCTCGCGCGGACCCGCGTCGCCCGCGCCGAGTCGCTGCTCAAGGACGGCGTCGGCACGCAGCAGTCCGTCGACGACACGCGCTCGGACCTGATCCGCATCGAGGGCGGCATCGCTGCGTCGAGCGCCGCCCTGCGCGCCGCACAGGCCGCGCGCACGCAACTCGACAGCGAGACGAGTGCGCTGCGCGCTGCGCTCGCGGAGGCGCAGGCTCGCCTGCCGGTGCTCGCCGCCAACCGCGAGGCCGCGCAGGCGACGCTCGACAAGACGGAGGTGCGCGCGCCGTTCGATGGAGTGGTCGTGCTCAAGGACGCCGAAGTCGGCGAGGTCGTCAGCCCCAACTCCGTCGGCGGCAACGCGCGCGGCTCGGTGGCGACGATGGTCGACTTCGCGACGCTCGAAGTGCAGGTCGAGCTCCCCGAGACGAACCTGACGGCGGCCGTCGTCGGCGACGCCGCGACGATCTACCTCGACGCCTACCAGGACAAGCCCTACGCGGGGCGCGTCTCGCGCATCTGGCCCACCGCAAATCGCCAGAAGGCGACGGTCGAGGTGCGCGTGCGCTTCGATGCGCCCGACGAGCGCCTGCGGCCCGAGATGGGCGCGCGCATCGTGTTCGGCGCTGCGGCACAGCAGCAGGCCGCGCAGGCCGCGAGCGAGAGCGAGAGCGAGGCCACGGTGCTCGTGCCGCTCAGCGCGGTGGTGCCGATCGACGGCAAGCCGCACGTGTTCCTGATCGAGCGCGACGTCGTGCGCCAGCGCGCGATCCAGCTCGGCGCGGAGAAGAACGGGCGCGCGGTCGTGCGCTCGGGACTGCAGGGAGGCGAGCGACTGGTCGACCAGCCGCCGCCGCAACTCGCGGATGGCGACCGCATCCGCGTGAAGGGCTGAGCAGCATGTCGCAAGCGATGATCCGCGTCCGCAACCTCACCAAGCGCTACCAGCGCGGCGGCGAGACGCTGACGGTGCTCGACAACCTCAACCTCGAGATGGAAGAGGGCCGGTTCTACGCGCTGATGGGCCCGTCGGGCTCCGGCAAGACCACGCTGCTCAACTTGATCGGCGGCCTCGACTCGCCCGACTCGGGCGAGCTGCTGGTCGCAGGCGAGGACCTCGCGCAGCTCGAGGGCTCGGACCTCGCGGCCTGGCGCGGCGCGAATGTCGGCTTCGTGTTCCAGGGCTTCAACCTGATCCCCGTGCTCACCGCGCGCGAGAACGTCGAGCTGCCGCTCAAGCTGACTCCGCTCTCGCGCTCGCAGCGCCGCGCGCAGGCCGAGACCGCGCTCAAGCTCGTGGGCTTGGGCGATCGCATGGACCATCGCCCGCGGCAGCTCTCGGGCGGGCAGGAGCAGCGCGTCGCCATCGCGCGCGCCATCGCCACGGATCCCAAGGTGATCCTCGCCGACGAGCCCACGGGCGACCTCGACCGCAAGAGCGCGGAGCAGGTGCTCGACCTGCTCGGGCGCCTCAACCGCGAGTTCAAGAAGACCATTCTGATGGTGACCCACGACCCGCACGCCGCCGAGCGCGCGCAGTCGATCGTGCACCTCGACAAGGGCCAGCTCGGTCGCATCGAGCACAACCAGCCGGCCGGCGCCCACTAGGCCGCCGAGGAGCACTCCCTTGTTCAAGCTGGTCCTGCGCAACCTCTCCAGCCACCCGATCCGCTCCGGCATCACCGCCGTGTCGGTCGGCGTCGCGCTGTTCCTCGTGTGCGTGCTGACCTCGATCGTCACCACGCTGCAGTCGGGCCTCGCCGCCGCGAGCTCGACGCGGCTCGTGGTGATGAGCTCGATCAGCCTGTTCGTCGACATCCCGCTCTCCTACCAGGAAAAGATCGCGCGCGTCGACGGCATCGCCAACGTCGTGAAGTGGCAGTGGTTCGGCGGCTACTACAAGTCGCAGGACAACTTCTTCGGCCAGTTCGCGGTCGATCCCGAGCGCATGTTCGAGGTCTACCCGGAGGTCAAGGTCGACGAGGAGACCAAGCGCAAGTTCCTGACGCAGCGCAACGCGTGCATCGTCGGCTGGCAGCTCGCGGCGGAGTTCCCCGAATGGCAGCAGACGGGCAAGATTCCGATCACGGGCGCGCTGTTCCCCCACCCATCCGGACAGGCGTGGGACTTCGAGCTCGCGGGCGTATACCGCTCCGAGGCGGCGAACTTCGACAACCGCACGATGTTCTTCCGCTGGGACCTGTTCGAGGAGACGCTCAAGGGCGCCGGGCAGGACCCGGGCGTCGGCGTGTACGTGATGAGCGTCGAGCCCGGCGCCGACATCGAGAGCATGCGCGCCCAGATCGAGGGCATGTTCGAGAACGGGCCCGCGACGGTGCGCTGCGACACCGAGAGCGAGTTCACGCGCCAGTTCGTGTCGATGCTCGGCGACATCCCGATGTTCTTGGGCTGGATCGGCGCCGGCGTGCTGGTCGCGATCCTGCTCGGCGCGATCAACGCCATGCTGATGGCGGGCCGCGAGCAGACCCACGACATCGGCATCCTGAAGGCGCTCGGGTTCGACGACACCACCGCCTTCGGAGTGCTGATCACGCAGTCGCTCGTCCTGTGCCTCACGGGCGGCGCGCTCGGCATCGCGCTGGCGATGAGCCTCGAGCAGCCGATCGCGCTGGCCATCGGCTCGGCCTTCCCCGGCTTCTTCATCCAGTCGTCGACGTACATCGGCGCGGGCGTCGCCAGCCTCGTGGTCGGGCTCGCGGCGGGCGCGATTCCCGCGTGGAACGCGCTGCGCGCGAACTGCGTCGAGGCGCTGCGCGCCAAGGGAGCCTGAGACCATGGGAATCCCGCTCTCCTACACGCTCCGCAGCCTGTTCGTGCGCCGCAGCGCGACGCTGCTCACGGTGCTCGGCATCGGCGCCACGGTCGCGATCTTCGCGGGCGTGCTCGCGCTGCAGCAGGGCTTCGTCACGATGCTCGCCGGCGGCGGCCGCGAGGACGTCGCCGTGTTCCTGCGCCCCGGCGCCACGGGCGAGACCGACAGCCAGTTCCGCCGCGACCTCGGCCTCAAGCTGATCAAGCAGACGCCGGAGATCGCGCAGGGCCCCAATGGCCCGCTGGCCTCGATGGAGTGCTACTTCGCGGCCCTCAAGCCGCGCATGGACGGCGGCTCGGTCAACGTGCCGATGCGCGGCGTGCAGCCGACGACCTTCGAGATTCGCACGGGCGAGATCCGCATCGTCGAGGGCCGCACCTTCGCGCCCGGCACCGACGAAGTGATCGTCGGCTCGAAGATCACGGGCCGCATCCAGAACTGCCGCGTCGGCGACGTGCTGCAGCTCAACACGACGCCGTTCCGCGTCGTCGGCGTGTTCGAGAGCGACGGCGGCGCCGCGAGCGAGGTGTGGGGCGATCTCGATCGCTTCCTCGCCACGCTCGACCGCTACGGCCCCAATCGCGTGATCGCCCGGCTCGTGCCCGGCACGGTCGTGGGCAACCCCGACGCCGAGGGCGGCGCAGAGCCGAACAGCCTCGCAGCGCGCTTGAAGAACGACACCGAGGTCCCGGCCAAGGTGATGACCGAGAAGCAGTTCCTGCTGTCGCAGACCAAGATGCTCGGCGGGATCCTGAAGAACCTCGGCCTCGCGCTGGCATTCGTGATGGGCATCGGCGCGGTGCTCACCGCGATCAACACGATGCTCTCGGCGATCAGCTCGCGCACCAGCGAGATCGGCATCCTGCTGAGCCTCGGCTATCGCCCGCTGCCGATCTTCCTCGCCTTCCTCGTCGAGTCGATCGTTCTGTGCCTGCTCAGCGGCCTCGCCGGCTGCCTGATGGCGATGCCGTTCAACGGCATCGAGACCGGCACGATGAACGGCAACACCTTCAGCGAAGTCGCCTTCGCCTTCCGCGTGAACAGCAACGTGCTCGTGAGCGCGGTGGTCTTCTCGCTGGTGCTCGGGGTGCTCGGCGGCCTGTGGCCAGCGCTGCGGGCCTGCCGCATGAAGCCGACGGAAGCCCTGCGCCGCCAATAGTCCTCCCCATGAACAACCCGATCCACGACAAGCGTCCCTGGGGCGAGTTCCGCGTGCTCGCCGACACTCCGACCTTCAAGGTAAAGCGCATCGACGTGCTGCCCGGCCAGCGCCTCTCCTACCAGCGCCACGAGCGCCGCGCGGAGCACTGGATGGTCGTCGAGGGTCGCGCGCGCGTCACGCTCGATGGCCACGACCACGACCTCGGCCCGGGTCAGGCGATCGACATCCCGCTGCGCGCTTGGCACCGCATCCAGTGCACGAGCGACGTGCCGCTGGTCTTCGTCGAGATCCAGACCGGCAACTACTTCGGCGAGGACGACATCGAGCGTCGCTCGGACGACTACGGGCGCGCGGCCTCGAGCTGACGCGCGAGGAGCGCCAGCCGCAGCGCCGACGTCGGGTGCAGCGGCGCGTG
>CAITGX010000186.1 GCA_903892045.1 uncultured Planctomycetota bacterium | reverse complement strand
TTCGAAGCCGGCACCGGCGCCGATGGACGGCGTGCCCGTTGAGGACATGGAAGGTACGCAACCGTTGGTCGTCGTGCCCGCCGTGCAGTAGCTGATGATGTTCGGGCACGCTTCGCACTGGTCAGGCGTGCCGTTGCCGTTCGTGTCGAGCTGCGTACCCGCCGCGATCTCGCAGGCGTCGCCCACTCCATCGAGGTCGCAGTCCGCCTGGCTCGGGTTGGCGATCGGATCGCAGTTGTCAGAGCAGTCCGCAACCCCATCGCCGTCGCTGTCCGTATCCGCCACGCCACAGCCGCAGAGACCCGCCACGACCTTCAGCGGATCGATCGGGCAACCGTCGTTGCAGTTGGCAGTCCCGTCACCGTCGCTATCCGTGTCCGCCACGCCGCAGCCGCAGACTCCCGGCAGCAGCTTGAATGCATCGAGCGGGCACCCATCGAGGCAGTCCGGCGTCCCGTCACCATCGCTGTCCGTGTCCGGCACGCCGCACCCACAGATGCCCGGTGAGGTCTTCAGCGGATCGTTGGGACACTGCTCGAAGCAGTCGAGCTGGCCATCACCATCCGAATCGACCTCCACGATCCCGCAGCCGCACACGCCGGGCATGGTCTTGTTGGGGTCATTCGGACACTGATCGATGCAGTTGGCCGTGCCGTCGCCGTCGGAGTCCGTGTCGGCAACCCCGCAACCGCAGACCCCCGGCGCAACCTTCAGCGGATCGTTCGGGCAACCGTCGATGCAGCTCGCGGCGCCGTCCCCGTCGCTATCGAGATCGCTCACCCCGCAGCCGCACTGGCCCGGCGCCTGCTTGAGCGGATCGCTGGGGCAGCCGTCCACGCAGTTTGCGAACCCGTCGCCGTCCGCATCTGCGCTGCTGCAGTCACCATGCAGACGCGCGACCCCAGGGCTCGGGATTCCATTGAACACATTGAACCCGCCGGCGAGCAGGAGCTTCCCGTCGGGCTGCAAGACCATCCCGGTCACGGGGCCGTCAGCGCCGCCGCCAACATCGAAGTTCGGGTCCACTGCTCCATTGGGATTGACCCGCACCACACCCGAGCGCGGCATTCCGTTGTAGGAATGGAATCCGCCGCCGAAAAGGACTTTGCCATCTGGTTGGACTGCGACGCAATGAACATCCCCCCCAGATGTGCCAACGCCAGCGATGAAGCTCGTGTCAAGAGAACCGTTCGCGTTCAAGCGAGCGACGCCGCGATAGGAACCGATGGTCACGAAATTGCCGCCGATCACGATGCGACCGTCGGCCTGAAGCGCAACGCAATTCACATAGCTGTTCGGCGAACTGCAGTAGAACGTTGGATCCAGCAGGCCACTATCCAACAGCCTTGCGACGAACCGGTTGGGCAGGCCGTCGTAAAGCGAGAAATAGCCGGCCACCAGGACGGAACCATCGGAAAGCAAGCGATGACATGCGATGTAGTCGTTCGCCCCGACGGCTGTCTGGAAACTGCTATCCAGCGTTCCATCCGCGTTGAGACGTGCGATGCAAGTCCGAGCGACTCCGCGATAGAACTTGAAGTCACCCGAAATCATGACTTTCCCGTCCGGCCGAACGGCAATACAGGTGATTCGTGGGAAATTGAAAGCAAGGGACAGGCCCGTACCCGAACTGAAGCTCGTATCGAGAGAGCCGTCCACATTCAAACGTGCCAGATGATTGGCGATCGATCCGTTGTAGGAAGTGAAGCTCCCTCCAATCAGGACCTTTCCGTCTGGCTGGAGAGCCAACGCATACACCGCCCCCCCTGATGGGCCGGCACCCACGCTGAAGCTGGTGTCGAGGCTGCCGTCGACGTTCAGTCGCGCCACACCATTGCGCGACACACCCTCGTAAGAAGTGAAGACGCCGGCAAGCACAACCCTGCCATCCGTCATTCTTGCCAGCACACTGGCTCCACCCGCAACGCCAAACGGCGTTGAAGCGCCGGCGCGAGATCCGTCGCTGTTGACGAGCGCAACATAGATGCGCGTCACGCCATCGTACGAAGTAAAATCTCCGCCGATGAGTGCTTTGCCATCGTTGCGTAGAGCGATTGCATTCACACTGGCGTTGGCGCCTGTGCCGATGTTGAAGCTGGTGTCCCGGCTGCCATTCGCATTGACACGAACGATACGGTTGGAGAGCACGCCATCGTAGGAAGTGAAGCTGCCCGTGGCGAGAATGCGGCCATCGGATTGGAGCTCGAGCGCGGACACTGTGCTATTCGCACCAGCACCAGGGTTGAAGCAAGATGCGCACGCAAACAGACTGTAATCCAGTGCGCCAGTCGAAGTAACGCGTGCAATGCAATTTCTGGAAACGCCCGAATAGGATGTGAACGCGCCCCCCAGGAGGATTTTGCCATCCGGCTGGAGCGCCAGAGCCCGAATGGCCGCATTAGCACCGCTTCCAACATCGAACGTCGTATCCAGACTTCCGTTGGCAGCCACGCGCGCGAGGTAGTTTCGTGAAACCGCGTTGTAGGTGGTGAAGTTGCCAGCTACGATTATGCGGCCATCCGGTTGTAGCGCGAGAGCCCAGACGATGCCGTTCGCGCCGATCGTCGAGACAAAGGTCCCGTCGAGGCTTCCGTCCGCATTCAAGCGTGCGATGCGATTGGCCGGCACGCCGTTGTAGGAAGTGAAAGCACCTCCAATGATGACCTTCCCGTCTGGCTGTACGGCCATCGCATACACGGCTTGGTTGCCGCCGGTTCCAGTCTGGAAGCTGACGTCGAGGCTGCCATCCGCGTTGAGGCGCAGTATGTTTGACCGCGGAGTGCCATCGTATTGAGTGAATTGGCCTCCGACCAGCACCTTGCCATCTGATTGCAGCGCGATTGCATGAACTCCAGGCAATCCGGCCGCTGTAACGACTAAGTCACCACGATGAAATCCAGCATCATTCGAGCCATCCGTTGACAGCCGCTGCAAGCCAAACGCGCCGCCGATCACGAACTTGCCGTCAGGCTGCGGCACCGCTGCCCGAACCACTCCCGGAGCGCTCGTGAAGCCTCCCGTGGGGTGCTGGCCAAAGCCGAGATCGAGCGCCCCGCTTTCGAGACAGTCAGGTGTGCCGTCGAGATCCGAGTCCGTGTCGGCGATACCGCAACCACAGAGCCCCGCGAGCACCTTGGCTGGGTCGTTCGGGCAGCCGTCATTGCAGTCGAGCGCGCCGTCGCCGTCGCTGTCGTTGTCCGCCACGCCGCAGCCGCATTGCCCCGGAGCCAGCTTGAGCGGATCGTTCGGACAGAGATCGATACAGTTCGAAGCACCGTCCCCGTCCTCATCGGCGCTGCCGCAGTCGCCGTTGAGGCGGGCGATGCAGGATGTGATGAAGCCGTTGAAGACCAAGAAGTTGCCGCCGACCAGCAAGTTGCCGTCGGACTGCAGGGCGAACGCGTTCACTTGGCTGCTCGCGCCCGTGCCCACGTTGTAGCTCGTGTCAAGGCTGCCGTCCGCATTTAGGCGCGCGATGCGGTTGCGCGCCGTGCCGTTGTAGGACGTGAAATTGCCCCCGATCAGCACCTTGCCGTCGGGCTGCAAGGCCACCGCGTACACAACACTGTTCGCCCCCGTGCCCACGTTGAAGCTCGTGTCGAGGCTGCCGTTCGTATTCAGGCGCGCAATTCGGTTGCTCGCCGTGCCGTTGAAGTTCGTGAACTGGCCGCCGATCAGCACCTTGCCGTTGGGCTGCAAGGCGAGTGTGTACACCTGGCCGTTCGCCCCCGTGCCCACGCTGAAGCTCGTGTCGAGGCTGCCGTCCGCGTTCAGGCGCGCGATGCAGCTGCGCACCGTGCCGTTGTAGGAGGAGAAGCTGCCCCCGATCAGCACTTTGCCGTCGGGCTGCAGGGCGAACGCTGACACGATGCTGCTCGCCCCCGTGCCCAAATTGAAGCTTGAGTCGAGGCTGCCGTCCGCGTTCAGGCGCGCGATGCGGTTGCACGCCGTGCCGTTGTAGGTCGTGAACTGGCCGCCGATCAGCACCTTGCCGTCGGCCTGCAGTGCGAGCGCGTACACCCCGCCGTTCGCCCCCGTGCCCACGCTGAAGCTCGCATCGAGACTGCCGTCCGCGTTCAGGCGCGCGATGTAGTTGCGCGGCGTGCCGTTGTAGGTCGTAAAGAGTCCCCCGATGAGCGCCTTTCCGTCGGGCTGCGGTGCGATTGCGTACACGAACCCGTTCGCCCCTGTACCGACGCTAAAGCTCGTGTCGAGACTGCCGTTCGCGTTCAGGCGCGCGATGTAGTTGCGCGCTGTGCCGTTGTAGGTCGTGAATTCACCCCCAATCAGCACCTTGCCGTCGGATTGCGACGCCATGGCTCGCACGCTGCTGTTGGTTCCCGGCAGGCTCGTCGTCGGCCCACTCAAGCTGCCATCGGAGTTCAAGAGCGCGATGCGGTCGCGCCGGACGCCGCTGAATGACGTGAAATTGCCTCCGATGAGCACCTTGCCATCGGGCTGCATGGCGAGCTCGTACACCCCGTCGTTCGCCCCCGTGCCCAGGTTGAAGCTCGTGTCGAGGCTGCCGTTCGCGTTCAGGCGCGCGATGCGGCTGCGCGCCGTGCCGTTGTAGGTCGTGAACTGGCCGCCTATCACCACTTTGCCATCGGGCTGTACGGCGAGCGCGCGCACCACGTCGTTCGCCCCCGTGCCCACGTTGAAGCTCGTATCGAGGCTGCCGTTCGCGTTCAGGCGCGCGATGTAGTTGCGCGCCGTGCCGTTGTACGTCGTGAACGCGCCCCCGATCAGCACCTTGCCTTCGGGCTGTAGGGCGACGGCGTAGACAGCGAAGTTCGCCCCTGTGCCGACGCTGAAGCTAGTGTCGAGGCTGCCGTCCGCGTTCAGGCGCGCGATGTAGTTGCGAGCCGTGCCGTTGTAGGTAGTGAACAGGCCACCGATCAGCACCTTCCCATCGGCCTGCAAGGCGAGCGCATCCACACTGCCGTCCGCCCCCGTGCCCACGCTGAAGCTCGTGTCGAGGCTGCCGTCCGCGTTCAGGCGCGCGATGCGGTTGCGTGCCGTGCCGTTGTAGGACGTGAAATTGCCCCCAATCAGCACCTTCCCATCGGGCTGGATGGCGAGCGCGTACACAACGTTGTTCGCCCCCGCTCCGACCTCGAAGCTAGAGTCAGGACTGCCCGTGGCGCGCAGGCGCGCGACACCGAACCCGCCGCCGATCAGGATCTTGCCATCCGGCTGACGAACAGCGGCGAAGACGGTGCCTGGCGCATGCACAGGTCCCTCCGAGGAGAGAAGTGGGGCGCCAAAGGTAAGGTCGAGGCCGCCGCTGTCGAGGCAGTCCGGCGTGCCGTCGCCATCGGTGTCCGCATCCGCGATGCCACAGCCGCACACGCCGGGCGCGATCTTCTCGAGGTCAGAAGGGCAGAGATCGTTGCAGTCGGGAGTCCCGTCGCTGTCGCCGTCGTAATCCGGGACGCCGCAACCGCAAACGCCGGGCGCACTCTTGCCCGGATCGTTCGGGCAGCCGTCCGTGCAGTCCGCCGTACCGTCTCCGTCGATGTCGGCGCTGCAGGTATCACCTAGGATGCGCGCGAAACCGGGGCTCACTACACCGGCGACGGCGGAGAAGTCGCCGGCGACGAGGATGGAACCATCGGGCTGGAGGTCGAGCGAGTAGACGAAGGCGTTGGCGCCCGCCCCGGGATTGAATGAAGTGTCGAAGCTACCGTTCGAGTTGAGGCGCGCAAGCCTTCCCATCACCCGGCCGCCGTAGTAGGTCGTCGTTCCACCGAAGAGCAGCTTTCCGTCGGGCTGAAGCTCGATGTCATGCACGGCGAAGGCTGGAGCGGTCGACGTGGCGAGCGCGAAGGTGCTATCGAGGCTTCCGTTCGAGTTCAAGCGAGCCAGTTGTGCGCTGGAACTCGCGCCCACCGTGCTGAAGACCCCGCTGACGAAGACCTTCGCATCCGGAGCGATCGCGATGTCGTAGACAGCGGCTCCGATCGCCGGATTGACGAAGCTCGTGTCGAGACCGCCCGTGGAGGTCAGCCTGGCAAGGCGAGCACGTGCGGTACCTGCATAGGTGGTGAAGAAGCCACCGATCAGGATTCTGCCATCAGGCTGCAGCGCAAGCGCGTATACGAGTTCGTTCGCACCGGTACCGATACTGAAGGTAGGGTCGAGAGCTCCGTCGGGGTTGAGACGCACAATGCGGTTGCGCGCCGAGCCATTGAAAGTCGTGAAGCCCCCGCCGATCAGGATCTTGCCGTCGGGCTGCACGAGCACGGCGTAGAGCCAGTCGTTCGCGCCGGTTCCGGGGTTGAAGGTCGCGTCGAGACTGCCATCCGCGTTGAGCCGTGCGACACGGTTGCGCGCGACGCCGCTGACGCTCGTGAAGCCGCCGACGATCACGATCTTGCCATCGCTCTGGAGCGCGAACTTGTGGATCCAATCGTTGGGTCCGACGCCAGTGTCGAAGCTGCTGTCGACGCTTCCGTCCGTGTTCAGGCGTGCAATGCGGCTGCGCGGAGTGCCATGCACCGTCGTGAACCCGCCAGCGATCAGCACCTTTCCGTCCGGCTGACGAGCGATCATCCGGAGTCCGGTGTTCGGTCCCGTGTTGCGACCGGAGATGCTGCCGTCGGCGTCGAACCTCGCGATGTAGCGACGAGTCAGCTCGTCGATCATGGTGAAGTTGCCGCCCGCGAGGATGCGGCCGCTGGACAGCACAGCGATGTCTTCGATCCAGGAGTCAGCGCCCGAGACCGTGGTGAAGGTGAGATCGAGTGTGCTGTCGGCGTTGATGCGCGCGAAGCGGTTGCGCGTGAAGCCGGCGATAGTCGTGAAGTCCCCGCCGAGCAGGATCTTTCCGTCAGCCTGCACCGTCATCGCGTGGATGCTGAAGTTCGCACCGTTCGCGAACGTCGTGTCGAGCGCCCCCGTCGAGCTGACGCGCGCGATGCACCCGCGTGCCACGGCGTTGTAGGTGGTGAAGGAACCCGCGAGCAGCACCTTTCCGTCCGGAAGTACCCGCAGCACGCGTACGGCCGCATTGGCGCCCGTGCCAGGCACGAAGGTGGTATCGAGCGTGCTGTCCGCGTTGATGCGAGCGATGCGGTTCCGAGCCGTCCCCGCGAAGGTCGTGAACTCGCCGCCGACCATGATCTTGCCGTCGGGCTGAAGGTCGAGCGCGAGCACCGGGGAGTTCGCGCCGTTGGCGAACGTTGTGTCGAGTGCACCGTTCGAATGGAGTCTCGCGATGCGGCTGCGCGGCACTCCCGCATAGGTGATGAAATAGCCGCCAATGACGATGCGACCGTCAGGCAGCACCACAAGTGCATGGACGGGCGATTCCGCGTCGTTTCCCGATCCGAAAGTGGTGTCGAGGGTTCCGTCCGCGTTCAAGCGGGCGACGCAGGTGCGAGGCGTTCCGTTGAAGTCATAGAAGTCGCCGCCGATCAGGATTTTCCCGTCCGGCTGCAAGGCCACGGCATAGACGCCGCCATCGGCTCCAGTGCCGGGGTTGAAACTGCTGTCTGGGCTGCCGTCGGCGTTGTAGCGGGCGATTCCGCCAAACACGTTGCCTGCGACGAGCACCTTTCCGTCTGGTTGCTCGGCAACCGCATACACCTGCCCAATTGCATCCACAAACTCCGGCGTGTGGGTGCCGAAGGTCAGGTCGAGCGAGCCGGACTGGGCTCGGGCGGCGCCTTGC
>CAITGX010000185.1 GCA_903892045.1 uncultured Planctomycetota bacterium | reverse complement strand
GCGAGCTTCATTCCTTCACCTCCCCGGACACGAACTCACCGTCGAGCATGACGGCCATGACCTGCGTGCTCGGCTCGAAGGGATCGCCATTCAAGAAGAGCAGGTTGGCGACCTTGCCCTTCTCGAGGCTGCCGAGCTGCTTCTCGAGCTTGAGCACCGCCGCGGGCTCGAGCGTGACGCCCTTGAGCGCGACGTCGCGGGCGAGGCCCGCGCCGATCATCTCACCCACGTGCCGCAGCAGCGCGGCGTGGTCGCCGGCCGTGTCGTTGCGCGGTTTGAAAGCGATCTTCGCGCCGCTGGCGGAGAGCTCCGCCGCGAGGTTGCGCTGGCGCATCGTGCCGGGCACGAGCGAGATCTGCGGCTCCATCACGACGCGCACGCCGCGCTTGCCGATCTCCTCCTTGACCTCGTAGATGTCGATCTCGCGCGTCATCACCACGCGCAGCGAGAAGTCGAACTTGCGCTCGCCGATCGCATCGACCCAGTGCGCCCAGTCCGCGGCCTGCGCGATCGAGACGAGCATGCCGAGGTCGCCGTCGCGCACCTGCAGGAAGGGCTTGATCTTCGGGTCGGCCTCGGGCGGCACGAAGGCCTTGGCCTTGTCGTCCTTCTTCTCCTCGGGCTTGGCCTCTCCTTCCTTCTTCTCCTCTTCCTTCTTGTCGGCGGACTTGCCCTTGGAGTCCTTGTCGAACTTCTCCTTGGCCTTCTTCACCTTCTCGTCGTGCTCGTCGACCTTCGACCACACGTCGCGCACCTGCTTCTTCGCCTGCGCGTTGGCACGGAAGTACACCTTCAGGTAGGCGTCCTCGTCGACGAGCATCTCCGCCAGAGTCGCGCCGTGGGGACGCAGGGCCGAGGCGTGGCCGGGGAAGCCCGTGCCCGGGGGATACAGGCCGATGGTGGTCACGCCCGCCTCGAGCACCTCCTTGTAGTCGGGGTGGCGCGGGAATACCTCCGGCGTCGGCGAGGCCTCGGGGCTGAACTCCTGGCCCGAGCGGCCGTCGACACCGAGGCGCGTGTAGCACGACACGAGGCCGGGCATCACGACCCAGTCGGGACGCTCGAACACCGGGATGCCGCGCGCGACGGGCAGGTCGGCGCCGATCTCGACGATCTTGCCGTCGTCCACGAGGATCACCGCGTGCTCGATGGCCGCGCCGGAGACGGTCTCCGCTCGGCCGACCTTGATGGCGAGCAGCCCGCCGGAGGGCTCGGTCACGCCGCCGAAGGCGGGTGCGAGCGTCAGGATGGTTGTGAGGATGGTCATGACGTTCTCTTCTTCTTTCGCTCGCGCCTAGAACCGCTGACGGTCCCGGGCGCGGTCGTACTCGAGGGTGCCTTCGATCCAGACGGACTCGACGCGCGCGCGCGGATCGAGCGGATCGCCGCGCCACAGGACGATGTCCGCATGGCGGCCGGGCTGCAGGCTCCCGACCTTGTCGTCGATGCCGAAGGACTTGGCCGGGTTGACCGTGCAGCCCTTGAGCATCAGGTACGGATCGGCGCCGTAGCGCGCGCCCATGGCGCCCTGCAGGAACAGCTCTTCCTGCGGCATCACGGGCGCATCCGTGTTGAGCGTGATCAGATGGGCGCCGGCCTTGGCGTAGCGCTCGGGCGTGCCGACCCACTCGCCCTCGGACTGGCGCCAGTCAAAGGTGCGCGGGCCCAAGTTGACCGGGACGCCGACGCGCGCGGCGTAGGGCGCGACCTTCCAGCCGTCGAAGCAGCCGTGGCTGAGCACGGGCCGCGTGTCGGGGTAGCGCTCGCCCCACATCTCGATCGTGGTGTGCACGGCGTCGCTGCCGGCGGTGTGGATCAAGACCGGCAGGTCGCCGGTGGCGACGCGCTGCAGGTTGGTGAGCGAGTTGTGGCGTCGGCCCTGCTCGTTGGCGGCGATCGCCATCTCGAGCGCCTGCGAGATGGTCCACGCCATGCCGCTGCGTGTGGCGCCGAGGTCGACGCGGCGCTCGGGGTTGTAGGCCTGCGCCACCTTCATGCCGCCCGGATCGCGCAGCACGCAGCTCTCGTAGCCACCGCTGCAGCGCGTCTTGTACAGCACGCCGAAGCCCGAGTTGTTCGTGCCGCTGCCCGGAATGCCGAACAGCGTCGTCACGCCCGCGGAGCAGGCGCGCTGGATGTCGCGGTTGCCCGACACGATCGTCGGCGACGTGCGGTACTCGGGGTTCATGGAGAGCACCATGTCGTTGATGTCTCCCCAGCCGCCGGTCTGGATGTGCGAGTGCAGGTCGATCATCCCCGGCGCGGCCCACAGCTCGGGCGCGTCGATCACGTCGTAGCCCACGGGCAGCTCGACGCGCGGCCCGGCGTAGTCGATGCGACCGCCGCGCACGACCACGAGCCCGGGCGCGAAGACCTCGTCGGCGTCGTTGAGCGTGAAGAGCTTGCCGCACGCGAGCGCGAAGCCCTGCTCGCCTGCCACGAGCGGCTGAATCGCGCCGACGCCCTCCGGCGCGGACGCAGACGAGCGACGCGGGCTCGCGCAGGCGAGCGCCCCGAGCGCGAGGCCGAGCGGCGTGACGTGGCTCACCATTGGCGCGGCTCCTGCGGCGCCTTGTAGGCGAGCTGGCCCTCGATGTACACGCGCCGCACCCAGCTGCGCGGGTCGGCCGGGTCGCCGGTGATGACCACGATGTCGGCGTCCTTGCCGCGCTCGAGGCTGCCGACGCGCGAAGCGATGCCGGCGACGACGGCGGGCACGATCGTGAGGCCGCGCACGGCCTGCATCTCGCTCCCGTCGAAGCCGTACTTCATCGACACGGCGGCCTGCAGCGGCAGCTCCTCGGCCGGCACGACGGGCGCGTCGGTGTTGAAGCCGATCTTGGAGAGCCCGCGCTGCTGGTACTCGCCGGCGCAGGAGAGGATCGCGCCGTCGGTGTAGTGACGTCCTTCGGGCGTGTCGACCTCGCGCGGGCCGACGATCGCGGCGATGCCGAGTCGCTCGGCTTCCGGCGTGGCGAGGAAGCCGCCCCACTCGCCGTGGTCGATGAACACGTCGAGCCCGAACTCCTGCTTGAGGATGCGGATCGTCGCGTGCACCAGCTGGTACATCTGCGTGTGCGTCGAGATCTGCGCCTCGCCGGAAGCGAGCGCGCGGAAGGTCTCGTACTGCGGGTCGACGTTCGGGCGCTCGCCCTTGCCGCGCTCGTGCTCGCTCCAGCGCCGCGCGTAGCCGAGCCCGCGCCGCACGCTGGTGCGGATGTGCCAGTTCATCATCGACCGGCCCATGCCGTAGGCCCAGCGCGTCGGGTTGTCACCCTGCGCCACCTTGAGCGAGCCCGGATCGCGCAGACGCGTCTCCTCGAACGTGTCGAGGCCGGTCTTCATCAGGATGCCCTGCCCGCCGATGTTCGTGCCGGAGCCGGGGATGTAGAGGATCGTAGTGACGCCCGCCGCGAGGCAGCGCAGCAAGTTCGGGTTGCGCGGCACGACCGAGGGCGAGACCCGCAGGCCCTCGTTGGTCTGGTAGACCATGTCGTTGATGTCCTGCGTGCCGCCGATGTGGCTGTGCAGGTCGACCATGCCGGGCATGAGCCACGCGTCGCCGAGCTCGACGCGCTCGTAGCCTTCGGGCACCGCCTCGACCGCGCTCGACACGCGCTCGATCTTGCCGTCCTTCACGAGCACCAGCGCCGCGTCGACGACTTGCTGGCCGTCCCACGACGCGACCAGCGCCTTCGCCGCCGTGAGGGCGAGCCCCGCACCGCCCTTCTCGCCGGCGCGCTGCGCCCACGACGGCGACGCGACGAAACCGCACGCGAGCCCGAGGGCCAGCGCGGTGCGCGCGATCGCGGTCGTGGCGCGGCGCGAGAGCATCAGAAGCGCCGGGGCTCCAGCTTCGGGTCGTACACCACGCGGCCGTTGATCAGCACGAGCTCGACGTGCGAGCGCGGGTCCGAGGGATCGCCAGAGATCACGACGATGTCCGCGTCCTTGCCCTTCTCGAGGCTGCCGACGCGGTGCGCGATGCCCGCGGTGACGGCCGGCACGATCGTGTGGCCGCGCACCGCCGTCATCTGCGAGTTGTCGAGGCCGTACTTCACGTTGACCGCCGACTGGAGGAACAGCTCCTCCTGCGGAATCACGGGCGCGTCCGTGTTGAAGCCCACCATCTTGTGGCCCTTCTCGACGTAGCCCGCCGCGAGGCCCTGCACCTTCTCGGGGTTGCTCGAGACCCAGTCGATCATCGAGCGGCTCGGCACGTCGACGTTGCGCGGTCCGAGGATCGCGTTGACGCCCATCTGCTGCGCGAGACCGGCGTAGATGTAGCCGCCGAACTCGCCGTGGTCGATGTACACGTCGACCCCGAACTCACCCTTGATCATCAGGATCGTCATCATCACGACCTGCGCGACCTGCGTGTGCGTCGACACCTGTGTGCGCTTGGCGGAGAGATCGCGGAACAGCTCAAGGCGCATGTCGCGCTTGGGCTTGGGACCCTGGCCGGCCTCGAAGGCCTCCCAGCGCTTCGCGTAGGCGAGGCCCTGGGTGAACATGTGCCGCAGGTGCCAGTTCTCCCACGTCTTGCCGACGCCGAAGAGGTAGCGCTCGGGGTTGCCCCACTGCGCGACCTTGAGCGAGCCCGGATCGCGGATCACGGCCTCCTCGTACTTCGGCAGGCCGGTCTTCAGCAGGATGCCCTGCCCGCCGGCGTTGGTGCCCGAGCCGGGGATGTAGAGCACGCTCGTCACCGCGCCGCCGAGCGCGCGCTTGAACTCGCTGTTCTCGGGGATCACCGAGGCGCGCACACGCACCTCGGGGTTGGTGACGTACACCATCTCGTTGATGTCCATCGACCCGCCGACGTGGCTGTGCAGGTCGATCATGCCCGGCATGCACCACAGCGCGCCGAGATCGCGCACCGCGTAGCCGACCGGCACCGCCGTGCTCGCGCGCGGGGCGACGAGCTCGATCTTGCCGTCGCGCACGAGGATCACGGCGTGGTCGACGACCTGCTCGCCGTCGAGCGAGGCGACCAGCGCCTTCGCCGTCAGGAGCGCGAGGCCCGGACCGCCCTTGTCACCCGGCTGCGGCTGCTGCGCCGACGCGACCTGCGCGCCGAACACGAGCCCCGCGAGCACCAGCATGGAACGCATCATGGGAGTGATCTCCGAAATGGGTCCGCTCAGCGGACCTCCTCGCCGTTGACGAAGGTGCGCACCACGCGCGTCTGCGGCTCGAGCGGCGGACCGTCGAGCAAGAGCACGTCGCCATCGAGGCCGGCCGCGAGACGGCCGACGCGCGAGGCGACGCCCATCATGCGCGCCACGTCGGCCGTGAGTGCGCGCAGCGCCACGTCGGGGCTCAGCCCGCGCGACACCGCGTAGGCCGCGATCACCGGCAGCTCCGCCGCGCCTTCCTCGGCCGCGCTGTGGAAGCCGATCGGCACTCCGGCGCTGGCGAGCTCGACGTAGCGATTGCGCAGGCCGTTCAGGCCCTTGCCCTCCTCGGTCGCGAGCACCTGATGGCTGAGCAGCACGCCCGCCACGCGTCCGCGCAGCTTGTCCGCGATCTTCCACGCGTCTTCCGCCCCGACAAGGACAGGCTGGATGCCAGCCGCCTCGAAGGCCGCGACGCAGGCGAGGATCTCGTCCTCGCGATCGACGTTGACGAGGATCGCCGCCTCGCCGCGCATGGCGCGACGGAACGGATCGAGACGCGGATCGACGCCCGGCGAGCGAGGCTTGCCCTTGGGCTCAGCCGCCTCGACCACCTTGGCCTTGCGGATCTCGGGAGCCTTGGCCTCCGGGAGCTCCTTGCTCGTGCGCTCGAGCGCGCACTTCGCCTCGTTCGCACCGACGTCGATGCGTGCCTCGAACTTGCCGCCCTTGGGCTCGCCCGAGAGGTACACGAAGCCGCGCGTGCCGAGACCGGCGACGGCGAGCTGCTTGTCCTTCCACGTGCCGCCGAGCTGCACCAGCGCGTTCGACACGCTGTCACAGCGCAGGGCGCCGCTGACCTTGTCGCCCTCGAGGCGCAGGCGCAGCGTGAACGACTCTTCGGAAGTGCCGGGGAGAGCGAGCTTGCCCGACCACATGCCCGTGACCGGGTCGGCCTCCTCCTCTTCCTTCTTGCCCTTCTTCTTGTCGTCCTTCTTCTCGTCCTTCTTGTCGCCGGACGACTCGTCCTTCTTCTCCTCGGAGGCGGCGGGCTTCTCGTCCTTCTTCTCGCCTTCCTTCTTGTCGGCGTCCTTCTTGTCCGCCGGCTTGTCGTCCTTGGGAGCCTCCGCGGGCGGCGGGACCCACTTCTTCATGGCCTCCTCGTACTCCGCCCACTTCTTGGCGTAGTCGCGGGCCTTCTCGAGCGTCTCGCGCACGCGCTGGCCGCTCTTCAGGCGGTTCTGATCGGTCCACTGCACGCGCAGCGCCGCCGGGTCCGCAACGATCGCGGCCTCGACGTCCTGCGCCGCGGGCTTGTAAGCCAGCATCGGCACGCCCGACTCGTTCACGCCGCGCGGCGACATCATCACGGTCGTGACGCCGGCCTTGGCGACGCGGCGATCGGTGTCATCGCCGCTCTCGACGATGCGCGCGAGCTTGAAGTCCGCCTGGGGCACGCGGCCGGAGCCGTCGAGCCCGAGGAACCCGAGCGCGTCGATCATGCCGGGCATGGCGACCGGAGCGCGCACGACCGTCGCGCCCGGCGGGTGGCTGACGCGGCGGCCGAGCTCGGCCACGCGCCCATCGCGCAGGAGCAGCTGGCCGGGGCGCAGCACCTCGCCGTCGCCGACGTGGAGCTCCTCGACCTCGACCACGACCGCGTTCGACGCGCCGTTCTTCCACGCCAGCTCGCCGCCGATCCACGTGGCGACCACGCCGGTCGTCGCCGCGAGCGGCGCGCCGGTGAAGACGCACACGTCGCCGCGCTTGCCGACCGTCAGGCTGCCGACCTCAGCCTCGACGCCGATGGCCTTGGCGGCACCGAGGGTGATGGCGCGCAGGGCCGCATCCGCGGAGAGACCGCCGCGCGACGCGAGCTGCGCCGCGAAGCGCAGGTCGCCGGCGCGCAGGCCGGAGTCCGTGGCGATGGCGAGCTCGACGCCCGCCGCCGCGTACTTCGCCGCCGCGTCGTAGACCGGCCAGCTGGCTTCCTCGCCCTTGCCGAAGTCGCGGCCCGGGTTGTCGGCGGCCGCATCGACCGTGACGATCACCGGCACCTTGGCCTCGGCGACGTCCTTGGCGAGCGCCGCGGCGCCGCTCGCGCCTTCGAGCACCAAGGGCAGCTTCTCGCGCTTCGACCACTCGAGCAGCACGCGCACTTCCTCGGCGCTGTCGGCGCCCATGCGCCACGGAGTCGACGCGCTCATCAGCTCGCGCAGCACCTCGGAGGTCTGCGGGCCGTAGCGCCCGTCGTCCTTCACGCGGCCCTTGGCGCGCGCGAGCAGCTCGTCGAGTGCGAGCACCGCACCCATGGCCGAGCCCGGCAGCTGCGGCTCGACGAGGCCGAGCCCGACATCGATCGTCGCGGGCACCGGCGGCTCCCAGTAGCCCGGGACGCTGCGCGCGGCGCGCGTGATCGTGCCGTGGATCGCCGCGCTCTCGTCGAGCACGCGCTCCTCGCCCTCGCCGCCGAGCTGCACCACCGCGCCCTGACCGCCGACCAAGCGCGCGCGCGCCGGTGCGACGTAGGCCGTGGTCACGCCGCCCATCAGGTCGAGCAGGTACGTGTTCGAGTAGGCGTCGAAGTTGTCGATCGCGCGCACGGCCGGATCGGCAGTGCGCGGCGAGCCTTGCGCGGCCCCGTAGGCCGAACCGGCGGACACGAGGCCCGGCGCGAGCACGGCGTCGGGACCGTAGTCGACGACGTGCGCGCCCGCGGGCACGGTGACGTCCTTGCCGACCGCGACGATGCGGCCGTCCTTGACCACCACGGCGCCGCCGCCGGTGATCGGGGCCGAGCCGTCGACGGTGTGGATCGTGCCCGCCTTGAGCACGACGGTGCCGCCGCCCGCATGGGCGAGCGAGGCGAGCGCGAGGGCCGCGAGTCCGGCGGCCGCGGTGCGTGCCGTCCGAATCACTTGTCGTCCTCCGCCTCGCCCTTGTCCTTCTTGGCGCGCTCTTCCTCGAGGTGCTTGGCGTGCTCCTCGGGATCCTCGCCCTCGCAGCACACGACCTTGCGCGGGTCGCCGAGCAGCGACGCGCCCATGATCTGCGTGTTGGCCGGGGCCTGCCCGCCGAGCAGGTGCTTGATACGCACGTCCTTCGAGCGGTCGTACACGTCGCGGCCCTCGATCACCACGCGCTCGACCCACGAGGTCACCGAGAGCGGGTCACCGGAGCACAGCACCACCGTGCCGAACTTGCCGACCTCGAGCGTGCCGAGCTGCTTGCCCAGCCCGAGGATCTCGGCCGGGATGGTCGTCACCGCGGCCACGGCCTCGGCGCGGGTCATGCCGCGACCGACGCACTGCGCGGCCTGGAACCACAGCGACTCCGTGGTCGGGTTGGCGCTCGCGAGCGCGAAGCGCACGCCGGCCTTCTTGAGCTCGCCGGGCACGAACACCTCGCGCTCCTCGCCGGTCAGCGGATCGGTCTCGACGTAGACCGAGTTGCCATCGAGGATCACGGGCACCTTCGCCGCCGCGATCGCGCCAGCCGCCTTGTAGGCCGCGGGCGAGAGCACCAGGGTGGTCTTGGCGAGGAAGCCGTTCTCCTTGGCGACCTCGAGCGCGGTGTGCACGTCCATCGGACGGCCGCAGTAGATGAAGGCCGGCAGCTTGCCCTCGACCAGCGCGAGCAGCGGCACGAGCTTCTCGTCGATCTCGCCGCGCGGCACGAGCTCGAGGCCCGTCACCTTCCACGCGGCGCCTTCCATGGCCTTGCCCTTGGCGTTCTCGCCTTCGAGGTCGCGGCCCTGGTACAGCGCCTCGCGGCGCGCGCGATCGTTGCCTTCCTTCTTCTCGGCGACGAGCTGCTCGAGCGAGCGGCGCAGGTCACCGAAGGCGCGGCGCAGGGTCTGGGCCTGCGTCGCCGCCGAGAAGCCCATCTTGGGGCTGGCGGAGAGCTTCACGCCCGAGGGCGTGCGCACGATCATCTCGTCGACCGTCAGGCCGACCGGGCGCACGATCACGCCCTGACCGGCGACCACGCAGTTGTTGCCCTGCTGGATGTTGATCGTCGTCACGCCCCAGCGCAGCGAGTCCTCGAAGTAGAAGCCCACCGGGTCGATCGAGTCGCGCACCGACAGGAACGGGGCGACGTCGAGGTTCTCGTTGGGGCGGTCCATGCCGCGCGCGCTGTGGGCCTCGACGTAGCCGGGGATCGCGACCAGGTTCGGCGCGTCGATCACGACCGCGTCCCAGGGCACCTTGACGTCCTTGCCGATGGCGGCGATGCGGCCGTTCTCGATCACGATCGTGGCCTTCTCGAGCTCGGGCAGGCCCGGTCCGGGCAGGACGCGACCGGCCTTGATGGCGAGCTTCCCGTCGGCGGCGGCGGCGGACGCGAGCAGGCAGGCCGAGAGCGCGAAGGCCGCGGCGCGAGTGAGGGTGTGGTGGAGCTTCATGGTGGATGTGGGAGCGAGAGGGGCTACTTGTTCTGGGTACGCGGATCGAGGACGAGGCGCCCGTCGACGAGGACGCCGATGACGGCCGACGTGGCTTCGAACGGAGGTCCGCTCCAGAGCACCAAGTCAGCGTCCTTGCCGGATTCGAGGGAGCCCACGCGCTTGTCGATGCCGGCGATCCGCGCGGGGTTGATGGTCACGGCCGCGAGGGCCGCGTCGAAGGCGAGCCCGCCGCGCATGGCGTGGCCGGGCTGGTAGCACAGGCGCTCGGAGGCAGCGCGAGCGCCGTGGCCGGAGAGCGCCACGGTGACGCCGCGCTCGGCGAGCACCTTGGCGGTGTCGAGCGCGAAGAACGAGCCGTCGCCGCTGCGACCGGTGGCGGTGAAGGGCGGCAGGATCGCCGCCGTGCCGCTGCGCGCGAGCAGCTCGGGCTCCTTCCACGCCTCCGCGGCCGCATCGACCACGAGGCGCAGCTTGCCGAGACCTTCGCGCGCGAGCTCTTCCTTCAGGAACACCGCCGTGCGGATGTCCTGCGTGGTCCAAGCCTGAATGAACACCGGCAGGTCGCCGCCGAGCGCCTTCTGCAGCTCGAGCGTGCCGGGGCCGGAGAGGCTCTTGTCCTCGCGCGCCATGGCGGCGTCGAAGAAGGCCTTGCGCCACTCCCACTCGACGCCCATGCGCGTCGTCGGGCGACGCGAGTAGAAGTCGTCGGGACGGCCGAAGGCCGGGTGGTTCGACTGGCTCGGCGCGGAACCGATCGCGCCGTAGAGCGCGCTGTCCGCCTTCACCGTGCGCTGCGCCGCGTTCTCGCCCGCGGTCTTCACGACCACGGAGAGCCCGCCGACGACCTGGCGCTCGAGCGGGTTGATCATCACGGTCGTGACGCCGCTGCGCGCCTCGCGCTTCCACGCCTCGTCGAACCAGTCGAGGGCGACCGCGATGCGCTTCTCGGGCGTGATCTCGCGCGACTGCTCGATCGAGCTCACGTCGCGCTCGAGGCGCACCGACAGGTCGATCAGTCCGGGCGTGATCGCGTAGCACTCGAGGTCGCCGCCGCCGCCCTTGGAGACGGAGCGGATCTTGCCGTCCTCGACGGTGACGCTGCCCTCCTCGATCACCTTGCCGGTCGCGGTGTAGACGCGCTCGGCCGAGATGGTCCACGAGGTCTGGTCCTTCGACTCACCCGGCGCGACGAGCGTCGCCGCCGCCACAAGAACGAACAGGCTCAATGGGCACCCCCGTGGCCAGCGCCACCCTTGGTCTCGTGCTGCACACCGCCGATGAACACGCTCTCGACCTTGCTCGTGAGCTGGAGCGGATCGCCGCTCCACAGCACGATGTCCGCGTCACAGCCCGCGGCGAGCTTGCCGACGCGCGCACCGACGCCCGCGACCGCGGCGGCGGTCGTGGTCAGTCCTTCCCAAGCCTGCGCGGGGTCGAGCCCGGCGCGCACGCACATCGCCGCGCTGATGCGCAGGAGCGCCTCGGGCGAGGCCGGCGACTCGAGGCCGAACGCGACCGGCACGCGCTCGCGGCCGAGCGCGACGACCGACTCGAGCACGCGCGCTTCCTCGCCGGGCCCGAAGGGACCGACGACGACCGCGAGGCCCGCCTTCTTGATCTCGCCCGCGAGCTCGCCGGCGAGCGGCGCGCGCAGCAGCGCACCCGTGAGCTTGTGCTCGCTCGCGAGCGCGACCGCGCGCTGGATCTCGTCGCGCGAGAGCGCGTCGAGGTACACGGGCAGCTTGCCCTCGGTCACGCGCTCCCACACGCCGGTGGGCTTGGCGAGCTCGGCTTCGATCAGCTCGAGCGCGGCCGCGTAGCTCGTCGGGAAGCGATTCGTGCGCAGCGCCTGCGACGACAGGCCGAGCTGCAAGTGACCGTCGCGCGCGAGCGTCGTCGCGCCGTCGGTCTTGACCACCGTGGTGATGCCGCTCGCCACGTTGGCGGGGCTGAGCGCGACGACCATCGTGGTGATGCCTTCGGCGCGCGCGCGCGCGAAGTCCGCGTGGCCGAGCGCGACCACGTCGGCCGCGCGCGCCTCGGCGGTGAACGGACGCTTGGGCTCGAGGCCCTCGCCGCCGAGCCCGCTCCACGTGCGCGCCGCGACGAGGCCGGCGCTGGCCCAGCCTTCGTGCACGATCACGTCGGGGCCGAGCTCGCCCGCGCCCTTGGCGTCGCCGGCGTAGGTGACCTTGCCCTTCTCGACCTTGACCACGCCGCCGTCGACGACCTTGTTGCCGTAGAGCCGCAGGTGCGCGGCCTTGAGCGTGAACGTGTCCGCGCCGTGCGCGGCCGGGGCGGAAGCGGGCGCGAGCGCCGCAGCCGCGAGCAGGAACGAGAGCATCACTTCTTCACCTCCCCGACGACGAGCTCGCCGGCCGAGAGCACGTAGCGGACCGAAGTCGTGGCGGCGAAGGGATCGCCGTCGAGGACGAGCACGTCGGCGCTGCGGCCGAGCTCGAGCGTGCCGAGCTTGTCGGCGACGTCGAAGACGCGCGCGGGGCGCGTGGTGAGCGCGGCGAGCGCCGTCTCGCGCGGCAGGCCGTGGCCCACGGCGAGCGCCGCGAGCAGCGGCAGGTCGCGCGAGGCGAGCGGATCCATCGCGCCGCTGCCGAGCAGGACCTCGACGCCAGCGTGGTCGAGCTCCGCCGCGAGGGCGAGGCTCGCGCCGCGATATTCCGGCGCGCGCTGCACGCCCATCGGCACGGGCCACACGATCACGGGAATGCGGCGCTCGGCGAGCAGCTCGGCGCACTGCGCGGCCTCGCTCGCGCCCGCGAGCACGAGGCGCAGGCGCTCGAAGCGCTTCGTGCCCTCGAGCAGCGCGCGGATCTCGAGCGCGCGGTGCACCTCGACCACCAGCGGCAGCTCGCCGCCGGCGACGCGCGCGTAGACCTCCTTCTCCTCGTCGAAGCGCGGGGCCTTGGGCTTCTTGTCTTCCTTGTATTCCTTGTCCTTGAACTCGTTGCCCTTGTCCTTGGCTTCGGTCTGGGCCTTCTCGCGGTCCTTCTTGGCCTTCTTGAAGCCCTCGTCGAGCTCCTTCTGCTTGTCCGCGATCTTCTTCTCCCACTCGGCGAGCTCGTGGCGGTACTCGTTGGTCTCGACCAGGTAGCCGTAGCCGTCGGCGAGCGCGCCGACCACGCGGTCGACCGCGGAGACGCGCTCGAACACGTCGAGCGCGCGACCGTCGCGCGAGACGCCGATGGCGGTGGCCGAGCACGCGTCGGCGATCACCGTGGTCTCGGCGAAGCTCTTGGAGGGATGGACGCGCAGCACCGCGCCCACGCCGCCCGCGCGCGCGCCGACCGTCGGCTGCAGGCGCACGGCGGTGACGCCGGCGGCGAGCAGCGCGCGCTCGTGGCGCGGATCGACGTAGCTGTCGACGGCGTCCACCGCGCGCGTGGCCGGGCCCGCGCGATCGTCGAACTGCGCGTTGGGCTCGAGCGCGAACGAGGACCAGCTGTCGATGAAGCCGGCGCAGGCGACCTTGCCCTCGATCAGCAGCGCGTCCTCGGGCAGCTTGATGTCGGTGCCGACGGCCACGATGCGGCCCTCGTGCACCCACAGCATGCCGCGCTCGAGCACGCGACCCGGCCGAACATGCAGCTGTTCGGCGCGGATGAAGAGATCCTTCGGAGTGGCGGCGCTCTCGTCCCCAGGGACGAGCGACGGCAGGGCGGCGATGCCGAACGCGAGAAGGCTCGGGATGGCTAGCAAGGCACTGGCTCCGGGGCCCGCATCGCACCGGCTCGGTGGGAGCAGTGCGTAGAGGGCCGTTCGCCGCGGGCCGGTCCCGAAGCGGGACGAGCGCGGGGCGGGGTTGGTGGGACGGTCGAGACGCTGCTCAGGCACAGCTCCGGGGGAACGGCGCGCTGAGGGTGGCGGATGATAGGGGCGCCCGGGCGCCCGGAGGCATGGAAAGCGCCCGCGACCGGCACCCGTTCGCTCCGATTTGCCCGCGTCTTACGGCGCAGGCTCGCGCGCGCCGCGCGCCACGAGCGCCGCGAGAGGCAGAAAGGACTTCCTGCGGCAGGGCCCCGGCGGCCCCGCTTCGAACAAGTTCCCGCGCGCCGGGCGTTCGTCGCCCCCGTCCGCTCGGCTCGCCCCGGTCGGATGATGGACACTGCCCTCCAACTGCGCAGCCGCTACCTGCTGGAACCCACGTTCTGGCGCCCGCGGCTCGAGCGCCTGCGTTCGACGCGGCGCTCGCTGATCTTCACTCCCCGGCCGGACCTCTCGAGCCTGCTCGTCGAAGTCGACGAGTGGCGCCTGCGGGCCCACGACGGCGAGCGCCTGTGGGGCCTGCGGGCCCGCTCCTCGTTCCACCCCGACCCCTTCGGCGCGACCGTGCGCCTCGTGACCGCGCCCGCGCGCCCCGAGATCGATGTGGCGGTGGTGGCCGAAGGGCAGGTCGAGTGGGTGCTGCAGGTGGCGCCGGGACGTCGACTCGAGGATCGGGTGCTCGACCTCGTGCGCCTGCGCGAGGTGGCCGCGGAGCTGGCCGAGGACCCCGACGGTGTGCGCTTCGCCCACCCGGAGGACGCCATGCCCGACGAGGTCGCCATCTGTGCTGGGTTGCGCCAAAAGGGCATCATCTAGCCATCGAATTACCATCCGAACCCTATGGGTCGAGCTTGCAGGGCAGCGAGGCCTCGAGCCAGCCCTCTAGCCTCTCGATCTGCTCTTGAACCCCAATAGAGCGGTCGAAGCTACCTCTCGAGCCGTACTTCGATGCGCGAGCGCTGGCGCTGGCGGGCCTCGAACTCGAGCGCCGGCAGGGGCTGGTAGCCCGGGAACGGGTCGAACTCGATGCGGTAGCGCCCACCTGCGGGCAGCTGGGCCCGCCGCAAGACGGTCGAGGCCCGT
>CAITGX010000184.1 GCA_903892045.1 uncultured Planctomycetota bacterium | reverse complement strand
GCTCGAGGGCGCCTGCGTGCTCGCAGAGTGTCCGACGCTCGCACGCGCGGTTCTCGAGCGCATCCTCGAGAACGGTGCGGGCCATGGAGCGCGCGGCGGCGCGCCGACGGCGCACGACGCGTTCTCCGCCGTGACGTTCGAGGACTTCAAGGATCGCAGCGAGGCCGAGTTCTTCCGCCGCAAGCTGGCAGAGAACGAGGGCAACGTGAAGCGCACCGCCGAGCTGCTCGGCATGCAGCGCTCGCACCTCTACAAGAAGCTCGAGCGCTACGGGCTCAAGTAGCGCGCCGCGCGCGGATGGCCGCAGAAAACAGCGCGGGCCGGCGAGTTCTCGCCGGCCCGCGCCATCGAACAGGAGTCGCGCCGCAGCGGGCGCGCGCACTCACTTCAGCTCGGGAATGCGCAGCTCCATGCCGACCTTGAGACGGTTCGGGTCGCTGCCGATGACGTCCTTGTTGGCGTCGTAGATGCGCTTCCAGTGCTTGGTGCTGCCGTAGACGTTCTTCGAGATCGTGCCGAGCACGTCACCCGACTTGACCTTGTAGAGACCGTTGGCCCAGGCAGTCGCGCCGGCCGGAGCGGCGGCGCCGGCGGGAGCCGCGACCGCACCCGCGGCGCGCACTTCGTTCGTCGCGGCCTTGGCCGGGACGAGGATGCGCGTGCCCGCGGCGAGCTTGGCGTCGTCCAGGCCCTCGTTCGCGGCGCGCAGGCGCGCGACGTGCAGCGGCGTGCCGTAGAAGGTCTGCGCGAGCGACTTGAAGGAATCGCCGGCCTTCCACGTGTAGACCATCATGTCCTCGCTCGTCGTCGGCTCGAGGCCGACGGTCGTGACGAGGAACGAGCCCGCGACGGGCGCGGCCACCACCGGCGTCGCGACGGGCGCGACCGGAGCGGCGGCCGCGGGCGCCGCAGCAGGAACCTTGGACATGTCCTGTCCAACGTTGCCCGCGGCGGGCGTGTCGAGCTGCAGCGAGGCGCTCATCACGCCCGCGGCTTCCGACTTCTCCACACTGGCCTCGCTGGCTTCCGCGGCCGCCTTGCGGCGGTTGCGCGCGGCGACTTCGAGCGCTTCTTCCTCACCCCCGCCGTTGAGCGAGATGCCGAGGATCACGGCGACGATGAACAGAACAGTGACGACGACGATCTTTTCGAGACGGCCCATGGACGTTGAACGCCCTCCCCTAAAGCCTTGGTGTGACGGAACTTGCTCGCGCTGCGAAGGGCCGCGCGAGGTGAGCGGCCGCCGCCGGTGAGCGTTTTGGCTCGCCTGCGACGTGCGTGGCGTAGAAGAAGCCAAACCGCGCGCCCGTTTTCCACAAAATCCTGCGTGTTGTTCCGGTCCCCACACCTCAGGGAGGGGGTTCGACCTGTTCGGGACCGCACGTTTCCACCGTCTGCCCACAACCCTCCGAGCTGCTTGCCGCCCCCTCCGGACCCCGCTAAGGTGCGCCCCCGGTTGGCCCTTGGAGGCGCCCCCGGGTCGGGGGCTGGTCCCCCTCCTCGGAGCCGCCTCCACCGCCATGCCGCGCCCCGCCATCCTTGGATTCGCGAGGGGTCCCTTCGGGGCCTTCGTTTTCGCCCTGCTCGCGCTCCTCGGGAGCTGCGCGAGCGCGCCCAGCCAGTCCAAGGCGGAGCCGTGCCGGATCGGGCTGTACGACTTCCGCAGCCAGCGGCGCTTCGAGCTCGTGAACGAGGCTCACACCGCGCGCCTCGACCAGTACTCGCAGGTCCGGGACAACGCCGACCGCAAGGTGCAGTCGAACGAGATCGTGGCCGACCTCGCGGGCTGGCTCGAGAAGGAAGGCTTCGGCGCCCTCGCGCGCGAAGGCGCCAGCCCCAGCCGCGGCGCGACCGAGGCCGTCTGGGCCATGGAGATCGAGAACGGCGGGAAGCTGCGCCACCTCGTGGTCTCCAAGTCCACCCCGCCGGCGGACTACGCGCTGTGCCGCAACCTGAAGGCCGGCTTCCTCGACATCTACAACGCGACCTACGCCGGGCAGGCCACCCAGACCAAGGAGGGCCAGTCGCCGTTCCTCGCCCCCGAGCCCCCCAGCCGCGTCCGACCGGCGCAATGAAGGCTGAAGGCTCCCGTCCCCGCGCGCTCGCCATCGTGCCGGCGCGCCTCGCGTCCGTGCGCCTGCCGCGCAAGATGCTGCTCGCCGAGACCGGGCTGCCGCTGTGCGTCCACACGGTGCGCAACCTGCGTCGCTGCGCGGCACTCGAGCGGGTCGTGCTGGCCGTGGACGACGAGGAAGTGGCCGCGGCGGCGCGCGCGCACGGGGTCGAGGCAGTGCTGACGCGCGTCGAGCACCAGAGCGGCACCGACCGCGTGTTCGAGGCCGCATCCGAGGTCGGCGGCAGCTTCGACGTCGTGGTCAACGTGCAGGGCGACGAGCCCGAGCTCGACCCGCAGGACCTCGAGCGGCTCGTCGCGGCGTTCGCCAGCGCCGAGGTCGAGGCCGCGACCCTCGCGGCGCCCTTCGCCGAGGCCGACGAGGCCCTCGCGCCGCAGGTCGTCAAGGTGGTGCGGGACGAGCGCGGCGACGCGCTGTACTTCTCCCGCGCCCCCATCCCCCACCGTTCGACGGACCCGACCCGCTCCTATGCGCGCGCCGATGCGCGGCCCTGGACCGAGGTCGCGCGTCGGCATGTCGGGGTCTACGCGTTCCGCCCCGCCGCCCTCGAGCGCTTCGTGCGCTCGGGCCCGGGCACGCTGGAGCGCCTCGAGAATCTCGAGCAGCTGCGCTGGCTCGAGCAGGGTCGGCGCATGCGTGTCGTCGACGCGGGGCAGGTGCCCCTCGGAATCGACACGCGCGCCGATTACGATGCGTTCGTCGGGCGGTTTCGGAGCGCCGCGGCGCGCTAGGGCGCGCGGTCGCAGTCAGAGCGGGAGGGGTCGAGCAACATGAAGCACATCTTCGTGACGGGCGGGGTCGTTTCGAGCCTCGGCAAGGGTCTGACGTCAGCGGCGATCGGGATGATCCTCGAGCGCCGCGGGCTCAAGGTCTCGATGCAGAAGCTCGACCCCTACATCAACGTCGACCCGGGCACCATGAGCCCCTACCAGCACGGCGAGGTGTACGTGCTCGACGACGGCTCGGAGACCGACCTCGACCTCGGCCACTACGAGCGCTACACGACCGCGCGCCTCAACCGCTACTCGAACTACACCACCGGCAAGATCTACAGCGAGGTCATCGCGCGCGAGCGCCGCGGCGACTACCTCGGCAGCACGGTGCAGGTGATTCCGCACATCACCGACGCGATCAAGGACGCGATCCGCAACGGTGTCGCGCCCGGCACGGACGTCGCGATCACCGAGATCGGCGGCACGGTCGGCGACATCGAGAGCCTCCCGTTCATCGAGGCCATCCGCCAGTTCGCGCTCGAGATTCCGGCGAGCGACGTGATGTTCGTGCACCTGACGCTGCTGCCCTACCTGCGCGCGTCGGGCGAGATGAAGACCAAGCCGACGCAGCAGTCCGTCGGCAAGCTGCGCGAGATCGGGATCCAGCCCGACGTGCTCATCTGCCGCACCGAGCAGCCGATGACCGACGACATGGCGCGCAAGATCAGCCTGTTCTGCAACGTGCGCCGCGAGGCCGTCATCGAGGAGCGCGACGTCGAGTTCTCGATCTACGAGGTGCCGACGATGCTCGTGAAGGCGGGCCTCGACCGCATCATCACGCGCCGCCTCGGCCTGCCTTCCGAGGGCGAGACCAACCTCGCCGACTGGAACCGCATGATCGAGGACCTGCGGCGCACCACCGAGAGCTGCGAGATCGCCGTGGTCGGCAAGTACACGCAGCTGCACGACGCCTACAAGTCGATCTACGAGTCGCTCGCGCACGCCGGCATCGCCAACGGCTGCAAGGTCAAGATCCGCAAGGTGCGCGCCGAGGACTACGCCGATCAAGGCGCGGCGCTGATCGAGGGCTGCGACGGCCTGCTGATCCCCGGCGGCTTCGGCGAGCGCGGCGTCGAGGGCAAGATCAAGGCCATCCAGCACGCCCGCGAGAAGCAACTGCCGTTCTTCGGCATCTGCCTCGGCATGCAGTGCGCGACGATCGAGTTCGCGCGCAACGTGCTCGGCCTCGCCGGAGCCAACACCGAGGAGCTCGACCCGCAGTCGCCGCACCCGGTGATCCACCTGATGGCCGATCAGGCCAACGTGCACGAGAAGGGTGGCACCATGCGGCTGGGCGCCTGCGACTGCAACCTCGTGCCGGGCACGCTGGCCCAGCGGCTGTACAAGGCGAGCGCCATCCGCGAGCGCCACCGCCATCGCTTCGAATACAACAACACCTACCGCGCGCGCTTCGAGGCCGCCGGGCTCGTGACGAGCGGCACCAACCCGCAGCGCGACCTGGTCGAGATCGTCGAGCTCAAGAACCACCCGTTCTTCATCGGCGTGCAGTTCCACCCCGAGTTCAAGTCGAAGCCGCTGCACCCCCACCCGGTCTTCGATGGCTTCGTCGCGGCGGCGCTCGCGCACGCGCGCGGCACGACCAAGACCGGCAAGGCCGAGCGCTCGCGCGCCTAGAGCGCGCGCGACCCACGACACCTCGCGCGCGCGCCCTGCCCGCGCGGGGCTCGACTCGCACGGGAAGCGGATCCGGCGTGACCGCCGGGGCGACACTCCGCAGCCGCTCGGGGCCCTGCTGCAGCCCAGCTTCGAGCGCCGTGAGCTCCGCGCTAGCGGTTGCGGAAGACCTCGACCCAGCGGGCGAGGTTGCCGTCGATCTTCTTGCCTGAGTGCAGGCTCTCCGCAGCACGCAGCACGCCCGCGGAGTCGATGAACAGGAGCCACGACTGGTGCTCGTCGCCTGCCGTTCCGCGCGCCGCCGCCAGCTCCGCGGGGCCGTACTCGAGCAGCGCGAGTCGCGGACGGAACTCGGGCTCGAGGCGCGCGTCGACCTCGGCACGCGCGCGCGCGAGGGCCGTCTCACCGAGCGAGCGCGGAAGCGCCAACACCAGCGGAATCTGGATCGACTGGCGCGTGGCGATGCGCTCGAGCTCGACCGCGCGCTCGACGATCTTCTTGACCAGCCGCTCGACGTCCAGCGCTCCGTCCTCGGAAGGCTCCGGCAGCGGCAGCCAGGCGCACAAGGTGCCCTTCGCGGAGAGCGGCAGGCCGAGGAAGCGCCGGTTGAGCGAGTCACGGAACGACGCTGCGCGCGCCCGATCGAGGAAGATCGGCGGCGGGACGCGCTCGAGCGGAGCGAACGTGGCGCTGCGGTCGAGGCGCTGCACGCTGACCTCGCTCGCCTTGTAGGAGCCGAGTCCGCTCGCGAAGCCGAGGTAGCCTTCGATCGGCATGCCATCGGGCGTGTGGTAGGTCGCCAGGTACTCGTTCTCGAGGAACAGGTGCAGCGCGCCCCCGTCGATCGCCAGCTCGACCACGAACGCGGCCACCGTGCGACCGAAGCCGAAGTTGCCGCCGCGATTCGCGCCGTCGAGCCCGCCATCGCGCTCGTACAGGCCCGACAGTCCCCAGTCGACGCTGGCGAGCTCCGCGGGCTCCTCCTTGTCCCCGATCGCGAAGGCATAGTCGCCGCCCGAGAAGCGCATGCGCGCCTGCCGGTCGCGGCGCTCGTAGCCGACGACGACCTCGCCGTTGAAGGCCGAGCTCGTCGGCGCGACGCGCATGCGCACGCGCCAGCGACCGGGCTCGATCCACAGGTTCGAGCGCACGAACGCCTCGTGCACGCCGCTCGCACGATCCTGCGAGCCGGTGCCGACGCGCGGAGTCGAGCGCCCGACGTGCAGCGCTGCACGGTCGTCCACGCACCACAGCCCCGGCGAGCGGCGGTCGTCGTAGCCGACGAGCTTGTCCTCGATCCAGCCGAAGGGCGCCAGCGCACGGCGCGGCTCGTCGAACGGATGCAGGCGCGCGGCGGCGAGCTCGACGGGCCCGAGCGTGGGCGCGAGCCGCGCAGCACCTAGCGCATCCGCCAAGCGATCGTGGTCGGCGAGCAACGCAGCCGCCGTGAGGCGCCGGCCATCGCTCGCACAGGTACTCGCCGCCGCCTTGAGTGCCTCGAGATACGCACGCAGCCTCGGCAGCCGCGCCAGCATCGGCGCCGCTCCCGCGGGCGCGCCGGACGCGAACCCGCGCCGCTCGATGTCGCGCGCGAGCACCCACGCACCGTCCTTCTTGCCCGCGCCCGCGAGCAGCTCGCGCAGCGCCGAGTCGACGGAGTTCCAGCGCTCGTCGACCGCCAGCGACCAGCCCAGCGCCGCCGTGGCGCCCGGCTCATCGCCAAGCTCGCGCAGCAGGAAGCCCGCAGCGCGCGCCTGGTCCTGCCCGAGCCACGGCTCCGCGCGCCCGCGCGACCAGACCCACGTAGGCTCGTCGAGCACGGTCTCGCTCCAGCGGCTCGCTCGATAGTCACCCGCGCTCTCGGTGTAGCGCTCCGTGAACGGCTTGCGGTCGCGCCAGTAGAAGCCCACCACGAACGCGCCGAACGCCTGCGCGAAGGTGTCGAAGTCCTTCGGCCGCCCCTCCTTGCCATCGCAGAAGTGCGCCTCGAAGGCGGCCATGGGCGTCCTGCGATCGCCGGCTCGGCTCTTCATGTAGCGCTCGAGCTGCGCGCGATAGAGCGGCTTGCCGGGCGTGTCGTACCACGTGTTCAAGTACACGTAGAGCGCGTAGCCCGCGACGTAGTTGTCGCGATAGTCCTCGATCGTTCCGGCGACCAAGTCGGCGAGCTTGTCGCGCCCGCCGTACCCGCGGTAGCGCGCGTCATCGATCGTGCCGAAGCTCGCGTGGTTCGCGACGAAGCCGGTGTCCTCGATGTTCGCGTAGGCGGCTCCGGTCCAGACCGCGCGCCCCTCGGCGAGCCACGATGGGATTCCGGGGTAGAGCGCCCCGTCGAAGCGGTGCGTGAGCTCGTGGGTCAGGCCGCGCCCGAGGCCCTCGATCGTCCCGATCGACATGCGCAGCGTCGTGACGTCGCCCGCCTGGAACCCGCCGACCCAGAAGAACGGCGCGCCCTCGCTCTCGAGCCCGGCAGACTCGGCCACGAGTCGCACGAGCCCCGGCCGGCCGACGAACGGGTCGCTGCCGTACCAGTTGGCCAGCCGCGTGTGATGGTCCTCCACGGTCGCGGCCGCGCCGAGCAAGGTCGAGTGGCCGCACACGGTCTCGATGCGGTACCAGCTGCGCGGGGACGTCGCGACGCCGGGGTTGGAGAAGCGCGCGTGCTCGCGCGTGAACGCGTCGCGCGCATCCCCGTCGAGCTCGTCGAGGCGCTCGACGGTCCATGGCTCGCCCCGCTTCTCCGCGAGCCTCTGTCGCGAGCGCTCGAGCACCGCCTCCGCCGTGCCGCGCACGCGCGAGAGGTCCGGAGCCGCGGGTCCCTCGAGGTCGTGAAACGACGACTGGGCGCAGATGCCGCGCAGCACGAGCCCAAGGTCGATCGCGCGCTCGAGATCGCCCGAGGCCTCGGCCGATCCGAGCTTCTTCTCCAGCGCGTCGAGCGTCGCCTTGCGCGCGCCGGCGGTCAGCGGAAAGCCCGGCGGAAACGCCGCGGCGTGGCGCGCGAGCAGGCTCGGCGCGGCGTGGATCACCTCGCGTCCGACCGCGGAGGCCCAGCCGGCGACCACCGCGCTCTCCACCGACTTCTCGGCCGCCTTGCGCGCTCCCGATGCGAACTCGGCGAGCTCCTCGGCGGCCCCGGCGCGCGCCGACGCGAGCGCCGCGATCGAGGAGTCCTTGGGCGTGAGCCGCTCGGCGAGCTCGCGGGCGAGCGCGAGCTTGCCGCGCTCGTCGCACAGCGCCGCCGCGGACTCGTGACTCCACAGGGCGCGCGCATCCGCGTCGTCGCGGGCAAGGTCGAGCAAAAGCGCGAGCGCCTTCTCGGAGCGCGGCTCGAGCTCGAGCGCCCGCAGCGCGTGCGAACAGGCCTCGTCGATGGCCTTCGCGTCCAGCGCGCGGCGCCCGGCCTCGACCGCAAGCTCGCTCGGGCTCGCGCGCGCGAGCTCGACGGGCGCCGGCGGCTCGACCTTGCCCTCCGGCTTCTGGGCCAGACACGCGAGCGAGAACGCGAGCAGGAACTCCATCGCCTCGACGATACGCGATCGCCGCACACCTCGTCACGGCTCCGTGAAATGGAGCGCGGCGAGAGAGCCTCGAGCTCCCCCGCCGCGCGGTGCGATGAGATCGGGATGGCGCCTAGCGGTAGGCCGGAAGTCCCGTCAGTTCCTGACCGATCGCCAGCGTGTGGATGTCGTGCGTGCCCTCGTAGGTCACCACGCTCTCCAGGTTGCACAGGTGGCGGCCGACCTGGTACTCGAGGCTGATGCCGTTGGCGCCGAGGATGTCGCGGCAGGTGCGCGCGACCTCGAGGCCGAGCATCACGTTGTTGCGCTTGCCCATCGAGACGTGGGACGGCGTGAGCTTGCCCTCGTCCTTCAGGCGACCGAGGCGCAGGGCGAGCATCTGGCCCATGGTGATCTGCGTCGCCATGTCGGCGAACTTCTTCTGCGGGATCTGGAAGCCCGCGAGCGGCTTGTCGAACACGATGCGCGACTTGGCGTACTGCAGCGCTTCGTCGAAGCAGGCGTAGGCGGCGCCGAGGCCGCCCCACGCGATGCCGTAGCGGGCCTGGGTCAGGCAGCCGAGCGGTGCCTTGAGGCCGATGCCGCCGGGCAGCCGCGCGCTGTCCTTGACCACCACGTCCTGCAGCACGAGCTCGCTCGTGATCGAGGCGCGCAGCGAGAACTTGTGCTTCTGCTCCGGCGCGCTGAAGCCCGGCGTGCCCTCCTCGACGAGGAAGCCGCGGATGCCGTCCGGCGTGCGCGCCCAGACCACGGCGACCTGCGAGCAGGTGCCGTTGGTGATCCACATCTTGCGGCCGTTGATGACCCAGTCATCGCCCTTCTTGACGGCCGTGGTGAGCATGCCGCCGGGGTTGGAGCCGAAGTCGGGCTCGGTCAGGCCGAAGCAGCCGATGGCCTTGCCCGCGGCGAGCAGCGGCAGCCAGCGGCGCTTCTGCTCCTCGGAACCGTAGGCGTAGATCGGCCACATGACGAGCGAGCCCTGCACGCTGACAAACGAGCGCAGGCCGCTGTCGCCGCGCTCGAGTTCCTGGCAGATCAGGCCGTAGGCGACGTTGTTGAGGCCCGCACCGCCGTACTCGGCCGGGGTGGTCGGACCGAACACGCCGAGCTCCGCGAGCTCCGGGACAAGTTCCATCGGGAACGTGCCGGCCTCGAAGTGCTCCATCGCGATCGGCAGGTAGCGCTCGGTGACCCACGAGCGCACCGTGTCGCGCACCATCCGTTCGTCTTCGGAGAACTGGTCGTCGAGACCGAGGTAGTCGAGCTGGCGGAAGTTGGCGAAGGAACCCATGGTCGGGAGGCGCTCGCGAAGGGGTCGGGGAAGGGCCGGACGAGGCCACCTTGGGGCAGCGCTCGACCGCGAAAGTGGGCAGCATTCTAGCCCGCCAAGGGGGCCGCGCGTAGGTTCGCGCCCGTGATCAAGCCAATGATCAAGCCCGTGATCGCGCCCTGCCCGCACTGCGGCTACGACTGGCCCTCGACGGCGAGCGGACCCTGCGAGACCTGCGCTGGAGAGCCCCCGCAGGCCCTCCGGGGATGCCGCGGAGGCTGGGGCGAGGCCCAAGACGGCCTCGCGGCCCTGCTTCAGGGGGCGCGGCTGCTTGTCACGACACGGGGAACGAAGCGCTGGATCCTCCCGCCCGCACTCGGCACTTTCGCCGTATTCGCCGCGCTCAGCGTGTGGCTCTATCGCACGGTGATGCAGTGGCTCGAGCGCGGACGGGAGCTGGCGCTCGAGCAAATGCCCGAGCTCGACGGGTTCCAGCGCACGCTCGCGGAGTGGCTCGTCGACCACGCGCTCTCGCTCGCGGCCGCCAAGGCCTCGGCGTTCCTCGTGGCGACGTCGCTCACGCTGCTCGTCTCGCTGTGGGCCTTCTCGTTGCTCTACGAGCTGCTCGCGGGCCCGTTCCTCGACGAGGTGCAGGGCGTCCTCGAGCGCAGCTGGTTCGGTGCCGACCCGCGCGCTGCACGCGAACGGCCGAGCGGCATCACGGCGCGCGAGTGCACGCTGCGCTCCCTCGCCTGCGCGGGCTTGCTGCTCGGCGGACTCGCGGCCGCATGGTTCGCAAGCTACCAGGGCGCCGCATGGGCGAGCGTCGTCGTGGCGTTCGCCGGAATCGGCGCCTTGCTGGCGTTCCAGCCGCGCTACCGCGCCTGGCTGCGCTGGCGCGTCGTCGTCGAGCTGCGCACGGTCCTCGCGAGCGTGCAGGCCACCGCCCTCTCCGGACTGATGCTCGTGTTCGCGCTGCCGGTCCTGCTCGTGCCCCTCGCGGGCAAGCCCTTGTTCGCGCTGGCCGCGGGCTTCACCACCGCCCTCAGCCTGCTGGACATCCCCATGTCGCGCCGGCGTTGGAGCATCGGCACCCGCTGGCGCTTCCTCACCCGCAATCCCCTGCCGCTCGTCGCTTTCGGCTCGGTCGCGGCTCTGGGCTACCTGCTGCCGGTGCTCGGGCCCCTGGTGGTCGTCCCCTGCGCCTCCGCGGGCGGGCTGTGGCTGCTCGTGCGGCTCGACAAGACGGGCCTGCGCCCCTAGCCCGTGACGGAGAGCGCGCGGCCCGCCCGTGCGCTACGCTCCTCGCTGCGATGACCCGTTACCTCGTCACCAGCGCTCTCCCCTACGCCAACGGCCCGATTCACTTCGGTCACGTCGTCGGCGCCTACCTCCCCGCCGACGTCTATGTCCGCACGCTGCGCATGCAGGGCGAGGAGGTGCTCTACGTGTGCGGCACCGACGAGCACGGCGTGGCCATCACGATCGGCGCCGAGAAGGACGGCATCGCGTATCCCGACTACGTCGCGCGCTGGCGCGGCGTGATCAAGGAGACCTTCGATCGTCTCGGTCTCGAGTTCGACATCTGGTCCGGAACCAGCGTCTGCCCGCAGCACGCCGCGCTCAGTCAGGACTTCTTCCGGCGCATCGACGGCAACAGCTACCTGCTGCAGCGCGAGACCGAGCAGCTCTACTGCACCACGGATGCCAAGTTCCTCGCCGACCGCTATGTCACCGGCACCTGCCCGAGCTGCGGCTACGAGGCCGCGCGTGGCGACGAGTGCCCGCGCTGCGCCAAGTGGCTCAACCCGCTCGACTTCGCCGACCCGCGCTGCAAGGTCTGCGGCTCGCGCCCCGAACGCCGCCGCACGACGCACTGGTACCTCGACCTCCCGAAGGTGCGCGACGAGTTCCTCGGCGGCTGGATCTCCGGCCACGAGTGGAAGCCCAACGTGGGCACCTTCGTCGAGAACCAGATGAAGGAGATCGAGCCGCGCCCGATCACGCGCGACATGAGCTGGGGCGTGCCGCTGCCGGCGGGCACGCGCGGCGACATCGCGGGCAAGGTGCTGTACGTGTGGTTCGATGCGCCCATCGGCTACGTGTCGTTCACTCAGGAGTGGGCCGCGCGCGCGGGCCGTCCCGACGACTGGAAGCGCTGGTGGAAGGACGCCGACACGCGCCTCGTGCACTTCATCGGCAAGGACAACATCCCGTTCCACTGCGTGGTGTTCCCGGCGATGCTCTACGCCACCAAGGACGGCTACGTGCTGCCGTGGCACGTGCCCGCCAACGAGTTCTACAACCTGCAGGGGCGCAAGTTCTCGACCTCGCAGGGCTGGACCATCCCGCTGGACGAGTTCTTCGCGCGCTACGACGCGCAGGCCGCGCGCTTCTACCTGCTCTCGAGCGCTCCCGAGACGAAGGACAGCGAGTGGAACTGGAAGGACTTCCAGTCCTGCAACAACGCGCAGCTCGCCGACGCCATCGGCAACCTCGTGACGCGCGTGCTGAAGTTCGTCGACAAGCACTACGCGGGCCACATCCCCGCCTGCGCTCCCGAGCACGAGGCCGAGCTCGAGCGCGTGCTGTTCGGCGAGTGCGGCGCGTTCGGCGACCCCGCGGAACACGTGCGCGCCTTCAAGTTCCGGCGCGCGGCCGAGCAGCTGATCGAGAACGCGCGCGTGGCGAACGTGTTCGTCGACCGCTCGGCACCGTGGTCGCTGCAGAAGACCGACCCCGCGCGCGCGGCGAGCGTGCTCTCGACCTGCGCCGAGTGGATCGGCTACGTCGCGCGCTGGATGGCGCCCTTCATGCCGCACAAGGCACAGGCGATCTGGGAGATGCTCGGCCAGTCCGATGCGGTCACGGCGCGTGGCTGGCCGCAGCGCCCCGCGCCCGGCGCGTGGCGCATCGGCCTCGCCGGCGCCAAGCTCGGCCCCGTCGCGGGCCTGTTCCCCAAGCTCGACGACAAGCAGATCGCGGCCGAGATCGCGGCCCTGGAAGAGCGCTCCAAGGCCGCCACGGGCGCCTAGGGAGCGCGCCGCGGGACCGGCCGAGGGCGTGGCGGCCCCGAGAGGAATGGCGGGCCGACAGGAATGACGACGGGCTCCGACCTGCAAGTCGGAGCCCGTCGATGATCGAACGTTCTGGCGCATCCATCGTCGGAGTGCGCGCGCGGGTTCCCGCTATCCCGGGGTGACCGAGTCCTTCAGGGACTTGCCCATCCGGAAGCCCACCCGGCGACCGGCCCCGATCCGGATCGGCTCCCCCGTGTGGGGATTGCGTCCGAGGCGGGCCTTGCGGTCCTTCACCTCGAACGTGCCGAAGCCGGCGATCGTGACCGACTGGTCCTCGCGCAGACCCTTCTGGATGCCCTCGAGCACCTTGTCGATCAGGGTCGCCGCACCAAGCCGCGACAGGCGCAGCTCTTCAGCGACGTATCCGACCAGTTGGCTCTTGTTCATCCAGAAGCGATCCGCTGCGGGGACCTAGGCTGTCCGCCTAGGCCTTCTTCTTCGCGCCGGCCTTCTTCGCACCGGTCTTCTTCGCAGCCTTGCGGGTCGCCTTGCGGGTTGCCTTCTTCTTCGCCATGAGAGATCTCCTTCGAGTGGCTTGAGTTGTGGAACGGAGCGCCGCAGTGGCGCTGTTCCGGACACCGTGGACATCGGCGGCGCTTGCGCGACCCTTTCCAACTTCCGACAACTTTTTTTGAGAATCCGATCCAGACCGGACGGTCGCGCAGCAACAGCAGCAACGAGCTGCGCGCCGCATCGTCGTGGACGTTGCGCGTTCGAGCTCGAGGCGGCGCGCGGATACAACGCGAGACGGCACCCCGCTGTTGCGGAGCGCCGTCCCGGATCGAACGCGGGAGAGTCGCGGCGCGCGGAAGTCCGCGCTGCGCGCGAGCCTTAGGCCGTGGCCTTGGCGACGTTGCGCGGCTTGCGCACCTTGCCGCTCTTCATGCAGCGGGTGCAGACCTTGACGCGCGTGGTCTTGCCGTCGACCACCGCCGCGATGCGCTGGATGTTCGGCTTGAACTTGCGCTTGGTGTGGCCGGTGACGCGCAGGCCGATGCCGCCCTTCTTCTTGGGCAGACCACGGCGGGCGAGCTGGTAGCCGGTCTCGGTGCGCTTGTCGCAGTAGTCACAAACCCGGGCCATGTCGGATGCTCCGCTTCCTAGGGGATTCTTCGGTCCTCGCAGGGTCGACCCGGGATCGGGCCGGACTTCGAGGGCGCAAGAGACTAGCGAGGGCCGCGCGCGCAGGCAAGGGGCCCGCTCGGCGCGGGGCCACGGGGCCGTCCGAGGGCCCCCACGGAACCAATCCGAGGGGCCCTCGGTCGAGAGCCTAGAACAGGTTGTCGAGCGCCGCGGCGGCGTCGGCCCCGAAGTGCGCGGAGAGTCCCGCCCCCGCCGGAGCCGGCCGGTTGTGGATGTCGGTGAGGATCTCCTCGAGGTGTCGGGAGGTCTCCCCCGAGTAGTAGCGGACGAGCCCGAGGTTGGTCCGCTCGTCGAACAGCACGCCGAGCAGGGTGCGGTCCCCGACGAGCTGCAGCTGGATCGCGTCCCGCGCGCCCTGGTGCACCATGGTCGTGAACTGCGACTCGCCGAGCTGCCGGGCGAGCTCGCGCGTGGCCGCGAAAGAGCCCGCCACCAGCGCCGCGATCGAGTCCATCGAGCCCTGGTTCGCCGCCTCGCCGCGGCGCGTCACCATGTGGCCTTCCTTGTCGATCAAGAGCGCGGCCTTGGCGTTGCTGAGCTCGAGCAGGGAGTCGAGCTCCCCATCGAGCCGCGCCACGTCCTGGGCATAGAAGACGAGCCGGTTGTTCCGCAGTTCCTGGTCGCGTCCCATCGGGTGCACTCCCTCGCGCTTTCGGCGCTCAAATCTCAGAGGAACGACATCACCACGTAGGTCAGACCCGCGGTCAGGATCACCCCGGCCGCGATGAACAGGCCCACGTAGAGCTTGCTCGAGCCCTCCCCGGTCGGAGCAGGGCGAACCTGCACGCGATTCGTGGTGGGAGTGCCCGCACCCGGGGTCGGTGCATGGCGGGGACGGAAGCGAGAGCCGTCGAGCGGAGCCGTGGCGCGCGGCGCGGACGTACCGCTGCCCGGGAGCGCCGTCGCGCTCGGCGTCGCGCCGACGGTCGCGGCAGGGCGCTGGGTCGGCACGGGCGTGTTGGCGTGCAGGGTCGAGGGGCGCATCGCCATGTTGAGCGGCGCGCTCGGAGCCAGCGCGGCCTGCGCGTGGAAGCTCGTCTGCGACAGGCCCTGCTGCGGCGCCACCGGCGTGGCGTAGCCCGCCTGCGGAGCCATGCCGAGCGGAGCCGACTGCGGCGCGACGCCGCCGTGCATCGGGATCGCGCCCGGATAGCCCGGGGTCGCCGCCGTGCCCTGCGGAGTCGCCATGGCGCCCGGATGGAAGCCGGTGGCGTGGAGCGGGCGCGCGGGTGCCTGCGCGTGGAATCCGGTGTGGGCCAGCGCAGGGGCGGCGACGGCCGGGGCATGGACGGGAGCCGGCGCGCTCGCGCGCTGCGGCATCGGCGCGGGAATCGCGGCGGCCGGAGCGTGGAAACCCGTGGTCCCGAGCGTGCTCGGCTGAGTCGCGGCCGGACGCGGCGGCGCGACCACCGGCGTCGGCGTGGTCGGGGCGGCGCCCGTGGCGTGGATCGCCTCGAGCACGCGCGCAGCGAGCGCCTTGAGCGTCGGGAACACGCCGTGACCCGAGCTCGCGACGGCCTCGAAGCACGGAGCGCCGTAGGGATTGAGCAGTCGGTTGAGCTCTTCGAGCGGCAGCGCGTCCGGAAGGTCGCGCTTGTTGAACTGGATCACGTGCGGCAGGGTCGCGAGCGACTTGCCGTACTCGTTCAGGTTCTCCTCGAGGTTGCGCAGGCTCTCGAGGTTCTCCTGCACCATCGAGGCCGAGGAGTCGGCGACGAACACCACGCCGTCGACGCCCTGCAAGACGAGCTTGCGCGTCGAGTTGTAGTACACCTGGCCGGGCACGGTGTAGATCTGGAAGCTGGTGCGCATGCCGGCGACCGTGCCGAGGTCGAGCGGCATGAAGTCGAAGAACAGCGTGCGATCGCCATCCGTCGAGATGCTCGTCAGCTCGCCCTTGTTCTGGTCGGGCGCCTTCTGGTGCACGACCTCGAGGTTGGTCGTCTTGCCCGACATGCCGGGCCCGTAATAGACGATCTTCGCGCTGACTTGCTTCTGGGCGAAATTGATCTGAACCATGGAGCTCCCTGCGAACTAGTCCCGGGGGAAAGTTTCGACTGCCTTATCGTCCCGCGAGCGGGGTGCGGCTTGAGCGATTCGGCTAGGAAGTGGCGCCTGCACGCGTGTGCCGCGCGAGACGCGCGCGAGCCGAGAGAGCGCCGCCTCGAGCGGCAGGCGCAGCTCGTCGGCGCTGGTCCCCGGCTCGAGCACGGCGAGCAGCAGGGCCGAGCCCGCGTGGCGCGCGACGAGCGTGCCGCGCGTACCGCGCAGCACCGCGCGCTGGCCGAACTCCCACGAGGCGAGCCCGAGGGCCGGGCCGAGCGCGCCGAGCCAGCCCGTCACATGGGCGCACAGGGCCTGCGCGTCCTCGCTCGCGGTCTCTCCCGGGCGGGTGCAGGCCGCGATCGGCACGCCATCGGGCGTGGACAGCAGCGCCATGCGGACACCGGGAATGGCGATCAGCGGCTCGAGCACTTCCTTCATGGGTGGGACTCCGCGGCCTCGACCTGGGCGTGAGCAATCGCGAGCAGCGCGGGACGCAGGCCCTCGGGGAGCTGCGCGGCGCTGGACTGCACCGCGGCAACGCCGGCCTCGTGCGGCAGCACCAGCAGGCTGCCCGAGGCGCCCTCGAGCTCCACTTCCACCACGCCGCCAAGCCCCATGCGTCGCGCGGCCGCACGACTGCGCACGGCAACCTCGCGCACCGCGCGCGCACAGCGCTCGGCCGTGGCGCCCGCGGGCCCCTGAACCAGCGCCGTGGCCCCGCGCTCGAACACCGCCACCTGCACGCTCGGCTGCGCGGCGAGTTGCTGGAGCTGCGGGCGCACCGGTCGGCTCGCGGAGACGCCGACGCTCACGCGCTCGTGCGGGCTTTCCTCGGGGAAGTTCCCGCTGCGCTCGACCTCGCGCAGCGCGGCCTCGAGCGTCGGACCGGCCTCGGCGAGCGCGGTGTACGTGCGGTAGCGAGCCTCGAGCGCCGGATCGCCCGGACGAAGCTCGAGCAGCTGCGCCACGATGCGGCGAGACTCGGACCACGCGCCGACGCGGCAAGCGAGGTCGAGGCGCAGCCGCAGCGGTCGCTCGTCGCGCGCGAGTGCCTGCTCGCAGCGCGCGAGGAGCTCGAGCGCCTCGCGTCCGTCCTCCCGACGACGATCGGCGAAGTAGCGCGCCACGCGAGCACGGGCACGGATCCACTGAGCCTCGCCCGAGCCGCCGCTCGCGAGCCACTGCTGAGCGAGTTCCTCGGCGCGCTCGAGGCGACCGCACTCCAGGTAGATCTCCGCGAGCTCGCGGAACAGCCCCGGACGCGGCGACTCGCGCAGCTCGCTCGAGAGCGAGCGCGCACGGTCCTCGAGCTGCAGAGCACGCATGCGCGAGCGCAGCCGCAGGAGCTCGGGGTGGGAAGCGAGCGACGCGAGTCCCTCCGCGCACACGCGCTCGGCCTGGGCGTAGTCCTCGATCCGCGCGTGCTCGAGCGCCAGCGCGGCGAAGTTCTCGGCGCTCGCATCTCGCGCCAGCGCCGTGCGCGCGTTGCGCAACCGGGTGCGCGCCATCCAGCGATCGAGGAACTTCATCGTCGTGCTCCTTCGCGAGTCGTGCGCCACTCCTCGAGCAGCGCCACTTCGCGCTGCGTGGAGTTGCGGTGCTCCCAGTTTTCCGGTGCGACCTCGAGCGCGCCGCGGAAGTGCACCAGCGCGGCGTCGAAGTCCATGCGATCGGCCGCGACGAAGGCCTGCGAGCGCTCGGCATCGGCCAGCAGGGCGGCACGCGAACGCGCCTCGACGCGTCGCTGCGCCTCTGCGACCTCGCGCAGCTCGAGCCGCTCGACCTCGAGCTGCAGCAGCGTGCGCTCGCGCGAGACTCCGCCCATTCCCAGCCAGAACACGTTGCCCTCGAGCAGGTGGTCGAGCCCGGCGAGGCGCTCGCGCGTCGAGAGCAGGTCTCCGGGCCGGACCGGCGGGAGTGCCGCGCGCTCGGCCTCGATCGCGCGCTCGCGACCGAGGAACACGGCCAGCGCGACCACGGCCACGCAGGCGAGCGCCGCGAGCCGCACGCGGCGGCGCCACGCCTCGCGCGAGAGTTCCTCTTCGAAGCGCAGGTCGCGGATCATGCGCGCGACGTCACGCCGGCGCGGCTCGAGCGCGATCACCTCGCGCAGCCAGCGCAGCGCCTCGTCGCGGCGACCGGCGCGCAGTGCTTCCTCGGCCGAGCGCAGGTGGCGCTCCACGCGCCGCCCCATGCTGCCGTCGCGGCGTTCGAGCGCCTCGAGTTCCCCCATCAGCGTCTCGTTGCCCGGGAACATCTCGAGCAGCAAGCGCAGCATGTCCTCCGCGCGCTGCGCGTCGCCGGCGCGCTCGAGCAGGATCGCGAAGCGCCGCCCTTCCTGGGGCATGGAGATGCGATGGCGGTCGTGGACTTGCGGATGCGCGAGCCCGAGCACGAGCAGCCCTTCGAGCGCGAGTGCGTCGTCGGGGTTCGCGGTCAGGTAGGGCAGCAAGTCGAGGCACCATGCCTGCGCGGTCAGGCCATCGACCGCCGAGGCCGCGTGCTCGACGAGCGCCTTGAGCGCGGGGCGCGGGACGCGGTCGGCTCCGCACAACTCCGACTTCATCCGGGCGATGGCGGCAGAGGCTTGAGTCGTGGCGCGCTGAGGTGCGGTGTCGGCGTTCGGCATGCGAGTTCGGCGCGCCGCCCCACGAAGGGAGCTCCCGCGCCCGTCCTGTTTCGACGCTCGGCGACGCGCTTCTTGAAGAGCGCGAAAGAACTTCCGGCCATCGCGCACCCCGGCGCAGCCCCAGTCGCTCCGCCGCAGGCCCGGACGACAACGGCGCGCGGCAAGGCGCCCAGCCAGCCCCGGGGAGAGCTCCGCGCGAACCCGGCGCGGAACTTCTAGAGCACCGCGATGCGCAGCACTTCGGGTGTGACCCGCGAAGGGTTCCCCGGGCTGCGCTCGACCGCCTGGACCGCGAGCTCGCTCCCGGCCGCCGCCGCGGGCAAGGCGAGGTCGAGCCGTGCCACGCCGTCGGGATCGACACCTCGAATCCCCACGCTGGCCGCGCTGCGATCGACCCACCACGGCGTCCCGAGCAGCGACACCGGCGCGCTGCGCACCGGGCCGACGAAGAACAGCACGCGCGCCGCGAGCGGCGCACGACGCGCGACGCGCAGGGTGCCACCCGCGAGCGGCGCGTCGAGGCACTGCAGGGCGCGCTCGCCCGTGTCATAGAGGCGCAGCTCGCCGGAGTTGGAGAACGTGCCCGCATGCGTGGACTTGCAGCCGACGGCGAGCCGCGTGCCGCTGGCGTCGAGCGCCAGCGAGCGCACGCTCCCGGGCAGGCTTGCAGCGAGCAGCTCACGCCCGCTAGGGAGCTCGAACAGCCAGACTTGAGGTTGCCCATCGCCGCCCCAGCGACCGCAGGCGAGCCGCGTGCCGTCGCGCGCGAGAGCGAGCGCTTCGGGGAAGTCTTGCGGACCGCCGAGGGGGTTGGCGAACGAGCGCGAGAAGCTGCGCACACCGCTCGCGAGCGCCCAGCTCTCGAAGCGCGCGCCGCGACCGCTCGCCGCGTGCCACCAGCCGAGCGCGAGCGTCGCGCCGAGATCGTCGAGCGCCGCTCGCACGGGCTCCTCCCCGGAACTGCCGAGGACTTCCGTGTCGAACGCCCATCCGGAGGGGCTCGCACGCAGCACGCGCACGCGCCCCGGTGCGCCCACGGCGAGCACGGGTGCGTGCGCCGCGAAGGCGAGCGCCGTGGTCGAGCCCGCGAGCGTCTCGACGTGCTCGAGCGAGGCGTCCTCGCGCAGCACCCGCAGCACATTGCCGCTCACGAACGCGAGGCGCGCGAGATCCGCGCTCGCCTCGCACGCCCGCAGCGGCCCCGCGCTCTCGACGCGGACCGCGCTCACGCTGCCATCCTGCGCGGAGCGCCACTCGCACAGCAGCTGCTGCGAGCTCGCGTCCTGCAGCAAGAGCGCCACGCGAGCGCCGTCGCGGGCGACCGCGAGCCGGCCCGTGGTGTTGCCGACACCCCCGACCGTCACGCGCCAGCGCTCGACCAGCGCTCCGCCCGAACCCGGCTCGAGGCGCACCAGCTCGGTGAGCTTCGACGACGGCCCGCCGACCGCGGTCTGCACGAGCGCGAACAGCTCGTCGGGAGCGTCCCCCGCCGCGACCGCGATCGTCCCGCTCGCCCCGGGCAGCGCGAGCGCGCGAGCGGGAGCGAGCGTGCCGGTTCCAAGGAACGGAGCGGTCGAATGCAGGCTCGCGCGCGGAGCCAGCCCGGACGCGCTCCCGAACAGCGCCTCTCCCGCCTGCACGAAGGCCAGCGGACCGGGCAGCCACGGAGCGGCGGCGGGCGAGGCCTCGCGCCAGCGCAAGCCGGCGTCGAAGGGGCCTTGGGGAAGGAGAGCGGCGAGCGCAGCGGCGAGCAGGGCGGCGACCATGGGACGGAGCCGCGCGAGGCCCCACCAAGGCTACCCCCGACAAGGGGCAGAGGACGCGCCCGCGGCGCTTGGCTCGCCCCGCCCCGTTCGACTAGAGTCTTGCGCCCCGTTCCCAGGCTGGTGCTGCCCGGAAGATCCTTCCGCGCCCGCCCCGCTCCCCGCCCACGCGAGCCCGTTCCCAGCGATGAAGCAGACCGCCCTGCACGACGTCCACGCCGCCCTCGGGGCCAAGCTGATCGAGTTCGGCGGTTGGCACATGCCCGTGCAGTACGGCGCCATCCTCGACGAGGCGCGCTGCGTGCGCAGCACGGCGGGTCTGTTCGACTTGGGCCACATGGGCCGCGTGCACGTGCGGGGCAAGGACCACCTGCGCTTCCTCGACCGCGTCTGCACCAACTTCGTGGCCAAGATCCCGGTCGGGGCGATCCGCTACTCGCTGTTCTGCAAGCCCGACGGCAATCCGATCGACGACCTGCTCGTCTACCGCGAGGCCGACGCCGTCTATCTCGTGGTGAACGCCTCGAACACCCCGGTCGACCTCGCGTGGCTGCGCGAGCACGCCCACGGCTTCGAGGTCGAGATCGACGACCAGAGCGACGCGACCGGCATGCTGGCCCTGCAGGGCCAGCGCTCGACCGAGGTGCTCCAGCAGCTCGTCACGGACTGCGACCTCACGCAGATCGGCTACTACAAGTTCGGCTTCGGCACCGTGTGCGGACTCCGCAACACGCGCATCAGCCGCACGGGCTACACGGGCGAGCTCGGCTACGAGCTGTACCTCGACAACAAGGACGTCGTGCGCGTGTGGGAGGCGATCCTCGCCGCCGGCGCGGGCGCCGACGTGCGGCCGATCGGCCTCGGCGCGCGCGACATCCTGCGCCTCGAGGCGGGCATGCCGCTCTACGGGCACGAGATCGACGCGACCCACAACCCGATCGAGGCCGGCCTCGACTTCGGCGTCTCCTTCAAGGACGAGAAGGGCGACTGGATCGGCCGCGAGGCCCTGCTCGCCGTGCGCTCCGCCCCGCAGAAGAAGCTCGTCGGCATCTCGACCGACGGCCCGCGCGTTCCGCGTCAGGGCGCGCGCCTGTTCGCGGGCGCGACGGACGTCGGCTACGTCTGCTCGGGCGCCGTGTCCCCCACGCTCGGGACCAACATCGCCTCGGCCTACGTCTCGCTCGACCGCGGCGCCATCGGCACCGCCCTCGAGGTCGACTTCAAGGGCAAGCGCCAGCCGTGCACGGTGCGCGAGCTCCCGTTCTTCTCTCGCACGCGCAAGTGAGCGTGCGTCCCGACTCCCCCACCACCCTGTCCCAGCACCAGCCTCCACCATGCGCCCCAACGACCGCAAGTACGCCCAGTCCCACGAGTGGGTCAAGCTCGACGGCGACGTCGCCATCATCGGCATCACCGACTTCGCCGTGCAGGAGCTCTCCAACGGCAACGAGTCGGACCTCGTCTACTGCGACCTGCCCGACGCGGGCCGCATGCTCGCCGCCGGCGAGACCTTCGGCGAGATCGAGTCGGTCAAGGCCGTGAGCGACCTCTACGCGCCGATCGCCGGCGAGGTGCTCGAGACCAACGCGGCCATCGAGGACCACCTCGAGATCCTCTCGAAGGATCCCTGGGGTGCGGGCTGGATCATCAAGATCAAGCCGGAGAGCAAGAAGCTCGACGGCCTGATGGATGCGGCGGAATACGAGAAGTTCGTCGCCTCGAAGAAGCACTAGGCCGCGCCCACGGCGCCGCCACCGGCCGCGATGGAAACGTGGCGCCTCGTCACGACGTGGAACGCGCAGCCCGCGTTCAACCTCGGCCTCGACGAGGCGCTGCTCGAATCGGCCGGCGCGCCCGTGACGGTGCGCTTCTACTCCTGGAAGCCGGGCGCGCTGTCGCTCGGCTATTTCCAGCGGCTCGAGGATGTCCCCGCGGCGCTCGACGCGCGCGCGGTCGTGCGGCGCTTCACCGGTGGCGGAGCGATCCACCACCAGCGCGAGCTCACCTTCTCGATCGCCGCCGAGACGGAGCATCCGCTGTACCGCGGGCCGATCGCCGAGTCCTACGCGCGCGTGCACGCGGCCGTGGCGCGCGCGCTCGCGACGCTCGGAGTCACGGCGGAGCTGCGCGGAGAGCGCAGCCTCGCCAGCGAGCGCGAGGGCACGGGCATGTGCTTCCACAAGTCCTCGCCGCTCGACCTCGTGTGGAACGAGCGCAAGGGCGTCGGCTCGGCCCAGCGCCGCTCGAAGGGGCGCGTGCTGCACCACGGCTCGATCAAGCTCGGCACCACGCCACTCGAGGGCGACATCGCGACCCTCGAGCACGTCGCGCGCGGGCTCGAGCCCGAGAGCTTCGCCCCGCGCCTGCGCGAGGCCTTCGAGGCGCACTTCGGCGTGAAGCTGGTCGCGGACGTTCCCGATGCGCTCGAGCGCGGCCGCGCCAAGGAGCTCGCCGTGCGCTTCGCCTCCGACGAGTTCCTGCGCCGTCGCTGAGACCCGCGCACGCGGTGGTAGCCTTGGCGCGCACTCGATGCGCCGCGCTCTCGCCACCCTTGCCCTGTCCTGGCTCTCCGCCTGCGGTGAGAGTGCGCCGCCGCGACCCAACGTCCTGCTCGTCACCGTCGACACACTGCGCGCCGACCGGCTCGGCCCCGACACCGCGCCGCGGCTGGACGCGTTCGCGCGCGAGTGCGCGCAGTTCCCGGTCGCCGCCACGCCGCGCGCGAAGACCACACCGGCGGTGGCCTCGCTGCTCACGGGCCGCTTCCCTCACGACCATGGCGTGCGCGACCTCGCGGAACCGCTCGAGCGCCACGTGCCGCTCCTGCAGGAGCGACTGCGCGAGCACGGGTACCGCACGGGCGCGATCGTCGGCAACTGGGTGCTCGCGGACGCGCGCTCGGGGCTTGCCCGCGGCTTTGACCTGTGGTGCGAGAGCCTGCCCCAGCAGGGCGGCGTGCCCCCGGACCTCGTGCCCGAGCGCACCGCCACTTCGCTCACCGACGCCGCGCTCGTCGCGCTCGGGCTCGCGCGCCCGCCCGACGCGGAG
>CAITGX010000183.1 GCA_903892045.1 uncultured Planctomycetota bacterium | reverse complement strand
TCGACTACGCCCCCGGCGCGATCTACCTGCACTTCCAGGACAAGGAAGAGCTGATCCGCACGCTGTGTCTCGCCGACTTCGACGAGGTGACTCGCGCCGTCGCTCCGATGGCCCGCATCACCGACCCGATCGAGCGCATCCGGCGCATGGGGCGGGCCTACGTGGCGTTCGCGCTCAAGCACCCGCACAGCTACCGGCTCCTGTTCCTGCAGCGCTCGCCCTACGAGCACGACGAGCGCGCGCTCGAGCGCCGGGGCGACCCGCGGCGCGACGGCTATGCGTTCCTGAAGCTCGCGGCGCAGGAGGCGATCGATCAGGGCCGCATGCGCCGCGAGTTCCGCGATGCCGAGCTGGTCACGGAGACCTTCTGGGCCGCCGTGCACGGCGTGGCCTCGCTCGAGATCAACTTCAGCGGCAACTCCTGGGTGCAGTGGCGCCCGATGCGCAAGCGCACGGAAGCCATGATCGACGCGGTACTCGCGGGCATGTGTGTCGAAACGACCAAGAGGCGAGGTGCCCGATGATCCGCATCGCGCTGCGCATGCTCGTCGGTGACCGGCTCAAGTACATCGGCCTCGTTGCGGGCCTCGCCTTCGCCACGCTGCTCATCACGCAGCAGGGCTCGATCTTCGCGGGCTTCACGCGCCGCTCGGGCTCGTGGATTCGCGACACCGGACAGGCCGACCTGTGGATCATGGACCCACAGGTCGAGTTCACCGAAGACCGCAAGGCGATGCAGGACAGCGCGCTCCTGAAGGTGCGCGGTGTCGAGGGCATCGAGTGGGCCGTGCCGCTCTACAAGTCCTACGTGCAGGCGCGCCTGCAGGACGGAACGCGCGTCGTGGTGCGCATGATCGGCCTCGATGACGCGACGCTGACGGGCGGCCCTCCGATCATGGAGGAGGGCACGCTCGAGCTGCTGAAGCAGGACCGTGCGATCCTCGTCGATGCGCGCGACGTCGACGATGGCCTGCGCCTGCGGCGCGGCGTCGGAGACGATGGTCCGCGCGAGCTGCGCGTCGGCGATCGCGTCGACCTCAACGAGCACGAGACCGTCGTCGTCGGCACGTTCCGGCGCACGCGCGAGTTCTTCTGGGATCCCGTCGTCTACACGACCTACAGCCGCGCCCTGCGCATGGCGCCCCCCGAGCGCAAGTCGCTGGGCTACGTGCTGGCGCGCGTGAAGCCCGGCTTCGACCCGTACGAGGTCGCCCGCCGCGTGGAGGAGACCACGCGCCTGCGCGCCGACACGAGCGACGACTACGAGGCGCGCTCGATGGACTTCATCCTGGCCAAGACGGGCATCCTGCCGAACTTCGGCATCACCATCGCGCTCGGCTTCGTGATCGGCGTGCTGATCTCAGGGCAGCTGCTCTACAACTTCATCCTCGAGAATCAGCGCGCCTTCGCCGCGATGAAGGCGATGGGGGCGAGCAACATGCTGCTCCTGCGCATGGTGTTCGCGCAGGTGCTGTTCGCGGCGTTCATCGGCTTCGGGCTCGGCGTGGGCGTCACGGCGCTCGTCGGCCAGCTGCTGCACGACTCGAAGCTCGCCTTCCACATGGCGTGGCAGGTCCCGGTGTTTGGCGGGCTCGCGATCCTCGTCTGCTGCCTCATCGCTGCCGCGATTTCCATCCAGCGCGTGCTGCGCCTCGAGCCGGCCGTCGTGTTCAAGGGCTGAGCCGATGAGCGCCTCCACTTCGACACGCGTGGCAGTCTCGTGCCGCGGAGTGACCAAGACCTTCGGCGAGGGCGAGAACGCCGTGCAGGCGCTGCGAGGAGTCGATCTCGAGGTGCTGCTCGGGCACATGACGATGCTCGTCGGCCCGTCGGGCTGCGGCAAGACGACCTTGATCTCGGTCATCGCGGGCATTCTCGAGCGCTCAGCGGGGGAGTGCACCGTGCTCGGAGAGGACACGAGTCGCCTCCCCGATCGCCAGCGCGCCGCCTGGCGCGGCCGCAACGTCGGCTTCGTGTTCCAGGCCCTCAATCTCGTGCCGACGCTCACCGCGGCCGAGAACGTCGCGATCCCGCTCCTGATCCTCGGCGTCGACTACAAGGCGGCCCTCGCGCGTGCGGGCGTGATGCTCGAGCGCGTCGGACTCGGTGCGCGCACGCGCTCGCTGCCCGCGCAGCTGTCTGGCGGCCAGCAGCAGCGCATCGCGATCGCGCGCGCGCTGGTGCACGAGCCGCGCCTGCTCGTGTGCGACGAGCCCACGAGCGCCCTCGACCACGAGACCGGCCACAAGGTGATGGAGCTCCTGCGCGAAGTCGCGGCGGGCGAGAACCGCGCCCTGATCGTCGTGACGCACGACTCCCGCATCTTCTCCTTCGCCGACCGCATTGCGCACATGGACGACGGGCGCGTCGAGCGCATCGAGACGCCCACGAGAAACTGAAGGACCGCGATGAACTTCCGCACCTACGCCCTGCCCGTGGTCGCCGTGCTCGGCATGGTGGCCGCCGTCTACACGGTCCGCACGTCGGACCGCGACCTCGCGGCTGCGCCGCCGATCGCTCCGCCCTCGCCGTCGCCGTTCCAGCGCCAGATCGCGGGCGCGGGCATCGTCGAGGCGCGCAGCGAGAACGTCGCCGTCGGCACGCCCGTATCCGGGCTGATCGTGGGCGTCGCCGTGAGCGAGGGCCAGAAGGTGCAGCGGGGCGACCTGCTCGTGCGTCTCGACACGCGCTCGCTCGACGCCGAGCTCAGCCAGCGACGCGCCGAGCTCGGCTCCGCCGAGGCGGAGCTCGCGCGCCTGCGCGCCCTGCCGCGGGCCGAGGACCTGCCGCCGGTCGAGGCTCGCGTGACGACCGCGCGCGTGGCGCTGGAGGACGCGCGGGCCAAGCTGGCGCTCGCCGAGGCGATCGCGGACAAGCGCGCCATCAGCGCCGAGGAGCTCGTGCGTCGGCAGTATGCGGTGCGCGGTGCCGAGGCCGAGCTTGCGGCGACGGAGTCGGATCTCGCCAAGCTGCGCACCGGAGCGTGGAGCGCGGACATCGCCGTCGCGGAGGCGCGCGTCGCGGCCGCGAAGGCGGGCTGCGAGCGCATCGCGATCGAGATCGATCGGTTGTCGGTGCGCGCGCCGATCGACGGGACCTGCCTGCAGGTGAACGCGCGCGGCGGCGAGTTCGCGGTGGCTGGCTCGACCACGCCGCTCGTGCTCCTCGGCGATCTCTCGCTGCTGCACGTGCGCATCGACATCGACGAGAGCGATGCCTGGCGTTTTCGCCCGGGCAGCGCAGCCCAGGGCTTCGTGCGCGGCAACTCGCAGCTCGCCACGCCGCTCGCGTTCGTGCGCGTGGACCCCTACGTGATGCCCAAGCGCTCGCTCACGGGCGACACGCTCGAGCGCATCGACACGCGCGTGCTGCAGGTGATCTACAGCTTTCCCGCGGATGCCTTGCCGGTGTACGCGGGTCAGCAGATGGACGTGTTCATCGATTCCCCCAACGATCGAGGCAAGCAGTGAAGCGACTCCTGCTCGCTGCAGCGCTGCTCGCCGCCTGTCGCGTCGGCCCGGAGTACGAGCGACCGGAGCTCTCCGTTCCGGACAGCTTCGCCGCGCCGGTGGCCACCGAGCTGGGAGTCGAGGACGAGCGCTGGTGGCGCACGTTCGGCGACCCGGTGCTCGACGAGCTCGTGGAGGCCGCGCTCGCCGGCAACCGCGACCTGCGCTCCGCAGCACAGCGTGTGCGCGAAGCTCGCGCCGTGATCGACATCGAAGGCGACGCGAACTACCCGACCGTCGATGGTCGCGCGGGCGTCGTGCGGCGCAAGCCGAGCACGGCCGTGGCTGGCGGGCAGTTCCTGCCGTCCGATCCCGCGAACCTGCATTCGCTCGGTTTCGATGCGCGCTGGGAGATCGACCTGTTCGGGTACAACGCGCGAGCGATCGAGGCTGCGGAGGCAAGCTACGGCCTCGCGCTCGAGGATGCGCGCGGTGTCTTGCAGCGCCTCGTGGCGGAGGTTGCACGGACGTATGTCGAGCTGCGGGGCGTCGAGCGCGAGCTCGTGGTTCTGCGCGAGAGCCTCAAGTCGCAGGAAGACGCGGCGCGCCTCGTCGCGAGTCGCGTCGACGCGGGACTTTCCAGCGAGCTCGACGCGACGCGGATCGCGGGCCTCGTCGCGAGCACGCGCGCGCAGCTCGCTCCGCTCGAGCGCGCTCGGGCCTCGCGCGTGCACGCGCTCGCGCTGCTGCTCGCCGAGACGCCCGTGCGCTGTTCCGAGCGGCTCACCTTCGTGGGTCGCCTGCCCGAGCCTCCGACCGCGATTCCCGCCGGCATGCCCGCCGATCTGCTCCGCCGCCGTCCGGATGTGCGGCGCACGGAACGCGAGCTGGCCCGCGCATCCGCGATGACGGCGCAGGCGATGACCGAGCTCTACCCGCGCCTCTCGATCGGCGCGATGTTCGGCTGGGAGAGCCAGTACATCGAGAACATGTTCTCAGGTGACAGCCTCGCCTTCGGCGCGGGCCCGAGCCTGACCGGGCCGATCTTCCGCCGTCGCATCATCGAGGCCGGGATCGAGGTGCGCACGGCGCAGCAGGAGCAGGCCCTGCTCGCGCACGAGCAGGCCTTCGCCGTGGCGCTGCGCGATGTCGAGGACGCGCTCGTGGCGATCGCGTTCACGGCCGAACGGCAGCGCGCCCTGCAGGACTCGCTCGCGGCGGAGCGCCGCTCTGAGGAACTCGCGACGGGGCTGTACGAGGCGGGCCTGGCGGACTTCCTCGCCGTGCTCGACGTGCAGCGCTCCGTGCTCGCGGCGGAGAGCGAGCTGGCGCGCGCGCGGACGGATCGGGCCGTGGCCTCGATCGCGCTGTACAAGGCGCTCGGCGGTGGCTGGGAGCTGGAAGGGGATGTGCTTGCGCCGTCCTCCGAAGGGGAGCCTGCGCCGGGCGGGTAGGCCGCGCTGCGCAGCTCTGCCCACGGGAGGCAGCGGGCCGCAGGGTCCACGATCGCCTTGGCACCAGTCCGTGCCTAGGAGGTCCATCGTGAACGCGCAGCTCGCATCCCTCGCCCTGCTCTCGCTCGCCCTGATCCAGGAGCCGGAGATCGATCTCGCCGGACGGCTTCAGAGCATCGCCCGCGGTGCCGTGGCGGACGCGGGCCTGCCGGGCGTGTCGGTCCGCATCTCCACGCGCGACGGCGTGCTGCTCTCGCGCGGCCTCGGCTACATCGATGAGGCGCACAAGCGCATCGAGAGCCCGCTCGCGGTGCGGGACGCGGAGGCCCTCGTCGAGCCGCTCGTATTCACAGGCCTGCTCGCGCAGGTGGAAGCCGGAAAGCTCTCGCTGGAGGCGCCGCTCACGAACTTCTTCCCCAAGCTCGTCTTTGGCGGCCAGCGCGTGCTCGTCCTTCATCTCGTCGAGCAGGCTTCCGGCATTCCGGACTGCAGCGACTGGCTGGCGGTGCGCGAGGAGCCTGCGACGGCCGCGGATGTCCTCACGTGGCTCGAAGCCCGGCCGCTCGATGCCGAGCCCGGTTCCTGCACGGCCTACAGCGCCAGCAATGTGGTGATCGCAGGCGCGCTCCTCGAGCGCGTCACGGGCCATCCGCTCGGCGAGTACCTCGACGAGCATGTGCTGGCGCCGCTCGACATGGAGGAGACCAAGCTCGCGGCGAGGGCCACGCTGCGCGAGGCCTCGGCCGGCCAGCGCGCCGCGGTGGAGACACCGCGCGAGCTGCTCGGGCTTCCCCCGCTCTCGACGCACCTGCTGGACCTCGAGCGCTTCATTCGAGGGATTGGCGCCGGCAAGCTGGTGGGCACGGTGAACCTGCGCGAGCTGCGTTTCGGCACGCTGTCGCTGCCGCGCAGCGGCTCACGCTGCGCCGGTTTCGCACGCTCGACGATGGCTCGCAACGAGTCGCTCACGTTCGGCTCGAGCGGAGAGCAGGGCTCGATCCATGTCGCGTGGTACCCCGATCTCGAGCTCTCGATCGTGCTCGCCTCGAGCGCCGCGACCTCCGACCTGCCGGTCCTCGAGCGTCGCCTCGTGCGCGCCATCCTGGACCTGCCCGAGCCCGGGATCGTGGACGTCCCGATCGGGCGCGACCAGCGCGAGATGTACCTCGGCGGCTACTACATCGGCTGCACGCGCGTGACCATCGAGGAGCGCGGCGAGACCCTCGAATACCAGACGCCCTACGGCGATCGGCATCGACTGCGCTACCAAGGCCACGATCTCTTCGTCTCCGCCGAAGATCCCGAGGTGTCGCTCGAGTTCGCGGTCGAGCACGGTCGCGCCGTGACCTTCGTGCTCACGCAGCGCGGAATGCAGACGACGGCGCGCCGCCTCGAGTGAGCGACCGGGCCGTCAGGGTGCGACGAACGAGCGCGCGGAGAGGCTCCGGCGCTCGGCCTCGATCAGGCGCGTGTGCGCCACGGCATCCGCCATGGTCGCTCCGAGCGTGCGCGAGCCCGCGGCGATCGCAGCGAGCAGGTGGCGCACCTCGCCGTCGTAGCCGTTGAGCGCTCCGACGTCGAGCGGTGTGCGCTGGCCGTCCTTCACGAGCAGGAGCTCGGGCGAGCGCGCGAACTCGTAGTCCAGCGTCGCGCGCTCGAACACGATCGTGAACGACATGCGGAAGGCCCAGCCCTCGCCGTGGTCCCAGCCACCTTCCGCGACGACGTGCGAAGGCCCCGACGGGTAGTGGAACAGCGTCGTGACGTGGTCGAGCGAGCCTGTGCTCGCGAGCGTCGCAGGATCGCCGAAGCAGGCGCGCACGAAGTCGACATCGTGCACGTGCAGGTCGAACAGCGCTCCGCCGCTCTTCTCGTAGTCGGAGTAGAAGCCGTTCCAGCCCGGGCGATTGCCGAGGCGGCGGAAGACGGCGCTGCGAGCCGCTCCGAACTCGCCGCTGCGGACGGCCACGAGCGCTCGTGCCCACGCGGGCCAGAAGCGAATGCACATCGCGGGCATGCACAGGCCCTTCGAGCGTGCGGCGGCGTCGGCGAGCCGCTGGGCGGACGCGCTGTCGAGCGCCACGGGCTTCTCGAGCAGAACGTGCTTGCCGGCCGCGAGGGCCGCGAGCGCGAGGTCGACGTGCGTGGTCGTGTGGGTGCAGATGCTGACGAGCTCGACCCGCGGATCCGCGAAGAGCTGGGCCGGATCGGCGTAGCCCTTGACCTTCGCCGGATCGAACATGCGCTCGCTGGTCGCGCCCGTGTCGAGGTTGCCACCGCTGCCGGCGAGTCCCTGGCGCCGCGCGGGATCCGAGTCGCACACCGCGACGAGCTCGTTGCCGAAACCAGCCGCATCCGCCGCGGCGAACGCCGCGAGGTGCGTGCGGCCCATGAAGCCGAGCCCGATGACCCCGACGCCGATCTTGCGCGCGCTCATGCGTTCCTCCCGAGCTTCACTTGGCCCTCGACCAGCTTGCGTGCGGTCGCGATGTCGCCGAGGCGATCGCTTCCGGCTTCCCGCTCGATCATCAGGTCGACGGAGAGCTCGCGCTCCGCGATCACCCCGAAGAAAGCCCGCCAGTCGACTTCGCCCGTGCCGACGGGCACTTCCTCGCCCCAAGTCCCGGCGACCTTGGTGCGGCGCGCGTCCTTGATGTGCACCTGGCGCACGTGCGGCGCGAGCTTGCGCAGCGCCTCGACGGGCTCGCCCATCCCGTAGAGCAGCATGTTCGCGGGATCGAAGTTCACTCCGGCCGCGGGTCGCTGCAGGTCCGCGAGCGCGTGGAGCAAGGTGTCCGCTGTCTCTTGGCCCGTCTCGAAGGCGAGCCGCACGCCTTGGTCGTCGAACACGTCCACGACTTGGCGCAGGCGGTCGAGCAGCACCGCGCGCTCGGGGTCGCCCGCGTCGTGGGGCAGGAAGCCCGCGTGGAACGTCACCAGCCCCAGCCCGAGCGAGCGCGCGACGCGCGCATCTCCCTTGGCGATCTCGAGGTTGGTCTTCCAGTGCGCGCTCGGCCGCAGGCCGCCGCTCGTGCGGATCGTGTCGAGCGTCGAGTAGTCCTCGCCGTGCGGGGTCATCATGCCGGAGAGCACCGAGATGCCTGCACCCCACAGGGCCTCGAGCATCGCGCTCGCGTCCCACGAGCCGTCGCGCAGGGGGTCGAGGTGCAGCTGGCAGGCGCGCACGCCGACCTTGGACAGCTTGTGGGCAAGGTCCGCGGGGGAGGTCGACTGAAGCGACCACGAGCAGACGCCGAGGCGATGGAGCGAGTACATGGCGTGCCATCCCAACGCCCCACGCGCCCTGCTGCAAGCGCCGAAGACGCGGATGTGAAGGACTGTTCAAGAGCACAAGGTCCGGCCGGAAGGGAACTTGCGCGCGTCGGGCTGCGCGCGCCCCGCGCTCCGCGAAGCTTCGACAGACCTTGACTTCGCCTTCACGGGTCCGCACGCGGGACCACCTAGCTTCTGTCCTCGAAGACCACGGCGCAGGCACTCGAGCTCCGCGCCCCGGAACCAGAACCCCATCACCTTCAGGACAACACCCATGAGAATCGCAGCCATCCTCGCCGCGTCCGTCGCGCTGACGGGCGCCGCCAGCGCCGCCGAAGTGCTGGTCACCACCAACATCTCGACCTCCACCACGTGGACGGCGAACAACGTCTACAACCTCCAGTCGCAGATCTACCTGCTGCCCGGCGCCACGCTCACGATCGAGGCCGGCACGGTCATCGCGAGCACCACGAACCTCGGCGGCAGCCTCGCCGTCTGCAAGGGCGCGCAGATCTTCGTCAACGGCACCGCCGCGAACCCGGTGATCTTCACCTCGAAGGCCGACACCGCGACCTGGGTCGCCGGCAACCCGCACACCGGCACCTACCGTGAAGGCGCCAACGAGTGGGGCAACCTCACGATCATGGGCGCGGGCTACATCTCCGAGAACGTGAACGGCACCACCACGCCGAACACCGCCACGCCGAATGCCTCGAACTTCGCGCCGATGGAAGGCCTCGTCGCGCAGTTCCCCGGCGACACGAAGGTGCTCTACGGTGGCGGCAACGACAACGACGACTCGGGCTCGATCAGCTACGTGTCGATCCGCTACGCCGGCAAGGTCGTCGGCCTCAACAACGAGCTCAACGGTCTCTCGCTCGGCGGCATCGGCCGCAACACCGAGATCCACCACGTCGAGATCCTCAACAACGTCGACGACGGCATCGAGATCTGGGGCGGCACGGTCAACCTCAAGCACTTCTCGATCTGGAACGTCGGCGACGACAGCCTCGACATCGACCAGGGCTGGCGCGGCAAGGCGCAGTTCGGCCTGATCGTGCAGGGCCACAGCGCCAACGCCGCGCAGGGCTCCGGGGTGGGCGACAACGCCATCGAGATGGACGGCGCCGAGAACTCCGACTGGCAGCCGGTCACGACCTCGACGCTCTACAACCTGACGGTCATCGGCCAGCCGATCGACGGCGACCACGGCACCGCGTGGCGCGACGGCGCGCGCGTGCAGATCCGCAACAGCGTGTTCATGGACCTCGGCGAGCGCCTCGTCCAGAACGACAACGTCGACGGTGACGGCGGCAGCGGCTACGGCTTCAACGGCACCACCACGTGGGCCAACCTGTGGACCACGCCGTACACCACGACCTCGACCGTCAACGCGCCCGCCAACCCGGCCGCGTTCTACACGGTCCAGAGCTCGGGCAACCTCGTCGAGCTCTCGAACAGCGTGTTCTTCCGCAACCTCTTCGCCTCGGCCTACACCGAAGCGACGGCGCGCGGCGTGTTCAACGCGGCGAACAACAACGTCACCGCGACCGTGCAGCCGATCGTGTCGATCACGCGCGGCGCTCCCGTGGTCAAGGGCGGCAAGACGATGCTCCCCGTCCTGAACCTCGATCCGCGCCCCGCCGCTGACGCCCTGAACAGCGCGGCCTCGGCTCCGAACGACGGCTTCTTCACCTCGGCCAACTACCGCGGCGCCTTCGCTCCGGGCGAGAACTGGCTCGACGGCTGGACGGCCACCTCGGCGTTCGGCATCACGCCGATCACCAGCACGGTCGCCTACTGCACCGCCGGCACGACCAGCAACGGCTGCAACGCCACGATGACCGCCATCGGCACGCCGAGCGCGTCGGCGACCTCGGGCTACACGCTGCTCGTGAGCAACGTCGAAGGCCAGAAGCAGGGCCTGATCTTCTACGGCTCGACCGGCCGCGCCGCCGCCGCATGGGGCACCGGCTCCAGCTTCCTGTGCGTCAAGGCTCCGACCCAGCGCATCGCGGCCCAGAACACGGGCGGTGCCGCTGGCTCTTGCAACGGCGAGCTCTCGGTCGACTGGTCCGCGTTCATGGCGGGCGCTCCCTCGGCGCTGGGCAACCCGCGCAGCGCCGGTCAGGTCTACCAGGCCCAGGGCTGGTTCCGCGACCCGCCGGCCCCGAAGACGACGCACCTCTCGAACGCGCTCGAGTTCACGCTCCTGCCGTGATCGAAGGTCTCCTGTACTCCTGATGTGACGAGCGCTCCGCATCCGCCGCAAGGTGGGTGCGGAGCGCGACTGCTTGGCTCCCCAATCATGAAGCTCCTCGTCTCCTCGCTCGCGCTGCTGCCGCTCCTCGCGCTTCCCTCGCTCGCGCTCCCGCAAGGCGTCGCGCCCAGCGCCGCTCTCTCGGCCGCGCCGACACGTGAAGCGCTGGTCGAACTCGCCTTCGAAGCCGTGAGCGCGATGCCCGAGGTGCCCCACGCGCGCAATCGTTGCCGTGCGCAAGCGTCGATCGTGCAGGCCGCACTCGAGCTGGACTTGTGCGCGCAGGCGGAGCGCGTTGCCCTCGCCATCACGGACTGGCGCAAGACTCAGGCGTTGGCGGACATCGCGCTGCAGCACGCGCGCAAGGGTCGCGTGGACGAAGCGAAGCGCGTGCTCGCGCTCGCGGAGGCCTCGACCATTCCCGGCACGCAGGAATGGCACGACGAGCGCGTGCGCTCGCACCTCGCGGCCGCTCATCATTGGCTCGGCGACGACGCGGCTGTCGCGCGCCTCACGCAGGGCGTGGGCGAAGCCGAGCTCGGCGCCGTGCAGGTGGTCGTAGCGTCGCGCTCTTCTCTCGAGCAGTTCGACGGCCGATTCGAGCTGCTGCGCGCGACGGCGAAGAACGGAGGTTTCGACGCGCTCAAGTGCTCGCTGGAGACGGCCGTCGAGCTGCACCGCGTCGCCGGGGCGGACGCGGCGCGCCGCGAGAAGGTCGAGATGCTGGTCAAGTCGAGCTGGGAGAAGCTGCCGCTCGATGTGCGCACCGGACTGCTGCGTCGGCTGGCGGAGAACCTGCTGGCGATCGACGACGGCGTCGGCGCGCTGCACCAGCTCGACGAGGCCCAGGCTCTCGTCGACAACAACCGCTGGCTCGTCGAGGATCACATCGCGCAGGTCGCCGCCATCGCACGCTTGCGGCACGTCGCCGGCCAGACGGACCGAGCGCGACGCGACCTCGGTGGAGTGCTCGGCCTGTTCGAGCGCGAGCGCGAGCGGA
>CAITGX010000182.1 GCA_903892045.1 uncultured Planctomycetota bacterium | reverse complement strand
TGCCCCCGACGGACGAGAAGAAGAAGTGAGCATCAGGCCGCCCGCCTCGCGGGTGGCGTGAGGTCCCATGTCTCGGCGTTCCACCCCGGGGATCGAGCTGCGCGGCGCGTTGGTCATCGACCACATGCAGCCGCAGTTCGCCGCCACGGTCGCGGCCCAGAGCGACGGCTACTTCCCTGTCGTGGGGGAGAGCGCGTTCTGGCTCGAGGCCCGTCCGGGCATCGTGATCAACCGCCTGATGGACGTGGCGCTCAAGCGCTGCCGCGTCACGCCGGGCGCGCTGGTCACGGAGCGCAGCTACGGCACGCTCGAGGTGCACGGGCCGGATCAGGGCCAGGTGCGCGAGGCGGGGCGGATGATCCTCGAGGCGGCGGGCGTGAGCTACGAGGACGGCCTGCGGCCCAACCTGCTCACGGATGAGATCATTCGCCAGGTCGACAGCCACCACGCGATGCTGATCAACCGCACGCGCAACGGCATGCTGCTGCTCGCGCAGGACACGCTCTACACGCTGGAGGTGAACCCGGCCGTGTGGGTGCTGCTCGCCGCGAACGAGGCCGAGAAGGCCGCGCCGATCCGCATCGTGGGCTTGGGCGCGCACGGCGCGGTCGGGCGCCTGCGGCTCGCGGGCACGGATGCCGAGATCGACGCCGCCGTCGCCGCGGTGCACCGCGCGCTCGCCGGGATCGCCGGGCGCGACAACTCGGGGGTGGACTAGATGTTCCTCGGTCGCGTCGTCGGGGAGGTGTGGGCCACGCGCAAGGCCGCGGACCTCGAGGGCAAGCGCCTGCTCGTGATCGAGGCGCTCGACGAGCGTCGCGAGCCGGGCGCGTCCAAGGTCACGCCGGTGATCGCGGCCGATCCGCTCGGCGCAGCCTTCGGTCAGCGCGTGATCGTCGCCTTCGGCAAGGCCGCGCGCGTCGCCTGTGGCGGCGACGGCGACTTCGCGTTCGAGGCCGCGGTGGTCGGCATCGTCGACGAGCTCGACGCGCCGCTCGCGCCCGCGCACTGGATGGACAACCCCGGCGGCGGCGAGCCGCCCGCGCGCAACTCGCGCAAGAAGGGGAGCTAGCGATGCTGCTTGGAACCGTCGTCGGCCACGTGTGGTCGACCGTGAAGGACCCGACGCTCTCGGGCTGCCGCTTCCTCGTGATCCAGCCCTACACGCGCGACGGCAAGCAGAGCGCGGAGACGCTGATCGCGGTCGACCCGCTCGGAGCCGGGATCGGCGAGCGCGTGCTGGTCGTGTTCGGCCGCGCCGCGCGCCACGTGATCGGCAAGGGGCACGACATCGGCTTCCAGACCGCCGTCGCCGCGATCGTCGATCGCGCCGAGCTCTCCGACGGCGCCTCGGTCGGCCCGACGGCCGCCCACGACCAACCCGCCGCGCCCGCGCGCGACAGGAGCAAGGCATGAACCGCAACGATCTCAATCCGGAACTGCGCGACGACGTGGCGCTCGAGCCGTGCATCGGCCTGCTCGAGCTGTCCTCGGTGGCGCGCGGCGTCGAAGTCGCCGACGCGGTGCTCAAGGAGGCCGCGGTCGAGCTCCTGTTCGCCACTCCGGTGCAGCCGGGCAAGTACGTGCTGCTCTTCACCGGCGCGGTGCTCGACGTGCGCTCGAGCGCGCGCCGCGGCGCCGAGCTCGCGGGTGCGGACCTCGTCGACCAGCTCGTGATCCCGCAGGTGCACGAGCAGGTCGTGCCGATGCTGCGCCGCAAGGGCGGCCGCATCAGCGGCCAGCTCGATGCGGTCGGCGTGATCGAGACCACCACGGTCGCGAGCGCGATCGTCTCCGCCGACGTGGCGCTCAAGACCGCCTCGGTGGACCTGATCGACCTGCGCATCGCCAACGGGCTCGGCGGCAAGAGCTTCTTCGTGCTGACGGGCGCGCTCTCCGACGTGCGCTCGGCCATCACCGCCGGCGCCGGACAGGCCGGCACCACCGGGCTGCTCGCGCGCGAGGTCGTGATCCCGCGCCCGCATCCCGAGCTGACGCAGCACCTCTAGGCGCGGCGCGAGAATCCCGTGGCGAACCGGCAGCTCTACACCGAGGCGGACGTGCGCGCGATGGCGCGCGGCTCGCGCCTCGTGCTCGGCTCCGGCGCACTCGCGACTCCGGCCGCGCTCGACGCGGCCCACGAGCTCGGCATCGCGGTCGTGCGCGGTGACGCCACCTCCGCATCGACGGCGGGCGCGGGCTGCGGCTGCGGCGGCTCCTGCTCGCCTGGCTCCTGCACGTGGTCGCGGATGCTCCAGAGCGACGCCACCTACGTGGTCGTCGTCTCCGGTGGCCGCGCCTCGATCGCCCGCATGACCCCTTCGGGCCCCGTGCCCTTCGCGTGAACCATGACTCGCTTCCTCACCAGTGAAGATGTCCGCCGCGCGAACTCGCGCCTGATCGAGGTCGAAGAAGGCACGATCGTCACCGCGCAGGCGCAGGACACGGCGCGCGAGGCCGGCATCGTGATCAAGACACGCAGTGGAGCCGCGTACGCGGAGCCCGCGCCGAGCCGCGGACCGGACTCCGGCCTCGCCCAGCGCTCGCTGCCGCACCTGCCCGAGCCGCCGACGGAAGGCGAGCTGGCGAGCTTCACGGGTGTGGTCGTCACCGCCGCGGGCCGCAACCGGCCGGGCGTGCTGGCCGAGATCACCGCCGCGATCGCCGGGACGAAGGCCAGCATCCTCGACATCTCGCAGAAGGTGGTCGAGGGCTACTTCCACATCGTGCTGATGGTCGAGCTGCCGCCGGGCTCGGGCTTCGCGCAGATGAAGTCGACGCTCGAGTGCATGGGCGGTCCTGACGACTACGTCGTGCGCGTCATGCACGAGCGCGTGTTCCGCTTCATGCACCGCGTCTAGGCGCGCGCCCCGCACCCACAAGGCCCGCGACCATGCCGTTCACCGACCGCGAGATCCTCGAGACCGTGCGCATGATCGAGCTCGAGACGCTCGACATCCGCACGATCACGCTCGGCATCAACCTGCTCGATTGCGCCGACCCTGACCCTGAGAGCGCCTGCGAGAAGATCTACACCAAGATCGTGCAGCATGCGCGCAACCTGCAGGCGGTGGGGCGCAGCATCTCCGACGACTACGGCATCCCGATCGTCAACAAGCGCATCGCGACGACGCCCATCAGCTTCGTCGCCGCCGCGAGCCACACCGACGACCTCGTGCCGTTCGCGCGCGCGCTCGACGCGGCCGCGAAGGCCTGCGGCGTCGACTTCATCGGCGGCTTCACGGCCTACGTGCACAAGGGCTTCACGCACTCCGACGACGCCCTGTTCCGCTCGATCCCGCGCGCGCTCAAGGAGACGCAGCACGTCTGCTCGTCGGTCTCGCTCGGCACCACCAAGGCCGGCATCAACATGAATGCGGTGGCGCGCTTCTCGGACGTGATCCTCGAGACTGCGCGGCTCACCGCCGATCAGGGCGGTCTCGGCTGCGCCAAGCTGGTGTGCTTCTGCAACGCGGTGGAGGACAATCCCTTCGTCGCGGGCGCGCACATCGGCACGGGCGAGCCGGAGACGGTCGTCAACGTGGGCGTCAGCGGCCCGGGCGTGGTGCGCGCCGCGATCGCCAAGCTCGGACCCGAGCCCGACCTGCTCGCCGTCGCGGAGACGGTCAAGCGCACGGCTTTCAAGATCACGCGCATGGGCGAGCTCGTCGGCCGCGAGGCCGCGCGCCGCCTCAACACGACCTTCGGCATCGTCGACATCAGCCTCGCGCCGACTCCGGCTGCGGGCGACTCCGTGTCGGACATCCTCGAGCTGATCGGCGTCGATCGCACGGGCGCTCCGGGCACGACGGCCGCGCTCGCGCTGCTCACGGATGCGGTCAAGAAGGGCGGGGCGATGGCGAGCTCCTCCGTCGGCGGCCTGTCGGGCGCGTTCATCCCCGTCAGCGAGGACGCCGGCATGATCGAGGCCGTGCGCGTGGGGGCGCTCAGCCTCGCCAAGCTCGAGGCCATGACCAGCGTGTGCTCGGTCGGCCTCGACATGGTGGCCGTCCCCGGCGACACGAGCGCGGCCACGCTCACCGGCATCATCGCCGACGAGATGGCGATCGGCATGGTGAACGCCAAGACCACCGCCGTGCGCATCATCCCCGTCCCCGGCAAGGGTCCGGGCGAGACGGTCGAGTGGGGCGGCCTGCTCGGCACGGCGATCGTTCAGGATCCCGGCAAGTTCTCTTGCAGCATCCTGCACCGGCGCGGCGGTCGCATCCCCGCGCCGATCCAGAGCTACAAGAACTAGGCGGCGCCCGCGGTCGTCCCCCGAGGACGTGCGCGGCGCGCGACGGAAAGAACTTCCCGTCCGCTGCGCTCGCGGGCGCTCGAACGTGCCGTTTCCGGCGTGGCGCGACGTCCCGTCGCCGCGTCGCGAGGAGCCCGGATTTGTCGCTCAAGAGCGCGCACGTGGGCTCCGAAAATCCTGCAGCGATCCCCGCCCCCCAGGATTCGCCACGCGAGACCCCAACGTGAGCGAGCCGATCCTCTTTGTCGACGACACGCCCGAGACGCTCGACCTGCTCGTGCGCATGTTCGGGAGCGAGTTCGACGTGCACGCCGCGCGCTCGCCGGACGAGGCGTTCCGCCTGTGCGAGACGCGCGGGCCGTTCGCGGTCGTGGTCAGCGACTACCACATGCCTGGGCAGCGGGGCAGCGAGCTGATCGCTCGCATTCACGCGCGCTGGCCGCAGACGGTCTCGATGCTGCTCACCGGCATGGCCGAGCTCGACATGGCGGTCGAGGCGCTGCACCAAGGCGGCGTGTTCCGTTTCCTCGAGAAGCCCTGCTCGCGCACCGCTCTGGCCGCTGCGCTGCACGACGCGCTCGTCGAGTACCGGCGGCGCGACGAGGAACGCAACCGGGTCGAGGCCGAGGCGCGCTCGCGCGACACTCTCCAGCAGCAGAATGGCGCGCTCGAGGACCGCATCCACGCGCAGATGCGCGCGCTCGCGCGCCTGCAGCGCTTCGTCGGCGACCTGAACTCGTGCGAGACGCTCGAGCGCGTGGCCGAGGCCACGGCGCAGGCGGCCTGCGAGGTGTGCAGTCTCGGCGGCGCGCGCGTCGTGTTCCGCACGCTGCCCCGCGGCGTCGCTGGCGAGATCGAGCATCTCCATGGCGAGCTCGCGGGCTCCGATCGCGAGCACGTGGCCTTCGCCACCGCGGACGGCGAGCTCGGCGCTCTCGAGTGCCCGTGCCTCGACCTCCACGGGCGCCCGCTCGACGCCACCGACCACGACCTGCTCGCGTCCATCGCCGCCTCGGCCTCGGTCGCCGCGCGCAACGTGCTGCGCCGCTGCGAGCGCGATCTCGCCCAGCAGGCGACGATCTTCGCGCTGGCGAAGCTCGCCGAGCAGCGCGACAACGAGACCGGTCGCCACCTCGAGCGCGTCAGCGCCTACTGCCGCCTGCTCGCCTGCGGGCTGCGCGAGGACGGCCACTTCCGCGCCGTGCTGACCGACACCTGGATCGCGGTGCTCGAGAAGTCCGCGCCGCTGCACGACATCGGCAAGGTCGGCATCCCCGACCAGATCCTGCTCAAGCCGGGCAAGCTCGATGCGGACGAGTGGGAGACGATGAAGCAGCACCCCACGATCGGCGCGGACACGCTGCGCAGCGTGCTCGCCACGGTCGGGGAGCAGCCGTTCCTCACCATGAGCCTCGAGATCGCGTGGTGCCACCACGAGCGCTGGGACGGCGGCGGCTACCCGCGTCACCTCTCGGCCGACGCGATCCCGCTCTCGGCGCGCATCCTCGCGCTGGCCGATGTCTACGACGCGCTCACGAGCGAGCGCCCCTACAAGCCCGCCTGGACGCACGCGGCTGCCGTCGAGTTCATCGCGCGCGGCTCGGGCTCGCATTTCGACCCGCGCGTCGCCTCCGCGTTCCTCGCGCGCGTCGAGCGCTTCGACCGCGTTCGGGCCGAGCTCGCCGACCACGCCGACGAGCTCGCGCCGATCCTGCAGCTCATGTCGCCGGCCGCGCGCGCCGCCGCCAGCTGAGGCGCGCGTCCGCGCGCGTCGCTACGCTCTCCGGCCCCGATGCCGACGTGGAAGCGCACCTTCGCCGCCGTCTGGCTGGCGAACACGGTCACCGCGATCGGGATGATGGCGTTCCTGCCGTTCTTCCCGAGCCAGCTCGAGCACCTCGGGCTCACCGACCGCGACGAGATCGCGACCTGGGCGGGAGTGCTGTACGGCGCGGCGCCCCTGTTCGCGGCGCTCTCGAGTCCCCTATGGGGCGCGCTCGGCGACCGGGTCGGGCGGCGCGTGATGATCCTGCGCTCGATGCTCGCGATCACGCTGTTCGTGGGCGCCATGAGCTTCGCCACCAGCCCGTGGGAGCTGCTCGCGCTGCGCATCGCGCAGGGCCTGTTCTCCGGCTTCGTCGCGCCGAGCATCACGCTGGTCAGCGTGCAGGCACCGGCCGAGGCGCAGTCGCGCGTCAGCGGCTGGCTCCAGACCTCCATGGTGCTCGGCGCGATCCTCGGCCCGCTGGCGGGGGAGCTGCTGCGCGCCGAGTTCGGCATCGACGAGGTGTACCTCGCCGTCGCGGTGCTCTCGCTGGTCTCGGCCGTGCTCGTGCTGGCCTTCGCCCACGAGGATGCGAGCTCGCGCCGCAGCGATGGCCAGCGACTCGCTCCGCTCGGCGCGCTCCAGACGCTCCTGCGCGACGTCGGCGAGCTGCGTGGCAACGTGGCCCTGCGCGCCTCGATCCTGCTGCTCTTCTGCCTGCAGTTCGGCATGGGAGCGACCAACCCGCTGCTCGAGCTGCACGTGCGCGACGTGAAGTCGTGGCTCGGCTGGCTGGAGCCGAGCACGGCGGCGCTGTTCTTCGCCATGTCGGCCGCCAACCTCGTCGCGATGCCGCTCTGGGGGCGCCTTGGGGACCGCCGCGGCGCCTACCCGACCCTGCGGACCTGCTCGATCCTGTGCGCCGCGGCCCTCGTGGCCCAGGGACTCGCGCCGAGCTACGAGTTCCTGCTGCTCGCGCGCGTGCTGTTCGGGGCCGCGATGGCCGGCTCGGCCCCGCTCGCCTTCGGAGTGGCCGCGGCGGAGTCCTCGGCCTCCCAGCGCGGTGGGGCGATCGGGGTCGTGTTCGCCGCCCGGGCCTTCGCCATCGCGGTCGCGTCGATGTGCGGCGGGGCCTTGAGCGTGCTGGTGGGGGTGCGCGGCCTGTTCCTTGGCTCGGCGGCCCTGTTGGCCCTGTCCCTGCTGCTCCTGCGGGCCCCACGGACGGGGAGCCACGGGGGAGTTATCCACAATATGTAGGGTGGGGTGGACAGATTGGCCCCTAGGGATAGGATCTCGCCGCCCTTGGAGGAGACCCCCATGCAGCGCCCGCTCCGCATCTACTTCGTCGGTGCCCATTCGACCGGAAAGACCACGCTCGCCCGCTGGGTCCGCGACCAGTACGGCCTGCCGATGATCTCGGAGGTCGCGCGCGGCGTGCTGGCCGAGATGGAGGAGCACCTCGACGCGATGCGCTCGCGGCTGGACGTCGTCGACCGCTACCAGACCGAGGTCTTCGAGCGCCAGATCACGGCCGAGGCCCAGCAGGTGGGCTCGTTCGTCTCCGACCGCGCCTTCTGCAACCTCGCCTACGCCGCGCAGCACGCCCGCGTGCTCAACAAGCTCGCCACCGATCCGCGGCTTGGGAGCTACATGGACTCGGTCAAGGACGGGCTGGTGTTCTTCCTGCGCCCGCACCGCGAGCTCTTGGCCGAGGACGGCGTGCGCGCCGGCGTCGCGTGGGAGGAAGTCCTGCGCATCGACGGCATGGTCAAGCTGATGCTCGAGATGTTCGCCATCCCGTACATCCCGGTCGACTGCCTGCCGATGCAGGAGCGCGTGCGGCTCTTGGAGCGCGTGTTCTCGCTGGCCGGGCTCGAGCCGGCGCAGGGCGAGCTCGCGCCGCACGAGCTGGTTCCCCACGCGGCCCCTCTGCGACAGCCGCGCGAGTCGAACGGCAACGGCAGCCCGAACGGCAACGGTCTGCGTCACGAGCCGAGCCGCAGCCACTAGGCTCGGCGCGCGCCCGCGTTCGTAACTGTCTGGCACGCGAGCGCGTCCCGGCGCTAGAATCCCGCCCTCCGAGGACTCCCCCGCATCCTCGGTGTCCCCGTCTCCCCGGTGTCCCCGTACCCCCAACTCTTGCGGTCCATCACCTCATGATCCAACCGTTTGTCCAACTTGCCCTGCTCGCCACCGCTCACCTCGCCGAGGCCGCTCCCACGCCGGAGCCGAGCTTCGCCACCGCGCCGCTCGCACAGGACGCCGCCGCCGCCGCCGCGCCCGAGTGGACCGGCAACATCTCGGCCGGCTTCGTGATGACGGACGGCAACTCGGAGATGCGCCAGGCCAACGCCAGCGCGGACGCCACGCTCAAGCGCGAGAAGGATGCCTTCACGCTCGGCTTCCTGTGGGTCTACGCCGAGAACAACAATGCGCCCAACACCGACTGGACGCTGACGGACCGCAAGACCTTCGGGCGCGGCAAGTACGACTACTTCTTCGCCGAGAAGACCTACGCCTACGGGCTGGCCACGGCGGAAAACGACTACCTGCAATCGATCGGCCTGCGCTGGACCGCGGGCGCCGGTGTCGGTCACCAGTACCTCGACACGGACGCGTGGAAGTTCGCGGTCGAGGCCGGTCTCGCGTACATCGACACGGACTACAAGACCGCGCCGGACAGCGACGACTGGACGATCCGCGGCTCGACGAACACCTCGCACACGGCGAGCGACACGTGGAGCTTCAGCCACATCCTCGAAATCTACCCCTCGGTCGAGGAGGGCGAGGACGTGTACGGCCGCTCCCAGCTCACCGCGGATGCGAAGCTGAGCGAGAACATGCTGGCGTCGTTCAAGTGGGTGCTCGACTACGACAACACGCCGGTTCCCGGCAACGATCGCGTCGACAACCGCTACCTGCTCTCGATCGGCTGGAAGTTCTAGGAACCCGGAGCTCGACCCATGGGAATGATGCAAGAGTTCCGCGACTTCGCGGTCAAGGGCAACGCGATCGACCTCGCGGTCGGTGTGGTGATCGGCGCCGCCTTCGGCAAGATCGTCAACTCGATCGTCAACGACATGCTGATGCCGATCGTCGGCCTGCTCACGGGCGGAGTTGACTTCAAGGGCCGCTTCCTCGCCCTCGACGGCAAGGACTACGAGAGCTTCGAGAAGGCCGTGGAGGCGCGCGCGCCCGTGCTGGGCTACGGCAACTTGCTGCAGTCGATGCTCGAGTTCGTGATCGTGGCCTTCGCCATCTTCCTGCTGGTGCGCTCGATCAACCGCATGCGCACGGCGGGCGAGGCGAAGAAGTAGCGCGCGAGCGCAGGGCCACGGAGCGCGAGGGCGTGCGGCGCGAGCCGTGCGCCCTCGCGCTGCTTTCCGCGCCGCTACTGCGGCAGCGCCGCGACCAGCGCGTCGCGCTGGGACTCGGCGAGCACGCGTCGCAGGGTGGCGGCCGGGATGCGGCTGGGGCGCAGCGCCGTGTTGTGCTCGGCGAAGAGCTCGAGCTCGCGCGTGCCGAACCACAGCTCGGGCGAGGGAGACTTCGAGGGCTGTGCGCGCCACGCGCACGCGTCGTCCGCGGAACTGCCCTCGAGCCGGTCGAGCTCGCGCGCGACGGCCTCGAGATCGGGGCGCGGCAGCGGCTGGCGGCTCTCGAGGTCGAACCAGGACAGGGTGTTGATCGCGAAGCGCGCCAGCGTGCCCGCCGGGGTCTCTTGCAGGAACAGCGCGCGATCGAGCACGGTCGAGCCGAACAGCGCGTGGCGTCCGGGAGCGCCCGCCGCGAACTGGCTGGGCTTCGCGGTCCACACGGTCCAGTCGAGGTGCACGAGGTCGTCGCGCAGGCACAGCGCGAGCTCCGCGCGCTCCGCGCTCGCGCGCGCGACGCGCTCGCCCCACAGTGCACGCCACGGCTCGATGTCGCCCGTCAGCAGCGTCGGCAGGAGCTCGATGAGTCGCTCGGTCGCGAGCTGGTGGCGCGCGAGCGAGTCGCGACCGGAGAGCTCGGCGGCGATGGGGGAACGCACCGGATCCG
>CAITGX010000181.1 GCA_903892045.1 uncultured Planctomycetota bacterium | reverse complement strand
GAGCTTGCTCATGCGGCCGTCGAGCGCGCCCTTGAGCTCCTGCGCGAGACGCGCGAGCTCCGCCGACGAGAGCGGCTCGCCCGCGAGCGACTGCGCGGCCTGCGCGAGCTCGCGTTCGAGTTCCTGCGGCAGGTCCTTCGAGAGCCCCGCCGCGCCCATCGTCTGCGCGGCACTCTGCAGCGCCTCTTGGGCCTGCGCGAGCTCGGCTTCGCTGGTTGCGCGCTGAAGAAGTGCCAGCGCCTGCTGCGCGGCGAGCTCCGCCTCCTGCGCGGCCTGCTCGATGCGCTCGTCGAGCTGGTCGAGCGCCTCGTAGGTGCTCTCGGGGTTGCCCGCCTCCGAGTCGGTCCGCGCGGCTTCGAGGCGCTCCTCGAGCTCGCGCTCGAGCTCGGGTTCGAGCGCGAGAGCGTCCTTCAGCACCTCGAGGCGCTCTTCGACGCGCTCGAGCGCTGCTGCGGAGACGGCGGGCGGGGGCCCGACCATGTCGCGTGGCAGCTCGATCCACAGCGCGAGCGCGGCGAAGGCCAGCGCGAGCGCGAGCGGACGCAGCAGTGCGCCGAGCTCGATGCGCGGCAGGCGCGCGAGCGCAGCTGCGAGCGCGGCCTCCGTGCGCGGACTCCACGCCGTCGCGCCGAGTTCCTGCTCGGTGACGACGAATCCGCTGCCGCCCGAGCGCACGTCGAGCCACGTCGCGGCCTGCGCGGGGCTCGGGCGCTCGCGGCGGGCGAGCACGAGCGCTGCGATGGGGGCGAGCAGCGCCGGCGTGAGCAGCCAGGCCGCCTCGCCGCGCTCCCAGCTCGCACCACCGCGCGCGAGCAGGGCCGCGGCGGAGCAGCCGGCGAGCGTCCAGCCGCACAGAGGCCCCGCGCGGCGGACCCACGCGACTCCGAGCGCGCGTCGGCGCAGCGCGGAGACAGCTTTGTCCAGCGTCACGGCCATGGTCCCCATGCTAGCGTGCTCGGGTTCCTCGATGCGACCCGCCCTGCTCGTTCTCCCGCTCGCGCTGGTCCAAGGACCGGCCATCGACAGTCCGCCTCGCGCCGCCGCGTTCCTCGAGGTTCGCGGGGGCAGCTTGCCGCTCGTCCTGAGTGCGCCGCACGGTGGCTCGGAGAAGCCGGCCGCCGCGCCGGATCGGACCAGTGGCGTGACCACGCTGGACATCGGAACGCGCGAGCTGGCACTCGCCGTCGCCGACGAGCTCGAGCGATTGCTGGACGCGCGGCCGTTCGTCGTCACGACCTCGATCCATCGCTCCAAGGTCGATCTCAATCGGCCCGCGGACGATGCGACGGACGCCGAAGGGCTCGGCGCGGAGGTGTGGCGCGAGTACCACGCTGCGCTCGAGGGCGCGACGGCCGCCGCTCGCAAGCTGCGCGACGGTCGCGCGCTCGTGATCGATCTGCATGGCCACGCTCACGACGAGCCGCTGGTCGAGCTCGGCTTCGCGCTCGACGCGAAGCAGCTCGCGCTCGACGACGCGGCCCTCGGGCGCGAGCGCTGGTTTGGCGAGGAGCAGGTCGACGTGCCGTGGGTGCGCGGTGCCCATTCGTTGGGCGCGCGGCTCGCCGAGGCTGGACTCGCGGCCCTGCCTTCGCCGTCTCGTCCGCATCCCGATGGCAAGCCCTACTTCAACGGCGGCTACATCGTGCGACGCCATCGCGACGCGACCCTGCGGGCCGTGCAGCTGGAGTTTCCCGCCACCGCTCGCTCGCGCGAGCGACGGGCCGAGACCGCGAAGCAGGTCGCGCGCGCGCTCGCGCAAGTCCTCGCCGACTGGTACCCGGCGCCGGCTCCGAGCGGGGACGCTGCCCGCGCGAACCAGCCGCGCAAGTGATGCGTCGAGCACGCGGCAGGCTCTCGCTCGATCGGATTCGCTCGTTCCCTCCATAGGGTCCGCGACTCGACGCAGGGCCATGCAGTCCGTCGAGAACGGGTCTGGCTGTGACTTCGCGCTCTTCGTGGTGATTTCGTCCTGCCGGTCGGGCTTTGCTCGGCGGCGCAGCATGCCTCCGCGCCGGCCCCGTAGCGCTCCTCGCCACGACATGGAACGCGCCTCGCCGCGCGAGGCGACGTCGTCCACGGGTCGCTAGAGCCGCACGTTCAGCTTGCGTTCCGGTTGTCCGGAGAGCGTGACTGGCTTGGTTTCCTTGCGACCGTCCGCGGCGGTGACGATCACGCGGTACTTGCCGGGCGCGAGCGGGCCCACGCGCTGCTCGCGGCTCGAGAGCTGGCCAGCGGACCAGGCAGCGAGGATCTCCGCGAACGATACGACGCCATTCACCTGCCGGCCGGCCTCGTCGAGCACGGTGAGCGAGGCCTCGACCTCGCTGCCATCCTCGTTGCTCACGGTGACGAGCAGGACGGTCGCGGCGCCGAGCGCGAGCTCGACCTCGCTGCTCTCGCCCTCGCGCACGAGCACGCGCGCGCGCTCGTCGCTCGCCCTGTCGCCCTTGCGCGCGGACACCGTGTACTCGCCGGCCTCGAGTCCGTCGTAAGCGAAGCGCCCCGCGGCGTCCGTCGCCACCATCGACAGGCGCTCGAGCGGCCGCCCCGACGCGTCGCGCAGGAACAGCGCGGCCTCCGCGACAGGACCGCCGTCGGCGCCCTTGACGATGCCGCGCAGGCTTCCGGCCGCGCGCAGCTCGAAGTCGATGCCCTCCGTGCGCTCGCCCTCGCGCACCCGCACGCCTTCGCGCACTTGACGGCCGCCCCGCGCACTTCCGCCGAGCAGGCCTCCGAGCGGAGCTCCACCGACCGCGACCGAGTAGGTGCCTTCGGCGAGCCAGACGAGCTCGTAGCGACCCTCGGCGTCGGTCTCGACCTCGGCGTAGTTGTCTCCGAACAGCGTGCCGAGCTGCACAGGGCCGTCGATGGAGAGCGTGACGCGCGCGCGGGCCGCAGCTGCGCCACTCGGCTCTCGCACGCGCCCCGCGATCGCACCGACCGGGAGCTCGAACTCGCGCTCGAACTCGCGTACCTCCGGTGCGACGAAGCGCTGTGTGATCGTCTGCTGCTGTCCGGCGGCTCCGGGCTTCTGCAGCGACGCGAGGTAGGCCCCTGGGCCGTCGAGCGTGGCGCGGAAGCGACCCTCCTCGTCGCTCGTCGCGAACTTGAGCGCTCCGGACGCGGCCGAGCCGCGCTTGGCGCCATCGGGGAGGATCGTGACGACGATGCCTCCCACGCCGAGTCCGTCACATGTGACGCGGCCAGAGAGCTCGACCGCGTCCTTGGCGGGAGAGCCGAGCACGACATGCGCGGTCTCGCCCTCGACCACGTTCGCGTTGGCGAGCAGCATGCCGGTGAGCATCGAGGCTGCGTCGGGCTCGGGCTCGGTGCCGCTGCGCGAGCGCGAGTGGGTGCCGGGGAAGTGCATCACGTTGTAGGAGCCTGCGGTCAGGTGCTCGACGCGGAAGCGGCCCTCGCGATCGGCGTTCACGAAGCGCTGCGCGAGCGGATCCGAGCCGAGCTGCAGCAGCACCTGCGCGCCCGCGGCCGGCGCCCCACCCTCGAGGTACACCTCACCCGTGAGCGTGCCGCCGAGTCGCAGCGTGAGCACGATGCCCGAGGTTTCCTCGCCACTTCGAAGCTCGACTTCGACTGCGTCGCTGCCCGCCGTGCCGTCCGCTCGTGCGACGAGCTTGTGCTGGCCCGCGGGCAAGTTCGCAAGCTGGAAGCTTCCGTCCGCGAGCGACGTGCCGAGCGCGACGGCGCCCGAGCCTTCCTCCGCCGCGCTCATCACGTTCTGCAGGTTGAAGGCCACTTGCACGGTGGCGCCCGCGACGGGCGTTCCGGCGAAGTCGACGACCGTGCCGCTCGCGCTGCCGCCGCGCTGCAGCACCAGCACGACCTCCGGCGCACCCTCGTCGCGCGGCATTCGCAGCGCGAGTTCCGTGCGCGTGAAACCCTCGGCGATCGCGGAGAGGTCCCAGCTGCCCGCACCGAGCGCCTCGAAGCGGTAGCTGCCGACCTGTTCGCTCGCCCGCGCGATCTCCGTGCGTCCGCCGAGCCCGCGCACCACGCCGCCGACGTTTTCCTTCGCGCGTACGCTGGCCCTGGCGATGCCGACGCCCTGCGCGTCGACGACGCGCGTCTCGAGCGCGAGCGGTGCCGCGAGCACGAGCTCGAGCGTGCGCGCCCCGGGCACGATGCCGCCCGTGCTGGCGCGGTGCTCGGGCTGCTCGGGTGCGGGCGCCGCGCTTGCGCTCTCGAGGAACGGTCCCTTGCCGAGACCCTCGATCGCGAAGCGTCCCTCCGCGTCCGCGCTCGTATCGCCGCGCGCGCCCTGCATCGCGTTGAACGCGCTCATGCCGCCGAGCGCCGCCGGATCGAAGTCCGCGCGCACCTTCGCGCCGACCGCCGGCCCGCCATCGGGCCAGCGCACGACGCCCGCGACCGTCGCGCCGCGCTTGAGCACGATGTCGCCGAGCTCGGTGCGCTCTCCGTCGCGCACTTCGCAGGCGAGGGTGCGCTCGAGCACGCCGCGCCCCTCGAGCCGCAGGTCGACGTCTCCCGCGAGCACGGCTGCGAGCAGGAATCGCCCTTGCGAATCGCTCGTTCCATTGCGCACCTCGAAGCCGCCCTGTCCGAAGACGAGCGGATCCACGGAGGCCGCGAGCTGCGCGTTCGCCACCGGCACGCCGTCGGAGTCCACGACGCGCCCGGAGAGCTCGCCTCCGCGCGTGAGCACCGCATCGATCACGACGTGCAGCCCCGGGCGCACTTCCTGCGGCTCACCCTTGAAGGCCGCGAGCTGCTCGCAGCGCACGCGCAGGTCGCGCGTGAGACGCGAGGCCACGCCGCGGAATTCGTAGCTGCCATCCGAGCGTGGATGGGTCTTCGGCGCGCGCAGGCCCGGCGGGGGACGCATGCCGCCAGCGAGCGCGAGCGCGTCGAACATCAGCTCGAGCTCGCAGGTACGCACGTCGAAGCCTGGCGCCTCGACTCCGGCTGCGACCGCGACACGGCCCGTCACCCACGCTCCGAGCTCGGGGGAGAGCTCGAGCCCTCGCTCGGCGTCCCTTGGCTCCAGCTTGCGCGGCGTCGGGAGAAACACGTAGCGCCCGCGCAGGTGCAGCCACGTTCCGTCCGCGAGATCGCGCCACGGCAGGCGGAACGTGCCATCGCTCGCGACGCTGGCGCGCTCGAGGATGCGCGCGTCGCCCGCGAGCTCGTCGTCGTTTGCGTCGCGCAGCTCGTCGTCGTCGAACGCGGCCTTGCCGATCACGAGCACCTCCGCGCTCTCGTCGCTCGGGGTGCCCGCGGGCCAGAGCACGCGACCGGAGAGCTCGAGCAGCGTGTTCTCGCGCCGCATGTCCTGCTCGACCCGCCCCGCCGACCCGTTCGCGCTGTCGCTCGCGGGCGCCCCGAGCTCGTCCGCTTCCCCAGCGCGCGCTCCCGCGTTCGCCGCGGCTCCCGACTCGGCGCTCGCGGCCGCCGCACCCGCCGCCGCTTCTCCCGCCGGCCGCGACAGGATCCACAGGTAGGCGCTCGTGCAGAAGGCCACGGTCAGCCCGAGCAGCCACAGGGCCGTCTTGTTGCGCATGGCGCCATCCTCAACGAAACCCGTGCCAGCTTTCCATGGCGCTCCGTGCGCAGCAGGCGTCCCGGGACTGAGCAGCTTCCGCCCATGCGTGCCTGCGTCGCACGCGGCCGGCCGTCAGGCGTCGGCGTAGCGCGCGGCGAGGTTGGCGACGATCCGGGCGGGGGTGGTGCCCGAGGTGAACACGGTGTGCTCGCACTGGGCGTACAGCGGCTCGCGGGCCTCGAGGATCGCGCGCAGCTCCTCGATGGCGCGCGGGCGGCCGCTCATCGGGCGCAGGTCACCCTGGGCGACGACGCGCGCGTAGTGGTCCTCGGGCGTCGCCTTCAGCCACACCGAGTGGCACGTGGAGCGCAGGCGCGCGAAGGTCTCGGGCGAGTTGACGATCGAGCCGCCGGTGGCGAGCACGCAGCGCTCGCCCTCGGAGAGCACCTTCTCGAGGGCCTCGGCCTCGAAGCGCCGGAAGCCGGAGGTGCCGTGCAGCTCGAAGATCGCGGCCAGCGACAGGCCGGCGAGCTCTTCGACGCGCGCGTCGAGCTCGACGAACGGCACCTCGAGGGCCAGCGCCAGCGCGCGGCCGATGCTCGACTTGCCGGCGCCGCGCAGGCCGACGAGCGCGATGCGGGCCGGTTTCGCCGGTTCGAGGTCGAACAGCCGCCGCAGGGGGATGCCCAGTGCCACCGACAGATCGAACAGCTTGCCCACGGACAGATTGGCCCGGCCGGCCTCGGCCTCGGTCACGTGGCGACGGCTGAGGCCGGCCTGCTTGGCGAGCTCGGTGACGCTCAGGCCCGCGGACTCGCGGGCCCCGCGCAGCTTTCGGCCCAACTCTCGAAACAGGTCTTGTCGATCCATGGCGTGAGAACTATGCTTCCTCGGTCGCTCGAGTTGTGGGAAATATACTTCCCACTCCCGATCCGCGCAAGCACCTACCCCAACCCGCCGAGACGCCCGTGGCCGCGACCGCTCATCCCTCCGTTCCCGTCGTCTTCCAGACGCATCCCTCTCGCTACAAGCACTGGAAGCTCAGCTTCGACGGCGACGTCGCCACGCTGGTGATGAACGTCAACCCGCTCGGCGGCCAGCGCGAAGGCTACGAGCTCAAGCTCAACAGCTACGACATCGGCGTCGACGTCGAGCTCGCCGACGCGACCCAGCGCATCCGCTTCGAGCACCCCGAGGTGCGCAGCGTGATCGTCACCGGCGGCATCGACCGCGTGTTCTGCGCGGGCGCGAACATCGTGATGCTCCGCACGAGCACGCACGGCTTCAAGGTGAACTTCTGCAAGTACACCAACGAGACGCGCCTCTACATCGAGGACGCGAGCGCGAACTCCGGCGTCAAGTTCCTCGCCGCGCTCAACGGCACCGCCTCGGGCGGCGGCTACGAGCTCGCGATCTCCTGCGACAAGATCCTGCTCGCCGACGACCGCAACAGCGCGGTGAGCTACCCCGAGGTCCCGCTGCTCGGCGTGCTGCCCGGCACCGGCGGCCTCACGCGCATCACCGACAAGCGCAAGCTGCGCCGCGACCACTGCGACGCGTTCTCGACGGTCGCGGAGGGCATCAAGGGCAAGCGCGCGGTCGAGTGGAATCTGGTCGACGGCATCGCCCCGCTCTCGAAGTGGAACGAGACCGTGAAGGAGTGGGCGCGCAAGCTCGCCGACGCGCAGCCCGTGCGCGCGTCGAAGGGCGTGGAACTCGACGAGATCCGCTGCGAGTCGAACGACGACGCACGCATCTACAAGTACGTCGCGCTCAAGTTCGACCGCGCCCAGCGCTGCGTCGAGCTCACGGTCACCGCGCCCGAGGCCGGAGCGAAGGACGCTGCCGAGGCGCTCGCCCAAGGCAACGCGTGGTGGGTGCTGCGCGCCTTCCGCGAGCTCGACGACGCGCTCTGCCACCTGCGCTTCAACGAGCCCGAGATCACTCTGCTCCTCGTCCGCGCCAAGGGCCCGGCGGCCACGTGGCAGCAGATGGACGCGCTGCTCTCCGGCGGCGGCAACTGGTTCACCACGGAGACCCGCCACTTCGTCAAGCGCGTGCTCAAGCGTCTCGACAACACCGCGAAGAGCCTCTACGCGATCTGCGACGAGGGCACGACCTGGGTTGGCACGGGCCTCGAGATCGCGCTCGCCTGCGACCGCACGTACGTGCTCGACGACGAGGAGCGCCCGCTCACCTTCGGCACCAGCGCGGCCAACAAGGGCCTGTTCCCGATGGCGAACGGACTCTCGCGCCTCGCGACGCGCTTCCTCGGCACGCCCGAGAAGGTCGACGCGGTGCTCGCCGCGGGCGCGACCTTCGGCGCGACGGAAGCCAACGAGCTCGCTCTGGCGACCTACGCGCCCGACGCGATCGACTGGGACGACGAGCTGCGCCTCGCCATCGAGGAGCGCACGGCCTTCTCGCCCGACGCCATGACCGGCATGGAAGCCAACCTGCGCTTCGCCGGCCCCGAGACCATGGAGACCAAGATCTTCGGGCGGCTCTCCGCCTGGCAGAACTGGATCTTCCAGCGTCCGAACGCGGTGGGGGAGCGCGGTGCGCTCACCTGCTACGGCACGCCCAATCGGCCCGAGTTCGACGTCCTCCGCACCTGATCCGACGCCTCACCTCCTTCGGAAAACCCTCCCATGACCGGCATCGACTATTCGCAGAAGATCCCCAACAACGTCGACCTCGCCAGCGACAAGCGCCTGCAGCGTGCGCTCGAGGCGTGGCAGCCCAACTACCTCGAGTGGTGGTCGCAGATGGGCCCGACGGACTTCAACACCAAGGACGTCTACCTGCGCACGGCGATCAACGTCGGCGCCGAGGGCTGGGCGCACTTCGGCTACGTGAAGATGCCCGAGTACCGCTGGGGCATCTTCCTCGCGCCGCAGGAAGCCGGCCGCACGATCGGCTTCGGTGACCACTTCGGCCAGCCGGCGTGGCAGCAGGTGCCGGGCGAGTACCGCAACTGGCTGCGCCGCCTGATCGTGACGCAGGCCGACACGGAGCCGGCGAGCGTCGAGCAGCAGCGCCTGCTCGGCCACACCGCGCCGTCGCTCTACGACCTGCGCAACCTCTTCCAGGTGAACGTCGAGGAAGGCCGCCACCTGTGGGCGATGGTCTACCTGCTGCACACCTACTTCGGGAAGGATGGTCGCGAGGAAGCCGAGGAGCTGCTGCACCGCCGCTCGGGCAACGCCGACCACCCGCGCATCCTCGGCACGTTCAACGAGCCCTGCGAGGACTGGCTGTCGTTCCTGTGCTTCACGATGTTCACGGACCGCGACGGCAAGTTCCAGCTGCTCGCGCTCGCGGAGTCGGGCTTCGACCCGCTCGCGCGCACCTGCCGCTTCATGCTCACGGAAGAGGCGCACCACATGTTCGTCGGCCAGACGGGCGTGGGCCGCGTGATCGAGAAGACGCTGACGGTCATGCGCGATCACCCTGACCGCGACGTGCGCGACTTCGGCGCCATCCCGGTCGACATCATCCAGAAGTACATCAACTTCTGGTCGAGCTCCTCGACGGACCTCTACGGCGCCGAGATCAGCTCCAACTCGGCCAACTTCTTCCGCTCGGGCCTCAAGGGCCGCGCCTACGAAGAGAAGCAGAAGGATCACCTCGCGCTCGAGCAGTCCTACCTGTTCGAGAACTTCGTCGACGGCCGCATCTCGAAGGAAGAGGTGCCGCTGCGCAACGCGATGAACGAGGTCCTGCGCGACGAGTACGTCAAGGACAACATGCGCGGCGTCGACTACTGGAACCGCATCTGCGAGCGCCTCGACTCGCCCGTGCGCTTCACGCTCCCGCACCGCCGCTTCAACCGCAAGATCGGCTGCTACGCCGGCGCGCACTTCCACCCGGCGACGGGCGAGCTGATCGACGAGGCGACCTGGCTCGCGAACGTCGACCAGTGGCTGCCGACGGCGAAGGACAAGGCTTACGTCAAGTCGCTGATGAAGCCCGTCTACGAGAAGGGCAAGTACGCCTCGTGGATCGCCCCGCCGGCCAAGGGCATCGACGACAAGGGCGTCGACTACGAGTACGTGAAGCTCGCCTGAGCCTCCGCTCCCGCGACCCCGCGGTCGCGCGCAACGAATCCGGGCCGCGCTCCTCGCTCGAGGAACGCGGCCCGGAGTCTTTTCGCGCGCCTGAGCGCGGGGGTCTTTTCGCGCGCCGGAGCGCGGGGGTCTTTTCTCGCGCCGGAGCGCGGGAGTCTCTTCTCGCGCCTGCGCGCGGGGGCGGGAGCGACCTAGTGCTCCTCTTCCTTCTGGTACTTGTCGTGGCCTTCCTTCTTGAAGCGCGTGAGCTCGTCCTTGGCGAGCTTGGTGGCGTCCTCGAACTTGCCGTCGAGGATCGCGACCTCGAGCTTGCAGGTGG
>CAITGX010000180.1 GCA_903892045.1 uncultured Planctomycetota bacterium | reverse complement strand
GTCCGAGCAGGGCGGCGAGCTCTCGGTCGCGCTCGTCGACGGTGGCGTGACGACCGGCATGTGGAGCGCCAAGCACCTCGGCGAGCACACGGCGCTGATCGGCACGCCCTACTACGCGCCGATCGAGCAGTTCAGTGGCGAGTCGCCCGACAAGCAGTCGGACATCTACAACGTCGCGACCGTGCTGTTCGAGTGCGCGACGGGCGTGCTGCCGTGGCCCGGCAAGAGCATGCTCGAGCTGTTCCAGGCCAAGCTCGACCGCAGCGAGCCCTCGATGAAGCGGCGCGCGCCGAAGAGCGACGTTCCGGCGGAACTCGAGTCCGCGATCGTGAAGGGACTGCTCGCGGATCGGCGTGAGCGCTACATGAACGCCGCCGAGTTCCGCGAGGCGCTCTCGGCCGCGCAAGTCGGGGAGTGAGCGATGGGACGCGAGGATCTCTACCGCGCGGTCGCGCCGTTCCCGACACCATTCAACCTGTGCGACTACTTCCTCGACCGCAACCTGCGGGAGGGGCGCGGCGCCAAGGTCGCCCTGCTCGTGGGGGACGAGCGCCGCACCTACGCGCAGGTTTCGGAGCGCGCGCGCCGTGTCGCGGCGGTGCTGCGGCGCCACGGCTTGCGACCGGAGGATCGCGTGCTGATCGTGCTCCCCGATGGCTTCGAGTTCGCCGAGGCGTGGTTCGGCACGCTGCGCGCGGGTGGCGTGTTCGCGATGGTGAACCCGCTGATGAAGCGCGAGCAGTTCGAGTACTACCTCGAGTACACCAAGGCGCGCGTGGTCATCACGCACAGCGAGGTCCTGCCGGAGATCGGAGACGCGCTGCGCGCGGCGCGCCTGCGGCCGGCGGCGCTCGTGGTCGGTCCCGACGCCGGTGGTTTCTTGCCCTACGAGCAGGCGCTCGCCGCCGAGGATCCGACGGGGTCGCTCGCGGCGCTCGAGCCCACGGGCCCCGACGATCTCGCCGGCTGGCTCTTCACTTCGGGCTCGACGGGCCACCCCAAGGCCTGCGTGCACGTGCACTCGGACTTTGCCTACAGCACGGAGACCTACGCGCTGCAGGTGGCGGGCTACCGCGAGAGCGACATCTGCCTGAGCGTGCCCAAGCTCTTCTTCGGCTACGCGACGGGCACGAACCTGATGTTCCCGTTCCGCGTCGGCGCGACCGTGGTGCTGTTCCCCGGCCGCGCGACCGCGGACGAGCTGCTCGACCAGCTCGAGAAGCACCGGCCGACGTTCCTCACCGGCGTGCCGACGATGTTCAACAACCTGCTGCGCTCGGAGCGCATCGCCAAGGCCGACCTCTCGAGCCTGCGCGTTTCGCTCTCCGCCGGCGAGGCCTTGCCGCCGCAGCTCTACAACGAGTGGAAGGCGCGCACCGGCGTCGAGATCCTCGATGGCATCGGCTCCGCGGAGATGTTCCACATCTACATCTCCAACTACCCCGGTGACGTGAGGCCCGCGTCGCTCGGACGCATCGTGCCGGGCTACGAGGCCCAGATCGTCGATGCGGAAGGGCGCGTCGTCGCCGATGGCGAGCCCGGGCGCCTGCGCGTGCGCGGTGGCTCGACGGCGCTGTGCTACTGGGGCGACAAGAAGAAGTCGCGCGACACGTTCCAGGGCGAGTGGTGCACGTCAGCCGACATCTTCCGGCGCGAGAAGGACGGCTACTACTTCTACGAGGGCCGCGACGATGACCTGCTCAAGGTGAGCGGCATCTTCGTCTCGCCGCTCGAGATCGAGAACGTGCTGCTCGCGCACCCAGCCGTGGCGGAGGTGTGCGTGCTCGGGCGCGAGGACGACGAGGGCCTCGTGAAGCCGATCGCCTTCGTCGTGCCGCGCGCTGGCCACACGGGAAGCGATGCGCTTGCCGCCGGGCTCAAGGCGCACTGCAAGGAACACCTCGCGCCCTACAAGTACCCGCGCTGGTTCGTCTGGCGCGATGCGCTGCCGAAGAACGATCGCGGCAAGGTGGCGCGCAAGGAACTCAAGGCCGAGCTCGGGAACGGCTAGGAAGCAGGACCATGTTGCAGCGTGCTCTGTCGGCTGTGTTGCTCGTGCTCGTCGGCGCATGCGCCGCGGTCGCCACTGTCCCGAGCGCGCCGAAGGTCGAGCTCGCGCCCCGCGAGGTGAAGCTCTTCCGTGGCGACGGCGCCGCGGCGACGTGGAGCGAGCTCGTCGAGGCGGCCAGCGCGGCCGAAGTCGTGTTCATCGGCGAGAACCACGGCCATCCGCTGGGGCTCGCGAGCGCCGCCGCGCTGTTCGAGGACGTGCTCGCCCGCTCGGACAAGGCTTCGCTCTCGCTGGAGTTCTTCGAGCGCGACGAGCAGTCGCGGCTCGACGACTACCTCTCCAGCGTCAGCGACGCTGCGACGCTCGAGCGCCGTACCCAGCGCTCGGAGGGCAACTTTCCGCCCGGCCACCGCGCGATGGTCGAGCTCGCCAAGGCGAAGAGCCGGCCCGTGCATGCCTCGAACGCGCCGCGCCAGTACGTGCGCATCGTGAGCCAGAAGGGCTACGAGCCGCTGGCGAAGCTCTCGTGGGAGCAGCGCCGCCTGTTCCGCATCCCCGACGAGCTGCTCTCGGGCCGCTACCGCGACGACTTCGACCGCATCATGACTCCGAGTGGGCGCGATCCGAAGGCCGCCGACGAGCAAGCGCGACTCGCGCGCGTCTTCCGTTCCCAGCAGATGTGGGACTGGACCATGGCCGAGTCCGTGTTCCTCGCGTTGCAGCGCGACGAAGCGCCGGTCGTGCAGGTGATCGGCCGCTTCCACTCCGACTTCCGCGGCGGCACCGTGCAGGCCCTCGAGCGCCTGCGTCCGGGGACGCGCGCGCTCGTCGTGAGCTACGTGAACGAGGATGCGCCCGCCGCGCTGCCTGCGGACGACGCGGGTCGCGGCGACTTCGTGCTCTACGTCGGCCCCTCGGCCGAGTGAACTCAGCCGCGCAGCTCGGGGATTTCCCAGCCTGAGCGCTGCGGCGTGCCGAGCAACTGCTCTGCGTCGGGGCGTCCGACGAAGCGGCCCTTGCCGCCGTTCCACTCCAGCGTCTCGTGGGGGAAGTTCAGCGCCACGTTGCCGAGCAGCGCGATCTCCGTGAGGTGTGCCGCGTACTCGAACGGCGCGCTCGGCTCGCAGCGACCGAGGCACGCATCGACCCACTGGTGCCAGTGGTTCGTCGCCGTGCCCTGCGGGATCGCGACCGCCGCGAAGCGCTCCTTGGGGTACAGCTCCTGCGTGCCGTAGGGATCCGCGAGCAGCGCGCCCTTCTCGCCGACGAACAGGCAACCGTTGGACGTGATGGTCTCGAGCCCGAGCTCGGCGAGCAGCTCCTTGGGCACCTTCTTGCCGCCGTCGCGCCACGTGACGAGCAGCGGGCCGCGCGTGGTCCACTCATTGCCGGGGAACTCGTAGTGCACTTCCGACCACAACGGGAAGCTCTCCGCCGTCGGTCGCGGGCCGGTCGAGCGGATGCGCAGCGGATCGCCGAGACCGAGGAACCACACGGCCGGGTCCATCAGGTGGCAGGCCATGTCACCCTGCGCGCCGGTGCCGAAGTCGCGGATGCCGCGCCAGCGGAACGGGTGGTAGGCATCCTGCTTGTAGGGGCGCGCCGGCGCGGTGCCGGTCCACTTGTCCCAGTCGAGCGCTGCGGGCACCGGATCCTCGCCGCTCGCGCGCTCGATGCCCTGCGGCCACCAGCCCGCCGGACGGTCGCTCCACACGTGCACCTCGTGGATCGCGCCGATGTGCCGCGCGCGAAACAGCTGCCTTGCCGCGTCGTAGGGCGAGTTCGAGTGGTTCTGGATGCCCATTTGCGTCACGGTGCCGGCGTCGCGCGCCGCGCGGGCCACGGCGCGCGCCTCGCGCACGGTGCGCGTCAGCGGCTTCTGGCAGTACACGTGCAGACCCATGCGCAGCGCCGCGAGCGTGATGGGCGCGTGCATGTGGTCGGGCGTCGACACGTGCACCGAGTCGATGTTGCCGCGCTCCTTCTCGAGGAGCTCGCGCCAGTCCGTGTACGTGCGTGCACCCGTGCAGCGACCGGCCGCGCCCGCGAGGTTGTTCGTGTCGACATCGCACAGTGCCACGACGTCGACGTCCGCATGGGAGCGAATCTGGTCGAGATCCGCGCCGCCCATGCCGCCGACGCCGATGCCCGCGTGACGCAGGCGGCCCTGCGTGCGCACATTCTTGCGCTGCGGCGTGGCGCAGCTCGCGAGCGCGATGCCGCCGGCGAGGGCCGAGAACTCGAGGAGCGAGCGGCGAGAGAGCGAAGGCTTCATGGGCGGACCTCCATGGACGTGATTCGAGCCGAGGTGCGCCACGCTAGCAGGGGACAAGCGGCTCGCACGCCCCAAACTCCGGCCTTCGCGCGCTTCTAGGGCAGCACGCGGAAGTACAGGCCGCCCGTGAGGTTGGTCTGGGCGCTCGAGCCCGGATCGCGGCTCCAGCCTTGGCACCACACGCCCGTGCCGGGCACGAGCAGCTCGGGCGCCGGCGAGCCGCCGAGCGCGCCCCGCGCGAAGGCGTTCCAATCCATCGAAAGCGAGCCGCTGCAGTCGTCGAACGTGGCGAGGCTGCCGCCGGTGTTGAGCAGCACCGCGCGCCGCACCGGCGGCTGAACGCAGTAGTAGCCGCCCTGGAACGGAGTCCCGGCCGCTGCCACGAGGCTGTAGAAGTACAGGCCCGACTTCTGGTTGCGCAGGTTGCGCGCGTGGGTCGTGAAGCCCGAGCTCGCCGCCGCGCTCGACTGGCCGACGAACGAGAGCGTGGCCGAGCAGCCCAGCGTGTTGACCTTCGCGGTGCAGTAGCCCTGCGGCGAGCCATCGAGGCTCACGCGAATCCCGAGCACGTCGTAGCCGCCCGTGGCGCCGTCCGTGGTGAAGCCGCCGCCGACGATCGCGCCCTGCGACGAGAGCGCAGCCTCGAGGATGCGCGCGTCGCTCGTGCCCGGCGTCGCGTAGGTCCCGACCCAGTTGCGCGTGCCCGTCTCGTCGAACTGCAGCACCGAGAGCTCATAGCGCGTCGGCGTGCCCGCAAGCGTCGTGTTGCCCGCGACGTACATCTGCCCTGCGCTCCCCGGAAGCAGCTTCCACGGCGGATCGTCGAGGTTCGACGCGCCGTTCCACGCGTTCGTGGAGAGCAGGTTGCCCGAGAGGTCGTAGCGACGCACCACCGTGTCGATGCCCGTGCCGGTGTTCGTCGCCGGCCCGGCGACCCAGATCACGTTGCGGCGATCGAAGGCGATGCCGCGCGCGCGTTCGCCTGAGCCGCTCGATCCGCCGAACGTGCGCGTCCACTGCAACGTCGGGCCCTGCAGGTCGTACACGGCGAGCAGCCAGTCCTCGCCACCGGTGCTGCCGTTGCGCCAGCCGGCGACCGCGACGCGCTGGCCGTCGAGCGCGCACAGCACGGCTCCGCCGTCCGCGAGCCCGGCGCCGCCGTCGTCGTTGCGCTGCGCGAGCAGCGCGCCGTTCGCCGCGAAGCGCGCGAGGCCGACGTTCGCTCCGCCGCTCGTGCCCGTGAACTGTCCGCACGCGACGATCTCGCCGTTGGAGCGCACAAGGAGCGAGTGCAGCGAATCGTCGCCGTTCGCTCCCGCATCGAAGCCCGTGCTCCACAGGAGCGTGCCTGCGCTCGAATAGCACAGCAGCACCGCGTTCTGCCCGCTCGCGAGGCTCGACTCGTGCCCGCACACGAGCACGTTGCCCGACCCGTCGAGCGCCAGCGCGCGCCCGAAGGCCGAGATCGTTCCGGGGCCCTGGTGCGCGCGCTGCCACTGCAGCACGCCGCTCGCGCTGTGCTTGAGCACCACGATCTGCACGTTGTTGCCGTTCCATCCATATCCGCACGTGTAGACGTCGCCGTTCGGTGCACACACGATGTCGAGCGGCGTGTCATCGCCGCCGAACGCGTCGACGCGCGCCGACCACAGCTCCACGCCCGACGGCGACCACTTCACGACCTCGAAGTCCGCGGTGGGGGGCAGCGGCGGGAAGCCGACGCTGGGGTTGTAGGACTTGGCCGCGACGAGCAGGTTTCCGGCGTCGTCGACCGTGCAGGTGCGCCCGTAGTCCGCCTGCGCGGGAGTCGCATCGTGGTTGCGCGACCACGCGAGCGCCGACTGGGCAGCGCAGGGCAGCGACAGAAAACCGAGAGCGGCGACGAGGAGCGGGCAGCGTTGGAGCATCGGCGGCCTTCCGGAAGGGACGCGCCTGATCCTACTCGCTCTCCCGCGGCCTGTCGGGGATGATGCGCGCCCACCAAGGAAACGCCATGCCGCTCCCCGTCCTCTTCACCGCCGTCGCCATCGTCTGCCCGAGCCAGTCCGAGATCGCTTCGTTCCTCTTTGCCGCCGAAGCCGACCACGGGCTCGCGGGCAAGCTTGCGGCGACGTTCCTCGTCGACCACATGCCGCAGCGCGACCGCGAGACGCTCTCGGCGGCGTTCCTGTTGGAGAATCTGGACCTCGCCATGGCCGCGCGCGCCGAGTTCCCGTGGGCGAAGGC
>CAITGX010000179.1 GCA_903892045.1 uncultured Planctomycetota bacterium | reverse complement strand
GCTCGGCCTCGCCGTGAGCTCGGGCTGGTTCGACAGCGGGCTCCTGTGGAGCATCCTCGCCCTGATGTACGGCTTCGCGATCTTCCACGCGATCTCGTGCACCGTCGGGGTGTTCACGCGCAACACCATCGGCGCGATCCTGCTCACGCTCGTCTTCATGCCCGTCAACTGCGGCATGCACGCGGGCTGGGAGCAGCTCGTGGTGCTCGAGGAAACCGCCAAGGGTCCCGATGGCAAGTCCTCCGAGCAGGAGCAGGACTCTGGCGCCTTCACCCTGCTCAAGGCCGGCCTCGGCACATACCACGTGATCGCGCCCAAGACGCGCGACGCCATGCGCATCGCGCGCTCGTGGCGGCGCTCCCTCGAGACTCAGCCGGAGTTCGAGGACACCGAGCTCGGGCTGGTCGTCGCCGAGGCGCCGCGCGGCTTCCGCCGCGAGCCGCGCAGCTCGTTTGGCGGCGATGGCCTGCAGTGGCTCGCGGCGCATCCCGACGGTGCGGGCGAGGCGCGCTGGACGCTGCGTTCCCAGTCGCTCGACGACACGGGCTCCCGCAGCTCGCTCGTGAAGAAGCTGCGCAAGGAGCTCGGCACGGACCCGGTGCGCAGCGACATCTCGGGCCGCTACGCCGATCGCTTCGAGTGGGTCGAGGATCGCGGCGGCGAGAAACGCCTGCGGCGTCGCTGGGTGCTGCAAGTGGGAGATCGCATCGTGACGCTCGACTACGACGCCGAGTCAGGCTGGGGACGCGCCAACGAGCGCGAGACCGCGGCCACCGCCTTCGTGGCGGGCATCGCGATCCAGAGCGAGGAACTGCGGCAGATGGGCGCCATCAGCTACGACCGCAAGTTCGGCTGGAGTGGCCCGTGGCAGTTCAACGCGTGGTTCTCGATCGGAACGACGCTCGCGTTCGTCGCGGCCGTGATCGCGCTGGGCCTGTGGAAACTGCGCCGGATCGACTTCTAGCGATGAAGCGCGAGCTGATCGACGAGCTGCGCGGCGTGCTCGGCGCAGCGGGCGTGATCCACGAGCCGGCGCGCCTGCTCGCTTACGAGTGCGATGGGCTCGCATTGCTGCGCCAGCGGCCGGCCGCGGTGATCCTGCCGCGCACGACGGACGAGTGCGCCCGCGCGATGCGCATCCTGCACCGCGAGAAGATCCCGGTCGTTGGACGCGGCGCGGGAACCGGGCTCTCCGGTGGCGCCACTCCCGTCGAGGGCGGGGTGCTGGTCGGCTTCGCGCGCATGCGCGACGTGCTCGAGGTCAATGTCGCGGACCAGTACGCGCGCGTGCAGGCTGGCGTTGTCAACGTCGACCTCACGCTGGCCGTCGAGAAGCACGGCCTGTTCTACGCACCGGACCCCTCGAGTCAGGCCGCGTGCACGATCGGCGGCAACGTCGGCGAGAACTCCGGTGGCCCCCACTGCTTCAAGCACGGCGCCACGACGCGCCACATCCTCGGGCTCGTGATCGTGCGCGACGACGGCAGCGTGCTCGACCTCTCCCTGCCGCAGGCAGATCCGCTCGGCTACGACCTCGTCGGCCTGTTCGTCGGGAGCGAGGGCATGTTCGGGCTCGCAACGGAGATCACCGTGCGGCTCGTCCCGACGCCCGCGGTCACCGAGACGCTGCTCGCGATCTTCACCGACCTCGACGCCGCCTGCGACGCCGTCAGCGACGCCATCGCGGCCAGGCTCGAGCCCTCGGCGCTCGAGATCCTCGACCGGCTCACGATCCAAGCCGTCGAAGCCAGCGTGTTCGCGGCAGGCTATCCGCGGGAAGCGGAGGCCGTGCTGCTCGTCGAGGCCGAGGGCAGCGAGGTCGAGGTCGAGGCGACGCTCGCGCCGCTGCGAGCCATCGCGCAGCGCCGTGGAGCGATCGACATTCGCCGCGCGCGCTCGGCGACCGAGCGCAAGAAGCTATGGGCTGGCCGCAAGGGCGCGTTTGGCGCCATGGGCCGCATCGCGCCCGATCTCTACGTCGCCGACGTCGTCGTGCCGCGCACGAAGCTGCGCGAGCTCGTCGCCGAGTCGACGCGCATCGCGCGCGAGAAGCGGCTCAAGCTCGCCAACGTCTTCCACGCGGGCGATGGCAACCTGCACCCGAACATCAGCTACGACCGGCGCGACGCCGACGAAGTGAAGCGTGTGCTCGAGGCGAGCGACGAGATCATGAAGGTCGTCGTGGCCGCCGGCGGCTCCCTCACGGGCGAGCACGGGGTCGGCCTCGAGAAGCAGGAGTTCATGTCGCTCGTGTTCGGCGACGACGACATGCGCGCCATGTGCCGCGTGCGCAACGCGTGGGACCCGCAGGGGCGCCTCAATCCGGGCAAGTTGATCCCCGTGCACGCATGCCGCGAGATGCGCGGCACGGAGCGTCCGCGATGACCTCGCTCGACGTACTCGAAGGCCGCCTCGCGGCCATCGTCGGGCCCATCTCGCGCGCGAAGCCGCGCCTCGACGTAGAGCCCTTGCCGCTCGCCGCGCCGCGCAGCGTGGAGGAGACCTGCGAGCTCGTGCGCCTCGCGACCACCGACAAGTTGCGCATCCTGCCGGTCGGCCGCGGCTCGAAGCTCGCCTGGTGCACGACGCCGGGACACGTCGACTTCCTGCTCTCGACGCGGAACCTGCAGCGCGTGGTGAGCCATGTACCCGACGACGGCACGATCACCGTCGAGGCCGGGCTCGGGATGGAGGAGCTCGCCAGCCGCTGTCGCTCGGGCGGGCACTTCCTCACGCCGGACGTCCCCCTGCCGGCGCAGCGCTCGATCGGCGGGGTCGTCGCCGCGGGCGAGTCCGGGACCGATCGACTGCGCTTCGGGCCCGTGCGCCACCATGTCCTCGGCACGCGCACGGTGCTCGCCAATGGCCTCGCCACGCGCAGCGGCGGCCAGCTCGTGAAGAACGTCACGGGCTTCGACCTGCAGCGCCTCTACTGCGGTTCCCACGGCACCCTCGGCGTGATCGTGGAAGTGTCCCTGCGACTGTTCCCGGAGCCCGAGCACGAGCTGCGCGTCACCTGCCGCTCGAGTGACCTTGCCGACGCGCTCTCGCTGTCCCGCAAGGCGCTCTCGCTCCCTGCCCGCATCGTCTCGCTCGGCATCGAGCGCGTCGACGGCGGCTTCGAGCTCGCGGCGCGGCTCTTCGGGCTGCGGCCCGTCGTGGAAGCGGAGCGCGCCCAGCTGCTCGCGACTTGGCCGCGCGCGACGATCGTCGAAGGCGCACTCGCGCGCTCCGCGTGCACGGCCGCGAGCGCTCGCCAGCGACTCGCGGATTCTCCCCACCCGACCCTGCGCATCGCGTGCATGCCTTCGCGCCTCGAGGTCGTGGCTCCGCTGGTGCAGCGCGCGCTCGCCGATGCCCGTATCGCCGGTCGTTTCGCGCTGCAGCCTGGCATCGCCGAGCTCGATGTCGAAGTCGCGAGTGGCTGCAGCGAGTCCGCAACGCTCGCCACCTTCGTGCGGTCGCTGCGCGCAACTCTCGCCAAGCACTCCGCGACCGTCGCACTGCGCAATGCGCCGCGCACAGCGCTCGTGGAGCTCGATCCGTTCGGCGAGCGCGCGCCCGGCCTCGAGCTCATGCGCGCCATCCAGCGCAACCTGGATCCCGACGGCGTGTTCGCCACCGGGCGCTTCCACGGCGGACTCTAGTCGCCGAACTCGGTCGGCAGCGAGCGCTCGCGCAGGGCCTTCGCGTCGCGCTCGAGCCAGGCGAGCTTCTGCGCGAGTCGCTCATGCGCGTAGCGTCCGAGCGGCAGTCGTAGCGGCGGCTCGTCCAGCTCCGCGACCTCGACGAGCAGGCGGGCCGCCTTGATCGGATCGCCCGGCTGGGAGCCGTGCAGCGAGGCCATGCGCTGCTCCATGGTCCCGACCGTCGTTGCATAGTCCTCGATGCGTCGCTCGGCTCGCCGCAGCGCGTCTCCGGCGAAGCCTGTGCGGAACGGACCGGGCTCGGCGATCACGACGCGAATGCCAAGGTGCCCGCTCTCGAGCGCGAGCGCCTCGGAGAAGCCCTCGAGCGCGAACTTGCTGGCGTTGTAGAGGCCGAAGCCGACGGACGCGTGAAAGCCCGCCACGGACGAGACCTGCACGATCCGGCCGAAGCGCCGGCGGCGCATGGGCTCGAGCGCCAGCCGAGTGAGCGTGAGCGCGCCGAAGAAGTTCGTCTCCATCTGCGCGCGCGCCTCCGCCTCCGAGACCTCCTCCACCGCCCCGAGGACCCCGTAGCCGGCGTTGTTGCAGAGCACGTCGACGTGACCGAAGCGTTCGAGCGCCTGCTCGCTGGCTCGCTGGATCTGGGCCGAGTCGTCGAGGTCGCACGCGATCGCGAGTGCCCGTCCAGCGCTCGAGCGAACCCACTCGTCCAGCCGCTCGGGCCGCCGCACGAAGGCCACCACGCGGTGGCCGCGCTCCAGCGCCGCATCCGCGATCGCTCGCCCCAGCCCGGACACGGCCCCCGTCACCCACCAGATGCGCTCGATCGACATGCGGCGAATGTAGCGCGCTTTCCCTAGAATCCGGCACCCATGAAGCCGCTGGAGATCGTCGACTACGCGAAGAGCCTGGACTGCATCCACTGCGGCCTGTGCTTGCGCACGTGCCCGACGTACCAGCTCACCGGCGCGGAGTCGTCGAGCCCGCGCGGCCGCATCTATCTCATGCGAGCCGTCGCCGAAGGCCAGCTCGCGGCGACCGATCCGCAGTACCGCGAGGAGATGGACTTCTGCCTCGCCTGCCGCCACTGCGAGAGCGTGTGTCCCGCCGGCGTGCGCTTTGGCGAGATGATCGAGACGGCGCGCGCTGGCCTCGAGCAGACCCAGCCGCGCGGCTTCCTCGCGCGCACGGCTCGGCGCATCGGCTTTGGCACCGTGCTGCCCAGCCGCTTCTGGCTGTCGTGGATGGCGAGCTCGATGCGGCTCGCGCAGCGCACCGGTGTCGCGCGTCTCCTCGGCAAGCTGGGGCGCCCGCTGGTCGAGATGCCCACGGTGCCGCCGAAGTCCGAGCGCGGCCCGCTGCCCGCGACGACTCCGGCGACTGCTCCGCGCCGTGGCGAGGTCGCGATGCTCGAGGGCTGCGCCATGCGCGAGCTCTACGGGCGGGTGAACCGCGCGACGGTCGAGGTCCTCACGGGCATCGGCTTCGACACGCAGGTCCCGACGGGTCACGTCTGCTGTGGCGCGCTGCACGCGCACAACGGCGAGATCGAGGGTGCACGCGAGCTCGCCCGTTCCACCATCGAGCACTTCGAGCGCTGTGGCTCGGGCCCGATCGTGGTGAACAGCGCAGGCTGCGGCGCGCACATGAAGGCCTACTCGCACCTGCTCGCCGACGACGCGGCCTGGCGCGAGCGCGCGGGCCGTTTCTCGGCGCGCGTGAAGGACTTCAGCGAGTTCGTGGCGGCCGAGATGCCGGCCGACGTGAAGGGAGCGCTCGGCAAGGAGCTCGGCACTCTCGCCTACGACGATCCGTGCCATCTCTGCCACGGCCAGCAGGTACGCTCCCAGCCGCGCACGCTGCTCGAGCGTTCGGGCGCGGCGCGCGTCGAGCTCCCCGACTCCGAGTCGTGCTGCGGTTCCGCGGGCATCTACTCGATGTTGCGCCCCGACGACAGCAAGGCAGTCTTCGCGAAGAAGGCAGCCGCATTCCGCGCGTGCGGCGCCGACACGCTCGTCACGGCGAACCCGGGCTGCCACATGCAGTGGGAGTCGGGACTGCGCCGAGAGGGCGTGAAGGCGCGCGTGCTGCACATCGCGGAGGTCATGGCCGCCGCGCTGCGCAAGGCGAAGCGCTAGCGCTCAGACGACGACGGCGGTGCCGCTGGCGCTCACCATCAGCATGCTGCCGTTCGGACCGATGACTTCGTAGTCGAGGTCGACTCCGACGACCGCGTTGGCTCCGAGGCGCTTCGCGGCCTCCGACAGCTCATCGAGCGCGATCTTGCGCGCCGCTCCGAGCTCGCGCTCGTAGGTGCCCGAGCGGCCGCCGACGATGTCGCGGATGCCGGCGAACAGGTCCTTGAAGACGTTCGCGCCGAGGATGGCCTCGCCGGTGACGATGCCGCGGTACTCGCGGATGGGACGGCCTTCGAGGGACGGAGTGGTGCTGAGGATCATGTGGCTCTTCTTCCGCGCGGGTTCCGGTCGTCGCCCAGCGCGAAGTCCAACTCTACGCACCGACCACGGGCGTATTCACGGCTTCGGGCCGAGCGCGTCCAGCACGCGCTGCACAGGCTCGCGCGAGGCCGGAAAGCCGCGCGTCCAGCGCGCGAGGAGCATGCGGGCCGTGCGCTCGCGGGTGAGATTGACGCGCAGCGTGTCGCGAAACGTCCCGCCCAGCTCGAACGCGCGCTCGAGGACGTAGGGCGCCTCGAGCGTTCCCCAGCGCAGCTGGCCACGCTCGAGAATCCGCCGTCCGCCCGAGCGCGACACCGAGGTCCAGTCTCCGCGCAGCTCCTCCCCGCGCTCGAACAGCTGCTCGAGCTCCGCCGAAGCGTGCTCTGGCGCGATCTCGACCACGAGCACTTCGCGCGGCGCGGTGCCGACCGCCCCGCTCGGAACCTTGGACCAGTCGAAGGGCGCCCAGTCGCCCGCGCCGTCCTGCCCCTCCGGCACGTCGTTGCGCGGAGGATCCTCGCCGGCATCCGCGCGCGAGAGCACGACCGCGAGATCCCCGCGCGGCAAGACACTGGCCTCGGACACCGCGAGGCCGTCCGGGAGTGGCCGCACGTCGAACCACTCGCCCAGTCGGGCCTCGCCGTCGATCCCGCCTGTCGACTGGGTCGCGAGCACCCAGCCGAGGGCCGCGAGCGACACGAGCGCACATGCGGCGAACAGGACCGTGCGCGCTCGCAGTCCTATGCCGCCCGCTTCCATGTCAGTTCCCGCCACCGAGCTTGAAGTGCGCGAGGAACTCGACCACCTCCGAGTCCTCGATCTTCTCGAGCGAGCCCATGTGGCTGTACTGCAGGATCACGGTCTTGGTGCCGCCCTCGGGGCTGATGTCGAGCGCCACGGTGCTCTGGCGCATGGCGAGCTTCATCGCCTCGCCGGGGTCCATCTCGCCCGGATCCGCATTCGCGTCCTGCGCGGCAGTGTCCTGCGACTCGCTCGCGGCATCCGGCTTCTGCGTCACGAAGCGCATGCCGCGCAGCTCGCGGCCTTGCACGCTGAGCACGATCTCTTCCGGCTCGTAGCGACCCATGTTTCCGAGCAGCGGTCCGAGGTCCATCTCGGCGCTCGGGTCGAGGAACTGCGAGCGCAGCTCGTCGGCCTGCGCGCCGCCCGCGATCATGAAGTCGACCTTGGTCATGCCCTGCTGGATCGAGATCACGCGCAGGTCCTGGAACGGCACCTTCATGCCGAAGATCTCGCCCTCCGGCCGCGTCTCGACCGCGACGACCTTCTCGAGCTCCCGCCACTGGGTGTCGGGGTCGGCCATCTCCTTCGCGCACGAAACGGCCGCGACGCTCGCCACCACGAAGGTGACGAGCATCAGCAGGCAGCCACCGCCGCAGAACCACGCCCACATCGGCACGCGCCGCTTGGGCTTCACCGGCTCGCTCGCCTCGCTACCCCAGTCCAGCTGATCCGCCATGGCTCGTCCTCACGCCTTCCAGTCGTAGAAACCCTTGCCCGACTTCTTGCCGAGCTCGCCGCGCGCCACCTTGTCCCGCAGGACCTGCGGCGGCGTGAAGTTCGGACCCACTTCCTTGGTCAGGTACTCGGCGATGGACAGGCGCACGTCGAGTCCGACGAGGTCGGTGAGCTTGAGCGGTCCCATCGGGAAGCCGTAGCCGAGCACCATCGCCTTGTCGATGTCCTCGGCGCTCGCCACGCCCGACTCCAGCATGCGCATCGCCTCGAGACCGATCACGAGGCCGAGGCGGCTCGACGCAAAGCCGGGCGAGTCCTTCACGTCGATGGGATCCTTGCCCATGCGACGCGAGAGCTCGAGTGCCAAGGTCGCGGCCTCGGGTGCGGTCTTCTCCGCGCGCACGACCTCGACGAGCTTCATGATGTGCACCGGATTGAAGAAGTGCATGCCGAGCACGCGCTCCGGGCGCTTGCAAGCTTCGGCGATGCGCGTGATCGAGAGGGACGACGTGTTCGTCGCGAGCAGGGCATCCGGGCGGCAGGCCGCGTCGAGCTTGGCGAAGATCGAGCGCTTGAGCTCGAGCTTCTCGGGCACGGCCTCGATCACCACGTCGGCGCCGCGCGCAGCGGCCTCCATGTCGCTCGAGCCCGAGAGGCGCGCGAGCGTCGCGTCGCGCTGCTCCGCCGTCACCTTCTGCTTCTCGACGCCGACGTCGAGGTTCTTCTTCACCGCCCCGAGGCCCTTCTGCAGCGCCGCCGCATCGAGGTCGACCAGCGTGGTCGCGATGCCGCACTGCGCCAGCGCCTGCGCGATGCCGTGGCCCATGGTGCCCGCTCCGAGCACCGCCGCCGTCTGAATCTCTTCCGCTCGCTTCAAGTCTTGCTCCTGTCGGTAAAGGGCGCGCGCGGCGAGGTTTCGGCCGCGCGCGAGAATCTAGCGCAGTCCGGGCACCAGCACGATCTTCCCGGCCACCTTGCGCGCCTCCAGCAGCTCGTGCGCCTCGCGCGCTGCCGTGAGCGGCAGCACGCGGTCGACCACCGGCCGGAAGCGGCCCGCCGCGACGTGCTCGAAGATCTCGGGCAGCGCGCTGCGCGGCCCCATGGTCGAGCCGAGGAAAGTCAGGTTCTTGATGAAGACGTGGGGCAAGAGCAGCGAGACCTTGGGCCCCGTCGTGCCGCCGCAGGTCACGAGCCGGCCGCAGCGCGCCATGCAGCGCACCGATGCATCCCACGTCGCGGGCCCCACGTGCTCGAACACGACGTCGACGCCGCGACCGCCCGTGAGCTTCTTCACTTCCTTGTCCCAGCCCTCGCGCGAGTGGTCCACGACCTCGTCGGCGCCGAGCGAACGCGCGAGCATGAGCTTCGCCTCGCTGCCCGCCGTGGCGATCACGCGCGCGCCGCGCTGCTTGGCGATCTGGATCCCCGCCGAGCCGACGCCGCTCGTGCCCGCGATCACGAGCACGGTCTCGCCTGCGGCGACCTGCGCGCGCGTGACGAGCATCCCCCACGCCGTCAGGAACACGAGCGGCACGGCCGCGGCCTGCACCGGATCGATGCCCGTCGGCAGCGGGAACACGTAGCGCGCCGGGAGGACCACATACTCCGCGTCGAAGCCATCGCCATGCTCGCCGCGGATCGAATAGTCCGCCGCGAGGTGGTCATTGCCGGAGAGATCCTCCGGCGACTTGCCCGACGAGTAGCCGGGCTCGAGGACGACCTTCGTTCCGACCGCCGGCCCGCTCGTTCCGGGACCGAGTGCCGCGATCTCGCCCGTGCCGTCGCAACCGAGGATGCGCGGAAACGCCACGGGAAAACCCGGCATCCCGCGGCGCACCCACAGGTCGAGGTGGTTGATCGACGCGGCCAGCACGCGCACGAGCACCTCGCCCTCGCGCGGCTCGGGACGCGGAATCTCATCGACCGAGAGGACCTCGGGGCCGCCGTGGGCGTGGATGCGCAGCGCCTGCATGGGCTCACTTCCCCTGAAACTGGGCCGCGCGCTTCTCGACGTAGGCCGCGATGCCTTCCTTGGCGTCCGCGGACGCGAACAGCTTCGCCTGCAGCTCGCGCTCGAGAGCGAGACCGGCATCGAGCGGCAGGTCGACGCCACCGTGCACGGCGGCCTTGATGTGACCGACGCTCATCGCCGCGCGACCCGGCGTGGTGAACGACTTCGCGTGAGCGAGAACCAGCTCGAGGAACGCGGCGTCATCCGCCGCGTCGCGGACCTCCGTGACGACACCGAGCGAGAGCGCCTCGTCGTAGTCGAACGTGCGTCCGCTCGTCATGAGCTCGATGGCCTTCGCGCGCCCGAGCAGGCGCGCGAGGCGCTGCGTGCCGCCCGTGCCCGGAAGCACTCCCAGCGCAACCTCCGGGAGGCCGCACTTGCCCGACCCACGGCGCGCGAGCCGCAAGTCCGCTGCCAGCGCGATCTCGAGTCCACCGCCGACGCAGTGGCCCGACAGGGCCGCGATCACGAGCTTCGGCGTGCGCTCGAGGCGCTGCAGCGTCTCGTTGGCATGCAGGCAGAAGTAGTACTTCTGCGTCGGCGTCAGCCGGTTGAGCATCGCGATGTCCGCGCCCGCGCAGAAGAACTTCTCCCCCGCGCCCGCGAGCACGATCACCTGCACGGTGTCGTCGAAGCGCGCGCGCAGGATCGCCTCGTCGAGGTCGCGCAGCATCTCGTAGGAGTAGCCGTTCGCCGGCGGGTTCACGAGCGTGAGCAGCGCGACGCTGTTGCCGGAGCGGTAGTGGACCTTGCCGTTGGGAAGCGCCTCAGGCGCCGAGAGAGTGTCGAGCAGGCTCATGGGGGCGAAGATTCTCCCCATTGGCGCCGCGCAGGCAAGCGCGTCACGCCAGACCCGCACGGACGGCCCCTAGCGACCCTGCGAGAGGGTCGCGCGATGGCTCTCGTACATCGCGGCCAGCTCGCCGGCGCCGATCTCGCGGTAGATGTCGATCAGGAACTGCCAGTCGCGACTCGACTTCATCACCCAGCGGCCGCCGAGGAGCTTCGCTGTCTGGGGCGCGCGCGCATCGATCGTTCCCAGCGCCGCCACGTCCGCGAGCAGCGTGTCCACCGCGAATGTGCCGTCGTAGCCGATCACCCACTGCCCCGCCGAGTCGAGCAGCAGCGACTGGGGCATGAGCGCACGCGACGTGTTGCCGAGCACCTCGAGGTACAGCACCTGCAGGCGCTGCATCCACGCGCCGTCGGCAGGGCCACCGAGGTGCAGCAGCCCGCGCTCCTGCAGCCAGCGGCGCGCCGCCGCCAGCTTCGGACCGTCGTCCACGCACAGGAGCACGAGACGCACGCCCGCGGCGTCGAACTCGGGGAGACGTCGTCCCAGCGACTCCAGCAACATGCGCGAGTTGGCGTCCTCCACGGACCACGTCACCAGGAGCGGCGTCGAGCCTGCGAGTTCCTTGACGCGTGGCGCAGTGCCATCGAAGCGTGGCAGCGTGAACTCGCGCATCGGGAGCTTCTCGACGAGCACGAAGCGCTCGATGCGCGCGGGCGAGGCCGCGAGCGGCGCGGGATCGAGGTCCGCGAAGGTCGCGATGCGACGCGGCTCGATCTGACGCGGTTCCGCTCGCCCCTGGGTGAGCTCGTAGCGAGCATCCGCTTCGAGCGGTCCAAAGCGCTGCTCGCTGCCATCGGGCCAGTGCACGACGACCGAGTCGACGCGCTCCGTGGCACCGAGTCCGAAGTGCAAGCGACGCGACGACTGGGCCAGATAGCCTTCGCCCGCGTGCACGGTGCGCCGCACCAGCTTGCCACCGGCCTGGAGGTCGACACGCGCGCCGATGGCGTCCATGTTGAGTCCGCTTCCGACCAGCGTGAGCGAGACAAAGTGATGCGCGGAGGCGCTCTGGTTGTGCAGGAAGCGCAGGCGCGGCGCCGTGCGGCTGCGCACGATCGCGTCCTCGCGCCCATCGTCATCCCAGTCGACGCGCGCCACCGCGCGGAAGTCGTCGAGCGTGTCGAAGCTGGCCACGGCGCTCGCGTCGACGAGTCGCGTTCCTCCGACGTTGAAGAAGGCCGTGTTGCGCTCCCAGCCGTTGTAGGAGGCACCCTCGTCCATGACGATCTGCTGCATGCTCGCCCACGCGCGACGATAGTCCTCGTCGACGCTCGCATCGGGCGGGCTCTGGCTGATCACGCGCCGCCAGAAGAAGCTCTCGACGTCCTTCGAGCGCGACGCGCTGATGAACCCGTTGGGCACGAGCAGGTCCGGGTAGCGATCGTTGTCGAAGTCGAGGAACATCCCGCCCCACGACCAGCCCGCGCGTGCGCCGCCAACCTTCTCCGTGACTTCCTCGAAGCGCCCGCCGCCGAGCCCGCGCAGCAGCGTGTTGCCGCTGGCGTGGCGCCGGAAGTGGTGTTGGAGCTCGCGGTGCTCTCCATCGAGGAAGCGCTCGGGCTGCGCCGTCGTGCGCAGGCCCGCGGCGCTGTACATGTTCGAGGTGTACAGGTCCGGCTCGCCGTCGAGATCGAAGTCCGCGCTCGTGATGCCCATGCCCGCGGCCATGTCGTCGGCGCCGCGCTCCTGCGCCTCGTCGCGGAACTTGCCGCCGTCGTTGAGGAACAGGTTGTTGCGACCGAAGTCGTTGACGACGTAGAGGTCGAGGTCGCCGTCGAGATCGAGGTCCTGCCAGAGCGCCGCGAGGCTGTAGCGATCGTTGGCTGCACCGAAGCCGACCTCATCGGTCGCATTGCGGAAGCGGCGCGCGCCCTCGTTGCGCCAGTACAGGTTCGTCGCCCCGCCGCGGGCGTCGTGGTACGGCCGCGGAACGCCCGCGATCATGCCGCCCTTCACGTAGCGACAGCAGTAGAGGTCGAGGTCTCCGTCGCGGTCGGGATCGCCGGCCACCATCGAAAAGATGTCCTCCTCGCCGAGCTCCGGACTGCCGAGCAGCTGCTGCTCGCCGAACACGCCGCTGCCATCGTTGTAGGCGATCCACACGTAGGGCCCAACGCCGGCCACGAGGTCCCGGTGGCGATCGCCGTCGATGTCCACGATCAACGCCGAGCGCGTGTTGTCGAGCAACGCGACCTTGGCCTCGCTGGTTCCGTCGCGCAGAGTGCCGTCCGGCTGCTGCAGGAGAAGCCGGTTCGGGAAGCCGCCGGCCGTGCACATGTACACGTCGTCGAGACCATCGCCGTTGGCGTCCCCCACCGCGAGGCCATGGCCGCCGAGCAGGTGGTTGCCCGTGAGCTTGTCCTGGCGGAAGTAGTACTCGCCGAGGCCATGCAGGAACTCGCGCTCGAGCCACGGCGGCGTTCCGATCCAGCGCGCCGTGTGATCCCCGAACGCGCGGCGGGCTGCACGGAGTTCCTCGAGCTCGAGCACCTCGATCGACTGCACGCGCGGCGAGCCTGCGTCCGCGCCCGGAACCCAGCGCACGCGCCAGAGCGCGTTGTGCTGCACGGCACCGGGGGCGAGAGCTGCCGAGACGCACAGGCGCGCCTCGCTCACCACGGCCGCGCCGTCGGGCCGCACGGACTCGATCCACAGCTGCAGCTGCGGCTTGGCCCCGCGGAAGGGTCCGCGCAGCGCCGCACAGGCCGCGGACCAGTCCGGCACCGGCGCGAGCGGCCGCTCTCCGGACTTCAACGCCTCGACCGCGAGCTGGCCGTCGTCGTGCAGCGTCGCGAGCTCTCCGCGCAGCGCCGTGGCGCCCGCGAACTCCGGCGCGAGCAGCTCGGCGACCGGCGCGTCGCTCGCGCCCCACACGCGCTCCGCAAGCGCCAGCATGCGCGGACGCACGACGTCGTGGATCGCCTCCATCGGCCAGCCATCGACGCGCGGGTCCATGCGCGCGTGGTTCTCCGCGTTCCACTCGTCCTTCGGAACCTCGGGATCGACGAACAGGTACTGGGCAGGGCCCGCGAGGTCAGGCGCGGGCAGCGGTGAGCTCACGCGTCCACGGGCCACGTCCGCAGGCCGCTGCGGCAGCGCGGGAGTCGAAGGCTGCGACGGGGTGGAGGCAGGAGAGGTGGAGCCGGACGTCGAGGAGCTCGACGGCGCGTCGCTCGACTCGCTTCCGCAGGACGCGAGGAACAGGGACGCCAAGAGCAGCCGACTGCGGGCCATGACGCCCACGAGAATACCGCACGCCGCGCCCCGGAGCGCGCTCGCCTCGCTCAGCGCAGCTCGATCTCGATGGTCCGCCCGCCGCTCTGTGCGCACATCTCGTCCCATTCGCGCACCAGCCGGCCGCTCGCATCCGCGAGAACGGCGTCGAGCTCGACGCGACGGAAGCGGTTCTGCTCGGCAAACAGCTGCTTCATCAGTCCGAGGTTCCAGCGCCGCCCGCCCGAGGGCGCACCGTCGGAGAGCACGACGAGCGTGTCGACGTCCGGATCGGCGAGTGCGACCTGCAGGGCACCCCAGAGGTCGCCCGTGCCCGTGTCCTTGCGGGCCACGAACCACTCGAGCGCCTTGGCGACGTTCTTGCGCTCCGCGGGCACGAGCGTCTTCTGCCACGGCGCTGGGATCGCCGTGTACGGGATCACGTTGAAGCGCGTGCTCTCGGGCAGGGCCTCGAGCGCCTTGCGGAGTTCCTCGTCGACGAGCTCCTTGCGCGTGCGTCCATCCGCGCGCTTCTGCCAGATCGAGCCGGACAGGTCGATCAGGAAGCACACGCGCTCGGAGCGGATCGGCAGGCCTGCGAACGACACGCTGCGCTCTTCCTCCGCCCGCTCGGGCTTGCGGGGCTCCGGCAACGGGCCGTCGGCGAGTGCGGCTGCCCACGCCTTCCACGGCCGAGGATCGAGGCGGTGCTGCAGTCCCGAGACTTGCCGCAGGAGTTCCACCGCGTGCCAGCGCCCGCGCAGCTCCTTCTCCGACTCGAGCACGTCGACGAGCGCACGCACGCCCCGCGCATCGCGAGCGGCCGCGAGGCTCTCCGCGGCCACGATGCGCACTCCGAGCGCCGAGTCCTTCGCCGCGGCGCTCGCTCGAGCATGCGCCGTGTCCGCGTCGATCGAGCGTGCCGCGATCACGACCGCCGCGCGCACCTCGGCGTTCGCGTCGGCCGCGAGCACAGCGAGGCTGGCCGCCGACTCCGCACGCAGCGTCGCACTCGCGACGAGTGCTGCAGCGCGCACGCCGCCGTCCTTGTCCTTGCGGGCCAGCTCGCCGAGCGCAGGCGTCGCCGCGCTCCACTTGCCGGCGAGCCCCAGCCGCTCGATCGACCAGCACAGCGTGCGCCGCACGCTCGCGTCCTTGTCGGCGAGCGCCTTCGTCACGCTGGCGACATCGGGGGCTTCCGACAGTCGTCCCAGCGCTTCCGCCACGCGCAGGCGCACGAATTCGTCCTTCGAAGCGAGCGCGTCCTTGCCGTAGAGCAGCGCGAGCTCGGCCGCGCCCGCGAGCCCCGCGAGCTGCAGCTGCGCCTCGTCCGCGACTTCTGGCTTGGGGTCGCGCAAGGCCGCGACGACCTTTTCCCAGCCCTGCTGCGTGTCGAGCTTCGCGAGACCGATCACCGCGTCGCGCCGCACGCGCGCGTCCTTGTCGACGAACTTCTGGGCGAGCTCGTCGAAGCCCTGCGGCAGGAGCAACGCCGCACAGAGCGCGAGGCTCGCGATCACGGCTGAGCCTCCTCGACGATGCGCGCGTCCGCGGGCGGCGTGATGCGCCCGGCTCTCACGAGCGCGGCCTCCGCGAGCTCGCGCAGCAGGATCGGGTCCTGCGCGAGCTTCGTCGAGCGTGCGAGTTCCTTGAAGCCGTCGCCACCCCCGGCGAGGAAGGAGTTCAGCGCTACGCGGTACAGCTTCTGCGGCTCGAGCGGCGCGCCCGCGATCTCGATGCGCACGAACGCCAGTCGCGTCGCTCCCTCCTCCTGCCGCGAACGCACGAACACGCGCATGCCGCTGTAGTCGAGCCCCGAGTGCACGGTGCCCTCGATGGCGCCCCGGACGACGGCCTCGAGCACGCTGCCCGGGACCTCGAGCAGCACGACGTCGTTGTCGAACGGCAGCATCTCGAAGACCTCGCGCACGGTGACGGCGCCGGCGTCGATCTCCGCGCGTGTCCCGCCGCGATTGTGCAGGCCGACGTCGGCGCCCATGCGCTCGCGCACGAGGTCGGCGACCCAGCTGCTGGCCACGGTGGAGAGCGGCCCGCGGCCGGCCTTGAGCGGCGCCGCGAGCTCGCCGACCTCGCACTTCATGTCGGCTTCCGCGCGCGTGACGAGCTCGGCGCAGATGCTCTCGACCTTCGCATTGCGGTCCTGTTCCTCGGGCTCCGTGAGCAGGTCGACGAGGCTCGCGCGCACCGAAGTGACGGTCGCACTCGGGCCGTCGATCTCGAGCTCGACGCGCCCGACCGCCGAGGCCTTGGCGCCGGTCTGCACCACGAGACCCGCGCCGTCGCGCTTGCCTTCCTTGAGGTAGGTGTGCGAGTGGCCCGTGATCAGGAGCGGCAGATCCGGGTGCGCCTTCGCGGTCGCCAGCGCCTCTTCGACTCCCATGTGCGCGAGCGGCAGGATCAGGTCGCAGCGGCCGTCGAGCTCGCGCTTCACCGTCGCGAGCTCGAGCGCCGGCTCGACGAACGTCAGCGCGCGCGTGTCGGCGTGCGAGATCGAAGGTGTCTCCGGCGTGATCAGTCCGACGATCGCGATGCGCAGGCCCCCGCAGTCGACGATGCGCCAGGGCTCGATCCACGAGACGCGCTCGCCGCTCGCAGGATCGCGCAAGTTCGCGCACACCGCGCGTTCGCCGGTGGCCTCGAGCAGGCGCCGGAGGTTGGCCGTCGAGTGGTCGAACTCGTGGTTGCCGATCGCGAGGGCGTCGAACGAGATGGCCGCGAGCGCCTCGACGAACGGCAGGCCCTGCTCGAGCCCGCCCTCCGGCGTGCCCTGGTACCAGTCGCCGCCCTCGAGCACGAGCAGCTCCGTGCCCGTGCCCTCGAGCTCGCGCCGCACCGCGTTCACGTATCCCGCCACGCGCGGCAGGCCGCCGATCTGGGGCGGCGCCTGGCGGTCGAGCCACGTCGCCTTGCGCGGCAGCACCTGACCGTGGATGTCGTTGGTGTGCAGCACCACGAGCCGCACGCTGCCCTGCGGCCGCCCGCGCCCCTCGCCCCCGGTCGCCGCACACGCCGCGACCCACAGCGCGAGCAGGAGCCCCAGCACCGCCCGCCGACCCAGCCCCGCGTTTCCGAACAGCTTCATCGCGCACGAGACTACGCGCGGAACGCGGGTTTTGCATCGTGGACACTCTGGGCGCTCGCGCGCTTGCTAGCCTCTGCTCCCATGCGCACGTTCGCTCTCGCCGCCCTGCTGCTCCTGCCACTCGCGCAGGGGTGCTTCCTGACTCGCGACACGACCAACCAGCCGCTGCAGGAGGAGCGCATCGTCCAGCTCGGTCCGGGCTTGAGTTCCGCGGAAGTCCTCGAGCTGCTCGGCGGACCGATGGAGGTCGTGCAGCTCGGCCGGCGCTCGGCGTGGCGCTATGACCACCAGCGCACGAAGCGCACGGGACTCACGCTGTTCGTGGTCACCGCGCTCAACACGGACACGCAGGAAGATCGTCTGTGGCTGTTCTTCAACGAGTATGACCGCCTCGCCGCGTTCGGCTCCACCTTGCAGGCTTCGAGCTCGGAGTGGGTGCTGCCGTGGGTCGACTCGCACGAGTGATCCTCGCGTGCGGGCTCGCGCTCGGCGCGAGTTCGTGCGTGAAGGCGCAGTACGAGCGCCACATCGTGCTCGAACCGGTGCAGACCGACGAGCTGCAGCACCTCGTGCCCGGCGAGAGCGACCTCGCGCAGTGTCTCGCGCGGCTCGGCGCACCCAACTTCGTCTGGGAGCGCAGCGGCGACTCGATCGCGATCGCGTACGGCGCCTATCGCCACCAAGGATGGCAGGTCGGTGCGAGCGTGAACGTCACGCGGGGCGTGAACGCGTCGTTCGATTACGGCGAGCTCGAGGCGCTCTCGCGCGGCTACGTGCTCCTGTTCGACGAGCGCTGGAAGCTCGAGAGCGTGAGCGAGGGCCTCTTGCGCGACCTGTCCACGAAGTTCGAGCGCACGCCCCCGCAGTCGGTCGAGTGATCGCCATGAGCCACGAACAGGACTACGCGGCGCTCGATCGCGCTTGGGAAGCGCTCGACGCGGGCGATCCGGAGGCTGCGCTCGAGACGGCGCGCGGCGCGAGCGACGAGCTCGCCGAGACGTGGGTGCTGCGCGCGACGGCGCAGCTCGCGCTCGACGACCTCGACGCGGCGCGCGCCTCGGCCGAGGAGGCCGCGCGGCGAGAGGACGCGAGCGAGGACATGGAGCTCGCACTGGTGCGCGCGGAGCTCGCGCTGCGGCTGTGGGAGCTCGACGCGGCGCGCGACGAACTCGCGCGCGCGCAGGCGCTCGGCGAGAGCCCGGTCGTGCTCGCCAAGCTCGCGCTGCTCGCGGACCTCGAAGGCGACTTCGGGCGCGCCGACCGGCTGCTGCGCGACGCCCAGAGGCTCGAACCGCAGTCATTTCCGGCTCCGCAGCGGCTGTCGGAGTCGGAGTTCGATCGCGTGCTGAAGCAGGCCATCGCGCGCCTGCCCGACGAGTTCCGGAGTGCGCTCGAGCAGGTGCCGGTGATCGTCGAGCCCATGCCCTCGCGCGCCCTGTGCGGCGACGACCCGCGCGAGACGCCTCCGGACCTGCTGGGGCTGTTCACGGGCGCCTCGCTCGCCGAGCGCGATCCCGAGGGCGTCCCGGAGCTTCCCCCGACCATCCACCTCTTCCAGCGCAACCTGGAGCGCGCCTGCACCTCGCGGCGCGAGCTCGCGGAGCAGATCGAGGTGACGCTGTACCACGAGCTGGGGCACTACCTCGGCTTCGATGAGGACGGAGTGGCCGACTTGGGGCTCGAGTAGCCGGATTTTCGAGGTCGGGTTACTGTTGGGGGGAGCGCCTCGGAGCTACAAGTCCCCCCATGAGCCCCCGCATCACCGCATTCCTCGTCCCGTGCATGCTCCTGCTGTCCCTGCAGGCCCGTGCCGATGTCGCCACGCTTGTCTCGAGCAAGGACGCGACCATCTACAACGACACGGTCGGAAATCGCACCGACTCCAAGGGCTCGACGATGTACTCCGGGCAGGCCGGGGCCAACACGACCTGGCCGATGCGCCGCGCGCTGGTGTCCTTCGACACGAGCTCGATCCCGGCCGGCTCCACGGTCACGAGCGTCCAGCTCAAGCTCTACATGTCGAAGACGGTCGTGGGCGCCAAGGCCTTCACGATCCACAAGCTGACGCGCGGCTGGAACGAGGGCCCCACGGTCGGTTTCTCGGGCAACGGCAACAGCGCTCAGGTCGGCGACCCGACTTGGCTGCACACGTTCTACAACAACCAGTTCTGGACCACGCCGGGCGGCGACTTCGTCGCGACTGCGAGCGCCACGGTGAGCATCGGCTCGACCTACGCCTACTACACGTGGGGCTCGACCGCGCAGATGGTCGCCGACGTGCAGTCGTGGATCGACAACCCGAACCAGAACTTCGGCTGGGCCGTGCGCGGTCCCGAGAGCGGCGCGAAGTCGGCCAAGCAGTTCGAGACGCGCGAGAGCCTCGCGCAGTACCGCCCGCAGCTGATCGTCACCTACACGCCTCCGCCGCCGACGCCCTACTGCACGGCGAAGACCAACAGCTTGGGCTGCGTACCGGCCATCGGCTCGAGCGGCAGCGCCGACTTCAACGCCGGCTCCGGCTTCCTGATCACGCTCTCGAACACGCTCAACCAGAAGTCGGGCCTCTTGTTCTACGGCACCTTCGGTCCGGCCTCGGCGCCGTTCCAGGGCGGCACGATGTGCGTGCAGTCCCCCGTGCTGCGCACGATCGCACAGAACTCGGGCGGCAGCGCCACTCCGGCCAACGACTGCACCGGCAGCTACAGCTACGACTTCAACGTGCGCATCGCCTCGGGTCTCGACCCGCAGCTCTCGGTCGGCCGCCTCGTGTGCGCCCAGTACTGGAGCCGCGACCCCGCCGCGACCTTCACCACCAACCTGTCCAACGCCCTGCGCTTCTACATCTACCCCTAGAGCTCGCGCCATGATCCGCACCGCCCTCGCCTGGGCGCTCGTCGCCCTCGCGGGGTCGGCGCGCGCCGATGTCCTCTCCCTCACGGCGGTGCGCGACACGACGCTCTGGAATGACGCCTCGGGCTCGATCGGCAACGGCTCGGGCCCGGTGATGATCGTCGGTCGCTCGGGAGGCAGCTCGAGCGCCCCCATCCGACGCGGCCTCGTGCGCTTCGACATCGCCGCGCTGGTTCCGGCGGGCTCGGTCGTGAACTCCGTGCAGCTCGTGCTGGCGAACCCGTCCGGCAACACGGGCCCGCGCAACGTGCGCGTGCACCGCGTGCTGGCGGACTGGGGCGAAGGCGCATCGAGCACGAGCAGCGGGCAAGGTGCTCCCGCGCAGCCCGGGGACGCGACGTGGCTGCAGCGCTTCTTCCCGAGCTCGAACTGGACCACGCCGGGAGGCGACTTCACCGCCAGCGCGAGCGCCGTGCTCGCCGTGGACCAGCTCGGCCTCCACACCTGGCCCTCGACCGCTGCTGCTGTCGCGGACGTGCAGGGCTGGCTGGACGCTCCGGGCTCGAACTTCGGCTGGCTGCTCAAGCTCGACGTCGAGACCGTGTCGCAGACCACCAAGGTGTTCGGGACGCGCGAGTCCGCGGATCCCGCGGAGTGGCCGACGCTCGTCGTCGACTTCACTCCGCCGCTCGTCGGCAGCTACTGCAGCCCGCGCGCCACCGGCGGCGGCTGCGCGGCCACCATCGGCTGGTCCGGCAGCCCGAGCGCGAGCGCGGGCGCCGGCTTCGTCGTCGCGCTCTCGCAGGCTCCGGCCGCGCGCGCCTGCTCGCTCGTCTACACGCTCAGCGGTCCCGCGACGACGCCGTTCCTCGGCGGGACGCTCTGCCTCGCGACACCGCTGACGCGCTCGGCCGTGCAACTCACGGCGGGCGGCGGTCCCGCAGGCTGCGGCGCGAGCGCGGCACTCGACTTCAACGCACGCATCGCGGCGGGCCTCGACGCTCGCCTGGCCGCGGGCGCGGTCGTGAATGCACAGTGGCACCTGCGCGACCCGCAGAATGCCGCGGGTTCGTTCGCTGCGAGCGACGCGCTGCGCTTCACGATCCAGCCCTGAGCGGAATCCTGCGCAGGAGTTCGTAGCGGCGTCGCGAGCGCTGCATGGACTACAGTCTCCTGTTGCACGCTCCGCGTGCCGAGGAGCATTCCATGGCGAAGAAGCAGCAGTACAAGGTCACGACCCGCCTCGTCCACGGCCCCGAGCACTCGGCCAAGTGGGACTTCTCCCACCACGTGACTCCGCCGCTCTCGAGCTCGACCACCTACCGCCTCGACTCCGCCAAGCGCGGCGCACGCGGCTTTCAGGAGTTCGGACAGCTCGTGACGGACGTCGGCGAGACGCCGGTCTACATCTACGACCGCCTCGACGAGCCGACGCGCTCGATCCTCGAGGGCGAGCTGGCGGAGATCGAGCAGGGCGAGAGCTGCGTCACGTTCGCGTCCGGCATGGCCGCGATCTCCGCGGCACTCGGCTGCACGCTGAAGGCCGGCGACGAGGTGGTCGCGCACCCCGTGCTCTATGGCTGCACGCACTCGCTGTTCGAGAACTGGTACCCGCGCCAGGGCATCGGCGTGAAGCGCGTCGACATGAACGCCCTCGCGGCCGTGCGCGCGGCCGTGAACGAGCGCACGCGCGTCCTGTACTTCGAGTCGCCCGTGAACCCGACGCTGGAGCTCATCGACGTGCGCGCGCTGCGCAAGCTGGTCGACGAGCTCAACGCCGGGCGCGCGGAGGACCGCAAGCTGCTCATCTTCATCGACAACACCTTCGCCACTCCGTTCGGACAGCGCCCGCTCGCGCTCGGCGCGGACGTCGTGCTGCACTCGCTCACCAAGAACCTCGGGGGCTTCGGGACCGAGCTCGGCGGCGCGGTGATCTGCCCCAAGGCGCTGCACGCGCGGCTCCTGCTCTATCGCAAGGACTTCGGCGGGATCCTCTCGTCGAAGGCCGCGTGGGCGATCCTCGTCTACGGGCTTCCGACGCTGGCCCTGCGGCTCAAGCGCCAGCAGTTCACCGCGCGCAAGGTGGCCGCCTGGCTCGAGAAGCAGCCCGCCGTCGCGCGCGTCCTGTATCCCGGCCTGCCGAGCTTCCCCCAGCGCGAGCTCGCCGAGCGCCAGCTCGTCGACTTCGACGGCGACTTCGCGCCGGGCAACATGATCTACTTCGAGCTCGATGCGGAGCGCGTGGAACCGGAAGCGTTCATCGACTCGCTGGCGCGCTCGGCCTACTCGGTGACGCTGGCCGTCTCGCTCGGACACACCAAGACGCTGATCGAGCTGCCTTCGAGCATGACGCACAGCTCCTACGGCAAGCAGGGCGGCGCAGTGCGCCTCTCGATCGGCCTCGAGAGCCCGAGCGACATCATCTCGGACCTCAAGTCCGCCCTCGCCGACGTTGCGAAGGTGGACGTCGCGAAGGTGGACTCAGGGCGCCGCAACGGCGCCAAGGCGCGCTCCGAGCGCTGAGGCGCGGGGCGAAGGGGCCCCGCGCCCACGGCCTGCCTCACGGGACCGGATTCAGGCTCGTGCGCAGGCCGTTCGAGAGCTCGCTCGAGAGCCGACGCGCGGCCGCCTGCAGGGCGAGAGCGAGCGTCTCGCCATAGCCCTTCTCCGTGGCACCCCAGTTGGTCCCCGCACTGCCCTTGCCGCTCACCGGGTAGCGACCGAGGACCGCGCCGTCGCGACGGAGCTCGCCGGAGAGTTGCACCTCGCCTTCGTAGCTCATGTAGGCACCGCAGTGGACGCGCAGCACCTCGCCGCGCAGCTCGAGCCCGCCGGGCGCGGGGCAGTCGAGGGCGACGTGGAAGCCCGCCCGCTCGAGCTCGGTGCGCACGGCCTCGCGCACCCACTCGCAGACGTCGTTCTCGGCCACCACGTCCGCGGTGTGCATGCCCCACCCGTTGCGGACCTCCCCGATGCGGCCGCGCTCGGCGCGCTGGTCCGTGAAGACGCCGAGATGGATCGTGCGAGCAGCGAGCGGCGCGCTCGCCGGCACGGCCGCGACGGCTTCCGGTCCCGGCGGCGGGTACTCGAGCCGCACGTGGCGGTCTCCAAAGGCGCAGGCGCTGCACAGGGACGAGACGAGGAACGCGGCGACAGCCAGTTGCGACGAGTGGCGCATGGAACTCTCCTGCGAGGCAAGCGAGCCCCGCGGAGACTCATGGTCCGGGGCGCGGCGAGAAGCGAGCGCGACAAGCGGCCCGGTGCGCCCCGACATGGTGCGCAGGCGCGCGGCGCTCAGCGACAGATCGACGGGTACTGGGTATCGAGCCGGTTGCGCAGCACCTGCAGGGCGCGCTGAGCGCGCGCCGCGAGGGGCTGGCCAGAGAGCAGCAGGTCGTTCTCCTCGAACCAGTCCGGCGTCGGCCCGCCCGTGACGGGATCCGGCGGGCCACCCTGCTGGAGGTCATAGAACTCCTCCGTCACCGTGAAGGTGTTCCCGCCGTTCTGGTTGCGATCCGTGCGGCGCACGAGCTTGAAGCGCTGCTCGCGAATGGCCTGCACATGGCGGTTGGTGACGTAGTTCGCCGGCGGGCCGCCCGTGACCGGGTCGGGCTCGAAGTTCGGGAAGAAGTTCTCGCTGTAGACGAACTTGCGCACGCTCCCCTGGAAGCCCGTGATGTAGGGCAGCATCGACACGGAGTCCGGCGCCGCCCCCGTCGGGAGCGACATGCCCGCGATCGCTGCCACCGTGGCGAACACGTCGGTCGAGCTCACCAGCGCGCGCGAGACGCGGCCGGGCGTTCCCGGGCCCTGCAGCGGAGAGCGGACGATCATCGGCACGCGAATGCCGCCTTCCTTGATCGTGCCCTTGGCCGTCGAGCGGTCGTGGGGCGGGACGAGGCCGTTGGGGTCCGTCCCGTTGTCGCTGATCAGGATCACCGTCGTGTCCCCGGCATCGACCGCGCACAGCAGTCGCCCGATCTGGTTGTCGAGCTCCTCCATCATGCAGCGCACGCGCGAGGCGAAGCTCGGCGTCACGCCCGGATAGCAGGGCGAGAAGTTGGGAAGGTAGCTCCCGCACTGGGTCGACGGCATCCCGGCGGGGATGTCGTGCACCGGGGCATGGACCGCGTTGTAGGCGACGTACAGGAACCACGGCTCGGGCAGCGTCGCGACCATCGCGAGCGCATCGTCGGTCGTGTCGACCGTCACGTAGTTCGTCACCGGCGGCGCGAACTTCAGCACATCGCAGGGCGGCATGCCGCTCGGGCACGGCGCGACGTTCGGGTCGAGGAACGAGCAGTACGTCTTGATCCAGCTCGAGTAGACGTTCGTGCCGCCACCGGGCTGGGCGTTCTGCAGGTTGAACATCGCGCCCGCGTAGCGATCGAACCACGTGCCGGTGGGCGATCCGAGCGGATGGGCCGGGAGCGTGGCGCGCAGGGGCGAGTCGACGAGGTGCCACTTGCCGACCGCGACCGAGGTGTACGAGGAGGGCCCGGTGCGCAGCAGCTGCGGCAGGGTCAGCTCGCTCGGCTGGAGGCCGGGGTTGAGGTAGCCGGAGGTCTCGGTCTCCTTGAGCACGGCGCCGATGCCGCTGCGCATCCCGTACTTGCCGGTGAGGAGTCGTGCGCGACTCGGCGTGCACATGGGAGCGGTCCAGCACTCCGTGAAGAGGATGCCCTGCGCGGCGAGCAGGCTGTCGATGGCCGGGGTGTTGGCGGGCTGGCCGCGCTCGCGCCCCTGGGACACGTACCAACTCTCGTAGGCGCCGATCAGGTCGACGCCCACGTCGTCGAGAGTGATCACGAGCACGTTGCCGGGCGGCGCCAGCGACGCCGACGGAAGCCCGAGCGCCTCGGTGGGCCGGGCTCCCGACGACGCCAGAAGCGGCAGCAGGGCCGCTCCCGTCGCGATCTGGGAGAGCAACATGTCAGTCGAAGTCTAGCACGCTCCGCCGAAAGCGGGGGCGGGCGCCTAGACGGTGGTCTCGACGCCCGTCTCCATGCGCGCCGCGAGGCTGCGTCCGGCGGGCTTGCGGCGGGTCGGCTGGAAGATATTGCGCAGGTTCTTCAGGCCCAGCAGGAAGTCGTCGAGCATGCCATAGCCCGACACGACCGCGTGCTGGTACCACAGGAACGAGAGCTGGGTGACCTCGAACACCCGGTTGCGCGGCAGGCGGATCAGCGCCCGCACGAGCGGCATGCCGAAGGGCACGTAGACGGCGACGTTGAAGAGCTTCTGGAGGTTGACGACCTCGCGCACGTCCTCGCGGATCATGTTCGAGTCGTGCTGGATCGACGGCCCGATGTCCTTGCCCTCGTCGAGACGGCCGAGCTCGAAGTCTTCCTTGCCGAGCACCGTCGAGCGGAACGAGCGGTAGATCAGCACGGTGCAGCCGTTGGGCTGGATCTTCTTGTTCACGCGCACGGTCTCGAACATGTCGTCGAGCGTCTCCGCCGGCGAGCCCATGATGTTGTTCGTGCGAAACGTGAGCTTGTGCTTGCGCAGGAGCGGCGGGATCCCGAACACGACGTCGTCGGTGTAGCCCTTCTTGTAGATCTTGAGCCGCACGTCCTCGCTGCCGGACTCGAGCCCGAACTGGACCGACACGCAGCCCGCGCGCTTGAGCGCGATGATGTCGTCCTCGTCGAGGTAGTTGATGTTGATGTTGCAGGCGAACGGCAGGCCCACGCGCACCGGCCACTTCTCCGCGAACTCCTGCAGCCAGCCCGAGTACATGTTCAGGGCCGCGTCGCCGAAGTTGATCATCCGGAAGCCCGGATAGCGCGCGAGCACGTCGTTGATCTCGTCGCACAGGTAGTCGACGGACTTGGTGCGGTTGAACTTCTCGCCCTTCTTCCCGCTGACCCAGTCCTTCTTCATCGTGCCGACCGAGCAGTACGTGCACGAGTTCTGGCAGCCGCGGCTCGCGTGCACCTGCAGCACGCGCTTCGAGCGCAGGAACGGGTACTTGTAGAAGATGTCGACGTCCGGGAACGGCAGCGTGTCGAGGTCCTGGATCACCGGCCGGATCGGGTTCTGCACCGGCACGCCTCCGGGCCCGCGGTAGGCGACGTTCGGGATGAGCTCGATGCTCTCGCCCTTCGCCCACGCCTCGACGAGCTCGAGCATCGCGTACTCGGCCTCGCCCTTGATGGTCGCGTCGATCACGTCGACGTGCTCGAGCGGCTCGAGGTCATGGCTGGGATGCGGCCCCCCCATCACGACCTTCAGCTTCGGGTTGAGCTGCTTCCAGCGCCGGATGTACGGGTAGGGCCACTCGTGCTGGCCGGTCGTGGCGTAGATCGCGACCACGTCGGGCCGGAAGTCCGCGATGGCCTGGTAGTAGTCGCGCTCTTCGCTCGTGATGAAGGCATCCGTCTGGTGCCCGTGCTGCTTCAGCACCGAGGAGAGCACCTTGACCCCTTCGAACTCGTGGCAGGTCGTCAGGACGAAGGCGATGCGGGACATGTGCGTCGTGGAGCGGGCGTCGGAGTGGGCGCGCGAGGTGCCTCCACGAGCATACCGCACCCGTACGCTCTTGTGCGGTGCGTCCTCCTTCGAGCCCGCGACTTACAACAGCAGCTTCATGGCACGCAAGCTCGCGACTCCCCGCCGCGCACCGCGCGATCTCGACCGTCTCTTCCGTCCGCGCGCCGTCGCCGTCATCGGCGCCTCGCGCCGCCCCGGCTCGATCGGCTGGCAGGTGCTTCACAACCTCGTCACGGGCGGCTTCGAGGGCAAGGTCTTCCCGGTCAACCCGCACGCCGACGTGCTGCACTCGATCAAGTGCCACTCGAGCGTCGCCGCGATCCCGGACGCCGTCGATCTCGCCATCGTGACCGTCCCCAAGGCGCTCGTGCCGCGCGCGCTCGCCGACTGCGCCCGCAAGGGCGTCGGCGCCGTCGTGATCATCACCGCCGGCTTCAAGGAGACCGGCCCCGAGGGCGCTGCGGTCGAGGAGCGGCTGGTGCGACTCGCGCGCAAGCACGGCATGCGACTCGTCGGCCCCAACTGCATGGGTATCCAGAACGCGCAAGCCGACGTGCGCCTCAACGCCTCGTTCTCGCGCAGCTTTCCGAAGTCGGGTCCCGTGGCGTTCGTGTCGCAGTCGGGCGCCATGGGCGAGGCCATCCTCGCTCACTCCGACCACCTCTCGCTCGGCGTGGCGATGTTCGTCTCGATGGGCAACCGCGCGGATGTCAGCGCGAACGACCTGCTCGAATACTGGAGCGAGGACGCCTCGATCCGCTGCGTGCTGCTGTACCTCGAGAGCTTCGGCAATCCGCGCAAGTTCGTGCCGACCGCCCGGCGCGTGAGCCGCGAGAAGGCGCTCGTGACGGTCAAGGCCGGGCGCTCGAGCGCGGGCGCGCGCGCGGCCTCGAGCCACACCGGCTCGCTCGCGGGAGCCGATGTCGCGGCCGACGCGCTGCTCAAGGAATGCGGTGTGCAGCGCGTGAATTCCGTCGAGGAGCTCTTCGACGTCGGGCTCGCGCTCTCCAAGCTGCCGCTGCCCGCCGGTCCGCACACGGCGGTGCTCACGAACGCCGGCGGTCCCGCGATCCTCGCCACCGACGCGATCGTCGGCTCGGGCCTCGCGATGGCGCAGCTCGGCGAGGACACGCGCGCGGCGCTGCGGGCGCTGCTCGTGCCCGAGGCGAGCGTGCAGAACCCCGTCGACATGGTCGCGGGCGCGACCGAGCAGCACTACCGCGAGGCGCTCGCCGTGCTGCTGCGCGACCCGAACGTCGACCAAGTGATCGTCATCTTCGTGCCCCCGATCACGCACGACGCCGTCGCGGTCGCGCGCGCCGTGTTCGAGTCCGCGCGCGGCTCGCGCAAGCCGGTCGTCGGCTGCTTCATGGCCCGCGACGAGGTGCTGCGCGCGATCTCGAGCGAGGCCGCGCAGGACTGGGTGCCCGTGTACCTCTACCCGGAGTCCGCCGTGCGCGCGCTCGCTGCGCTCGACGAGCGCCGTCGCATCCTCGCGCGCCCCGAAGGCAAGGTGCGCCGTTTCCGCGTCGACGTCGCCGCTGCGCGCGCGGCACTCAAGCCCGGCTGGCTGGGAGTGAAGGCGCGGCGCGAGCTCGCGCGCGCCTACGGGATTCCCGCGGTTCCCGGCGGCCTCGCGCGCACGCCGAAGGAAGCGGTCGCGATCGCGGCGAAGGTCGGCTATCCGGTGGTCGCCAAGCTCTCGGCGCCCTCGATCCCCCACAAGTCCGACGTCGGCGGCGTGCTCCTGAACCTCGCCGACGAGGCCGCCGTGCGCGCGGCGTTCGAGAAGCTGCGCCACCCCGAGGCCGAGGGCGTCAACATCCAGAAGATGCTGAAGGGTGGTCGCGAGGTCGTGGTCGGCTTCACGCAGGACCCAAGCTACGGGCCGGTGCTGATGTTCGGGCTCGGCGGCATCTACGTCGAGGTTCTCAAGGACGTCTCGTTCGCGCTGTGCCCCGTGAGCGACGTGCGCGCGCGCGAGCTGCTGCGCGAGATCAAGGGCTGGCCGATCCTCGCCGGCGTCCGCGGCCAGGCCGGCATCGACGAGGCCGCCCTCGTCGACCTCATCCAGCGCCTCTCCCAGCTCGCGGTCGACCACCCCGAGATCGCCGAGCTCGAGCTGAACCCCGCGCTCGCCTTCCCCGACGGCCTGTGCGCCGTCGACATGCGCGTGCGCGTCGAAAGCTGAGAGTCGCGCTGCGTTCGTCGGGCATGACACACATGCCGACTCCCGTACGCCGGCGCGCGGTCGAACATGGACGTGTGAGCACGAGCCACCCCAACGCGTCGACCTCCCGATCCGCCCCCGACTCACTGCCCGACTGGGTCGTGCTGCACGTTCCACACGACTCCACGGAGATTCCTGAGTGGACGCGACCGCAGTTCGCGGTCGACGATGCCGAGCTTGCGCGCGAGCTCGGACGGCTCACGGACCATCACACCTTCCGACTGTACGCCGCTGGCCAGACGTGCGCGTGCGTTCGCGCGCAGGCGAGCAGGATCGTCGTGGACGTCGAGCGCTTCGTCGACGACGAACGTGAGCCCATGGCTCGCAGAGGACTCGGCGTGATCTACGAGCGGACGTCGAATGGCGAGCGGCTGCGCCATGCGCTCGACGCGAGCACACGCACGCGCCTGCTCGCGGAGTTCTATGTGCCGCACCACGCTCGGCTCGCGTCGGCCGTCGAACGCGCGCTCGCCGAGCATGGACGCTGCCTCGTGATCGACTGCCACAGCTTCCCCCGGGCGCCCTTGCCGTTCGAGGAGCGGAGCGCGCCTCGCCCCGACATCTGCATCGGGACCGATTCCTTTCATACGGCACCCGCACTGCGCGACGCCTTCGTCGCGGAGTTCAAGGCCGCCGGTTGGTCCGTCGAGGTCGACCGCCCGTTCTCCGGAGCGCTCGTTCCTCTCGCCCGCTACCGGCGTGACCCGCGCGTGTCCGCCTTGATGGTCGAGGTCCAGCGCGCGCTCTACATGGACGAGACGTCCCTCGCGCCGCTCCCCGGATTCGACGCCGTTTCGGAGCGCGTCCAACGCGCCTGCGTGGGCGCGCTCGAGGGTCTGGAGCGCTCCGCCCCACGCTGAGCAGCGCTCACCGGCGCAGACGGTCGCGCCCCTTCCCCTTGCGTTGCAAGGGAGGTACTGCCATACTTCCCTTGCGCCGCAAGGGGAAGCGCTCGCCATGCCGATCCACTCCGCCAGCGACTCGCACGAGCTGCCCTCGGGCACGCTCGAGCTGCTGATCCTGCGCAGCGTCTCGCAGGAGCCGCGCCACGGCTACGGAATCTCGCACGACATCAAGCAGCGCAGCTCCGGCGCGCTGCTCGTCGAGGAAGGCTCGCTCTATCCGGCCCTGCACCGCCTCGTGCGACTGCGCCAGCTGCGGGCGACCTGGGGGACGAGCGAGAACAACCGCAAGGCGCGCTTCTACTCGCTCACCACCGCGGGCCGCCGACGTCTCGAGCTCGACACCGCGCGCTGGAAGGCGGTTTCCAGTGCCGTGACCACGGCGCTGGCGTCGAGCGTGGCTCCCGCCGACCTCGGAGGCGCGGCATGGGCCTCGTGAGGTGGATCGCCGGACCGCGCGCCTGCACGGAGATCCGCGAGGAGTTCCGCGTCCATCGCGACGAGTGCCGCGCGGCGCTGGTCGCGCAGGGGCTCGCGCCCGAGCAGGCCGATGCGGAGGCGGCGCACCGCTTCGGGGACGAGGAGGCTCACGCACGACGCTGCGAGAGCGAGCTCCTCGAGGAGCGCTTGGGCGAGCTGCGGCGCGCCGCAGCGATCGCAGCGACCTGCGGGCTCGCGCTCGTGGGCGCGCTCTACGCCTCCGCGAGCGAGAGCTCGCTCCCCTTCCATCAGGTATTCTGCCTCCACCTGCTGTACGGGTTGCCGCTGGTTCTTGTCGCCGGTGCATGTGCCGCTCGGCTCGGTCACTGGGTCGTCCGCTACGGACTGCTCGGGCTGGGCGTGCTCGTCTTCTGGCTCGAGTTGTTCCTCGGGACTCACATGGGATACGGCGCGTGGCAGTCCATGGACAGTCCGCCCGAGGAAGCCTTCGCCGACGGCGCGCAGCTGCTGGGGAGCTTGCTGGCGGGCTGGCTGCCCGGCTTTTTCCTCGCGGGCACGGCGTTTTCCGTGTCCGCGCTCGCAAGCCGCATCGGCTCGCCGCCCCGCGCCACCGGCTAGGCGCGCTGCCACGACGTCCGTCCTGCGGCTCTGGCGAGATGCTCGCTCGGCGGCTAGGGTTCCCCGCCGCGCGCGGTCGCCCCGTGCGCCGCACCCCTCGGAGCCCCGCCATGTCGAAGGATCTCTACCCGGTCAAGCCGCACATCCAGGCCCGCGCGCACATCGCGTCGATGGCCGCCTACGAGGCGATGTACAAGCGCTCGCTCGAGAACCCCGAGGCGTTCTGGGGCGAGCAGGCGATGACGCTCGACTGGTTCCACCCTTGGACGACGGTGTTCGACGCCGACTACGCGGAGGTCGACTTCGCGTGGTTCTCCGGTGGGCGTCTCAACGCTTGCTACAACTGCGTCGACCGGCACCTCGAGAAGCGCGCCGACCAGACGGCGATCATCTGGGCCGCCGACGAGCCGGGCGTCTATCGCCACATCACCTACCGCGAGCTGAAGCACGAGGTGTGCCGCGTCGCGAACGTGCTGCTCGCGCACGGTGTGAAGCAGGGCGACCGCGTCTGCATCTACATGCCGATGATCCCGGAGACCGTGTACACCATGCTCGCCTGCGCGCGCATCGGTGCGGTGCACTCGGTCGTGTTCGGCGGCTTCTCCGCGGAGTCGCTGCGCGACCGCATCATCGACGCGCGCTGCAAGGTGCTCGTCACCGCCAACGAGGGCCTGCGCGGTGGGCGCAAGATTCCGCTCAAGGCGATCGCCGACAAGGCCGTGGACGGGCTCTCGCTCGTCGAGACCGTGCTCGTGGCGCGCCGCACGGACGTCGAGGTGCCGATGGTGGCCGGGCGCGATCACTGGCTCGACGTCGAGATGCGCCGCCAGCGCTCGACCTGCACCGTGGCGTGGATGGGCGCGGAGGACCCGCTCTTCATCCTCTACACCTCCGGCTCCACGGGGAAGCCCAAGGGCCTGATGCACACCACCGGCGGCTACATGGTGTACGCGTCGATGACGCACCGGCTCGTGTTCGACTACCACGACGGCGACATCTATTGCTGCGCGGCGGACGTGGGCTGGATCACCGGCCACAGCTACATCGTCTACGGGCCGCTCGCGAATGGCGCGACGACCGTCATGTTCGAGTCGACGCCGCTGTATCCCGACGCGAGCCGCTACTGGCAGCTCGTCGACGACCTCAAGATCAACATCTTCTACACGGCACCGACCGCCCTGCGCGCGATCGCGCAGGCGGGCGACGAGCCCGTGAAGAAGCACTCGCGCCAGTCGCTGCGCGTGCTCGGCTCGGTCGGCGAGCCGATCAATCCCGAGGTCTGGCGCTGGTACCACGACGTCGTGGGCGACGGTCGCTGCACCATCGTCGATACGTGGTGGCAGACCGAGACGGGCGGGATCCTGATCACGCCGTTGCCGGGTGTCACGCCGACCAAGCCGGGCAGCGCGACGCTGCCGTTCTTCGGCGTGAAGCCGGTGGTGCTCGAGCCCGAGAGCGGCAAGCTGCTCGAGGGTAACGGCGTCTCGGGCGCGCTGTGTCTCGCGTCGCCGTGGCCGGGACAGGCGCGCACCGTGTGGGGCGACCACCAGCGCTTCAAGGAGACGTACTTCACCCAGTACAAGGGCTACTACTTCACGGGCGACGGCTGCACGCGCGATGAGGATGGCTACTACTGGATCACGGGGCGCATCGACGACGTGCTGAACGTCTCGGGCCACCGGCTCGGCACGGCCGAGGTCGAGAGCGCGCTCGTCGCGCACGATGCGGTCGCGGAGGCCGCGGTCGTCGGCTATCCGCACGACATCAAGGGCCAGGGCATCTACGCCTACGTGCTGCTCAACTCGGCCTACGCGGCGACCAACCCGCGCGAGCTCGAGGGTGCCTTGAAGGAGCAGGTGCGCCAGAAGATCGGCGCCTTCGCGGCTCCGGACGTGATCCACATCGCGCCGGGCCTGCCGAAGACGCGCTCGGGCAAGATCATGCGCCGCATCCTGCGCAAGATCGCCGCGGGCGAGTACACGGGCCTCGGCGACACCTCGACGCTTGCCGAGCCCGAGGTCGTCGACAAGCTCGTCGCGCAGCACAGCGCGCGCAAGTAGCGCAGCGTCACTTCGCGGCGTCGTGATCGTCGACCGGGTGCGTGAGCACCAGACCGCGCGCGTCGAGCTCGTGATCGCCGCGGCCCTCGCCCTGGAACTCGAGCACGACGCCATCGAGCTTCCACGCGGCGGGGAGCTCGGGAAGCGTGTCGAGATGCTCGACGCGCCGCAGCGAGAGTTCGATCTTCACGTTGCGTTCGCCGACACGCGAGCGGACCTGCGTGGCGACGTCCGGCAGCGCGGCGTCGAGCTCGGCGAGCGTGTAGACGAGCTCGAGCTCCGAGAACGAGCCATCGGGCAGCAGGTCGAGCTCCGCCTCGCGCGCGAGACCGACGACGGCAACTTCCCAGTTCCTGTCCTCGCTGTCCCAAGCCCAGCCTTGGACGCTGGTCTTGCCCATCCGCGCACACAGCTTCGCCGCGGCGAGCTGCACCTCCTGCGGGACGTCGGACTCGGCCGTGGGACGCTCCTCGAGCGAGCCGGGCGCGACGCCCTCGCGGCAGGCAACGAGCGGAAGGTGCGCGAGCGCAAGGAGCAGGAGGCGTGCATTCATGCGCTCGTCGTACGATGCGCGAGGTGCTCGAGCAAGCGGTCCAAGTGCGGTGCCCCGCGCTAGGATTGTGAAGATCCGATGAAGCTCGCGGCGCGCGCTGCCGTGCGCCTTGCAAGCGACCTGCGCTCGCCCACCATCGGACGCACCCACCATGAAGGACGTGAGCCCCCACGAGGACGATCCGATCGAGGAGCTCGTCCTCGCGTACCTCGATCGCACCGAGAGCGATCCCGCCAGCGCTCCGGGCGTGCTCGCGGACCTGTGCGCGAGCGCTCCCGAGCACGCGAGCGAGCTGCGTCGGCGCGTGGAAGCGCTCGTCTCGCGCGGGCTGTGGTCGCCGTCGTCCGCCGGCGAGACGCCCCACGAGATCGGCGACTTCCGCATCCTCGAGCGGCTCGGGCAGGGCGGCATGGGCGTCGTGTTCCTCGCCGAGCAGAAGAGCGTCGGTCGGCGCGTCGCGCTCAAGCTCGTGCGCGCCGAGCAGCTCGTGCTCGGCAACGTGCGCGCACGCTTCCTGCGCGAGGCGCAGGCGGTGGCGCGGCTCGATCATCCGGGCATCGTCCGCGTGCTCACGGCCGGCGAGCACGGCGGAGTGCCCTACCTCGCCATGGAGTATGTCGAGGGCTGCTCGCTCGACGTGATCGTGAGCGCGTTGTCGGGACGCGAGCCCTCGCAGCTGTCGGGGGCCGACGTGCGCGCGCTGCTCGCAAGCAGGCTGCATGGCGACGACGCGCGCGTGCCGTGGAACGAGGAGTTCTTCGCGCGTGGCTGGACGGAGACCTGCGTGCGCATGGTGCAATCGCTCGCGGAAGCGCTCCAACACGCCCATCAGCGCGGAGTGCTGCACCGGGACATCAAGCCGTCCAACGTGCTGCTGTCTCCGGATGGCCGCGTGCGGCTGTGCGATTTCGGACTGGCGGCGCTCGAGGACTCCGCGAAGCTCACGGGCTCCGGCGCCCAGCTCGGCACGCTCGCCTACATGGCACCGGAGCAGTTTCGCGGCGAGAGTGCCAAGGTCATGCCCGCGACCGACGTGTATGCGCTCGGGATCACGCTCTACGAGCTGCTCGCGCTGCGCCACCCGTTCGTGAAGCCAGGCGAGAACGCGGTGCGCATGGCCGTGCTCGACGCTGACGCGCCCCCGCTGCGCACACGCAACCGCGGCGTGCCCGCAGACATCGAGGTCATCTGCGCCAAGGCGTTGGAGCGAGATCCCGCCCGTCGCTACCCGAGCGCGGGCGATCTCGCGCGCGACCTCGGCCACGTGCTCGCGCTTCGTCCCATCGAGGCTCGGCCGCCGACCTTCGCGCGCCGTGCGGTCAAGTGGACACAGCGCCACCCCGCGGCCGCG
>CAITGX010000178.1 GCA_903892045.1 uncultured Planctomycetota bacterium | reverse complement strand
TCGCGCGCGGGCTGCGAGCCGAGTCCGTTGACTTGCAGCAGGTCGCGCGAGAGGTCGTTGCCGTCGAGCAGGATGCGGGCGGCGGCTGCGGCGCGTGCGGTGGAGAGCGCCTCGGCGTCGGGGAGCGTGGTGGTCGGAGTGAAGCTCGCGCTGGCGTGACCCTCGATCACGACCAGTTGGGAGTAGTGCTGCAGCACCTCGCCAAGCTCGTCGAGCGCGCGCGCGAGCGGAGCGGGCACGCGCGCGGAGCCGGGCTCGAAGGCGCAGTCGTCGCCAAAGCGCAGGAGCAGGCCATCCGTGGCGGCCGTGAAGTCGACTTCGAGCTCGCCCGCGCCCAGCTTCTGGCCCATTTCCTCGAGGTTCTCAGGCAGTTCCTCGGCCGGGCGCGAGTGGGGGACGTCGCCGCCGCGCAGTGGGTTGGTGGCCAGCATGCGATCGCGCGGCGGCTCCGTCACCGAACTCGAGGGACCGCCCTCGAGGATGCCGCCCGTGCGCTGGCCGAAGGCGCCGACGATGATCGCCGCCTCGTTCTCCTCGATCGTCGAGAAGCTCATGAGCATCACGAAGAACGTCACGAGCAGCGAGATCATGTCGCTGAACGTGACGATCCACTCCGGCGCGGACTGCGGCGGGTCCTCGGGGACGTCGTGCTTGCCCACGGCCTCGTGCGCTCCAGTGGCTAGGCGCCGACCTGCTCGCGCGCGCCCGGCGGGAGGAAGCCCTTGAGCTTCTCCTTGATGAGCTGCGGCTTCTCGCCCGACTGGATCGCGACGATGCCCTCGATCATCAGCGAGCGCAGGAGGGCTTCCTCCTTCGCGCGCAGATCGAGCTTGGCCGCGAGCGGCAGGCAGATCACGTTGGCGATCACGGCCCCGTAGAACGTCGTGAGCAGCGCGACCGCCATGCCCGAGCCGATGGCGCTGGGGTCGGACATGTTCGCGAGCATCTGCACGAGGCCCACGAGCGTGCCGATCATGCCGAAGGCGGGCGCGAAGGTGGCGATGGTCTCCATCATCTTCTTGCCCTGCGCGTGGCGCTGCTGCTGGAAGCTGTGCTCGAGATCCATGATGTCGCGCACGGTGTCCGCGGCGAACCCGTCGATCACGAGCTGGATGCCCTTGGCGAAGAACTTGTCGTCGACTTCCTGCAGCTTCGCCTCGAGCGCGAGCAGGCCCTGCTTTCGCGCCAGGTTGGCGTAGTTGATGATGCGATCGATCTCTTCCTGCGGCGTCGGCAGCTTGAAGAACAGCGCGCGCAGGCCAACCCTGAACAGGCTCTTCAGGTCGGACGGACGGTAGCTCATTACCGTCACGCAGGCGGATCCCCCGCAGACCATCACCACCGAGGGGAAGTCGTAGAAGAGCTTGAGGGGCGCACCGAGGAGGATGGACCAGACCAGGAGCGCGATGGCTCCGATCAGTCCGATGAGGGTCATGAGGTCCATGGGGTCTCGTTCCGGCGACGTCTCGCCACGGACCTATCGACCCCCTCCCGGAAATGCTTGACGGCCGCCCTCGCCGGTGCGGAGCGCGCTCCGCGGGCGAGGACGGCCGTCCCGAGGCTGGGAAGCGGGCGGCCTAGTTGCCGCCGGCGGGCTCCAGCATGCGGTAGGCGTCGGCGTACTCGCGCCACTTCGCGGCGCCGACGTTCTCGAGCAGCTCCTTGGCGCGAGCCGGCTTGAGGGCGTGCAGGATGCGGGCCGCGTCGCCCGGGGCGTACTCGGCGAGGCGCGTGCCGAGCTCGGCGGCGTCCCCGTCGGCAAACAGCTTGGCGAGGCGCGTCCAGCCCTGCTGCTCGCGCTCGAAGCGCGTGCGGTCGGTCTCGGCCGCCGTGGTCTCGCGGCCCGCGAGCTCCTTCTCGCGCTCCTCGAGCGCGTGCTGCAGGCGCTGCAGCTCGGCGTAGTGCTCGTCGAGCTGCTCCGCACGCGCGCTGGCCTCCTTTTCGCGTCGCTCGATTTCAGCGAGGCGCGTGTCGAGGTCCGAGTTCTTGCGCTTCAACTCCGCTGCGAGCGTCTCGAGCTCGGTGGAGGAGTAGGGAGACTGGATCTGGAACGCGTCCATCAGGCCCGCGGTCGCGGTGCGACGCTCCGACTTCGGCTCCGACGTCGACTCGCTGGCGACGACGGGCGCGTTCCGCGCGGGCTCGTCCGGCCTCTCGGCCGGTGCCGGGAACAGCGCGCCCACCACGGGAATCGCGTGCGGCGGCGCGCCCATCATCAGTGCGAACAGGACATAGGCGGCGGCGAAACCGCCGACACCACCGGCCGAATACAGGGCGATCTTGGCATTCTTGTTCATCGCTCGTCTCCCTCGACGTCGTGGGCTCCACCGGCGAGCGCCGCCTTGCGGTCGACCTGCTCGGCCAGCTGCTTGTCCTCGTTGGCCCGCTCTTCCTCGCGGAAGATGTCGCGAGCGCGATCCTCGAGCCGCTCGAGCGCGCGCACTTCGATGCGCGCGGCTTGCCAGGCGGCCCGGCATTCCTCGACGGCGTTCGCCGCGGTCGCGACCTCGGCGCGTCGGCTCGTCACGCGAGCGAGCAACGACGGAAGCGTCCGCTGCGCGGCGATGATCTCGCCCGTGCGCAACGCGCCATCCGACTGGAGGCGGGCGACGCCCTCCTCGGCAGCACGCAGGTCTTGGCGCGCGGCATCGAGCAGCCGCTCGCACTCGTGCAGGCGCGCCTCGGCCGCGAGCAGCTCGCTGCGCGCGAGCTCCTCGCCGAGCTCGCGCACGCGCTGCAGGCGCGCGAGCGGGAAGCGGAAGCGGCGCATGGGCTACTTCCTCCCCCGTTGCGGAAGGCCGGCGCTCGCGGGCTTCGCGTCCCGGGCCTGCTTTTCCTGTGCCACCGCAGCCTGCGCGAGGCGTCCGACGAGCTCGCGCGTCTCGGGGAGCGGAGTGGTCTCGTGCGTGCCTTGGCGCAGCAGCAGCTCCACGGCGGGCCGCAACGCGATCGCCGCGTCGAGGCGCGCGTTGGTGCCGGGCTTGTAGGCGCCGATCTCGACCAGGTCGCGACCTTCCTTCCACGCGGCCAAGAGGCCGCGCACCGCGCTCGCCTCGGCGCGCTGCGCCTCGCTCGAGAGCGAGGGCAGGAGACGCGAGAGGCTCGCGAGCACGTCGATCGCGGGGTAGTGACCGCGCTGGGCGAGATCGCGCGAGAGCACGAGGTGCCCGTCGAGCAGGCCGCGCAGCGTGTCCGCCACGGGGTCGTTCACGTCGTCGCCGTCGAGCAGGATCGTGAGCAGGCCGGTGATCGAGCCCTTCTGCGTGCGGCCCATGCGCTCGACGAGCTTGGGGACCGTGGCGAAGAAGCTGGGCGGGAAGCCGCGCACCGTCGGCGGCTCGCCGGCCGCGAGGCCGATCTCGCGCGAGGCCGCGGCGAAGCGCGTGATCGAGTCCATCACGAGCAGCACGTCGAGGCCCTGGTCGCGGAACCACTCCGCGACCGTGACGGCGACGAAGGGCGCCATGAAGCGCTCGATCGGCGGCCGATCCGAGGTCGCGACGACCATCACGGACTTCGGCGTGTTCTCGGGGCCGAGCACCTCGTCGACGAACGCGCGCACTTCGCGACCGCGCTCGCCCACCAGGCACACCACGATCACCTGCGCGTCCGTGCCGCGCGTGATCTGGCCGAGCAAGGTCGACTTGCCGACGCCGGAGCCGGCGAAGATGCCGAGGCGCTGGCCGCGGCCGAGCGTGGCGAAGCCGTCGATCGCCCGCACGCCGGTCTGCAGCGGCTCGTCGATCGGCTTGCGCGAGAGCGGGTCGGGCGAGTCCGTGCGCACGTTGCGCAGCTCGAGCTCGGGAATGCGCGGGCCGTTGTCGAGCGGCGTGCCGAAGCCGTCGACCATGCGGCCGAGCAGCTCGCGGCCCACCGGCACGCAGAACGGGCGCTTGAGCGCGATCACCGGCTGGTTGGGGGCGATGCCGAGGATGTCTCCGTGCGGCATGAGCAGCGTGCTCGAGCCGCGGAAGCCGACGACCTCCGCGTCCACGAAGGCGTTCGCGCTGCCGACGGGGCCGCGGCGGATGCGGCACAGCTCGCCGACGGCCGCCGGCACGCCGGTGGCCTCGATCATCACGCCCGAGACGTTCTCGACGCGCCCGCGAAAGTGGGGTGCCGCGGCCTCGCCGATCGCGCGCTTGCAGCGCTCGAGGTCGAGCTTCACGAGAGCTCCCCGAGCAGGCGCTCATGGATCGAGCGCAGGGCCTCGGTGTTTTCCCGCACGAGCAGCCCGTGCGGCGTCTCGACGTGCACGTCGCCGCGGGCGACCGCGTCGTCGGCCTCGAGCTCGGTGCCGGCGCGGAAGCGCACGCTCTCGAGCTGCGCGAGGTCAGCGGGGTTGAGGTGCACGGTGCACGGGCCGCGACCGGCGCCGGAGGCGGCGAGGGCCTCGCGCACCATCGACTCCATGTTGTGCGTGCCGGCCATCAGCTCCTTGCGCACCAGCGTGCGCGCGATCTCGACCGCGAGCGCCACGGCGTTGCGCGCGAGAGCGGCCTGGGCCTCCTCGCGTGCGGCGTCGAGACGCGCGGCGGCGAGCTCGAGAGCGCGCGCGGCGCGGACGCTGGCGGCGCGCTCACCCTCGGCACGTGCCTGGGCGACGCGCTTCTCGACGAGCGAGGCGAGGCCGCCGCGGCAGAGCGTGACGGCGCGGGGCGCGCTGGGGAGCGCGAGCTTGAGCTTCTCAGGAGACAAGGTCCTCTCCTGCCCGCGCGGGGCGGAACTCGCCGGACTCCATCAGGGTCCGGACGGCCTTCATGATCTCGGCGCGCGCGGCCTGGATCTCGCGCACGTTCATCGCACCGGCGATCTCGCGCTCGTCCTTGACCATGTCGCGGACGCGCGAGCTCAGGTTAGCCATGATGTTCTGCTCGACCGCGGCCGAGGAGCCCTTGAGCGAGATCGCGAGCGTGCGCGTGTCGACCGAGCCGAGCACCTTCTGCATCGCGCGGCTGTCCAGGTCCGCGAGGTTCTCCCACGTGAACATGAACTCGCGGATGTTCGTCGCCATCTTGGCGTCGTCGCGGTGGATGCCGTCGAGGACGGTCTTCTCGACCTCGGGCTGGCTGTAGTTCAGCACCTCGGCGATCGTGCGCAGGCGCGCGCCGGTGTCCGGAGCGACCGGACCGCTGGCGGCCTCGCGCACGCGGGCCTGCAGGTCCTGAGCGATGGCGACGAGCGTCTCGAAGCTCGGCGGCACCAGCGTCGCCATGCGACGGATCATCGCCAGCGCGCGCTCGCCGTCCATCATCCCGAGCAGCTCGGCGGAGAGGGCCGGGTCGAGGTGCGCGAGCACGAGAGCGGCCACGGCGTCGGACTCGTGGGAGAGCGCGCGCAGGATCAGGTCCGCGGGCTCCTTCTCGATCGCGAGGAACGGCCGCTCGTGCAGCAGGCGCTGCTGGATCTTCTTGAACAGCTCGCCGGCCTGCGACTTGCCGAGCGTCTGCTCGAGCATCGTGCGCAGCTCGTCTTCGCTGCGCAGGCGCGTGGCGCGCGGCTTGCGGAGGCTCTTCACGAACTCGCGATCGAGCGCGCGTACGGACTCGACGGCGACCATGTCCGCCTCGAGCTTGGCCATCGCCTCGACCACCTCGACGATCACCTTCTCGTCGATGTTCTTGATGACGTTCGCCGCGGCCTCCTTGTCGAGGCTCATCAGGAACGCGGCCGCCTTCTGCGCGCCGCTCATCTCCTTGCTCGAACCCATGGCTAGACCTTGGCCGTCGACTTCTCGTCGACCCAGCGGGAGAGGATCTCGCCGACCTTGCGCGGGTCGGTGCGCACGAGCTCGTCGATCTGCGCGCGGGCGAGGACCTCGGGATCGATGCTCGGCTCGCTGCTCGACGAGCCCGTGGCGGTGCCGGCGCTCGCGGCCTCGGCGGAGGCCTTGCGGCTGCCGCGCAGGCTGGTGAAGAGCAGCGCGAGGAACGCGACCGCAGCCGCGATCTCGACGCCGCGCTCGATCAGGAGCTGCGTCATCGCGCTCGGGCCCTCGTCTTCGACCGGCGCCGTGCCGGGCGTCGTGCTCTGGCCCGCGGGCTCGCCGGTGGCGACGTCGGGTGCCACGAAGGCGGTGGTCGTGACGCCGATCACATCCTGGCGCTCGGCATCGAACCCGACGGCGGCCTCGACGATCTTCTGGATCTCGCCTTTGCGCGCCGCGAGGCTCTCGTCGAGCACGAGCGACACGTACAGGCGCTCGAGGCGCGGCACGGTGCGCACGGTCTGCGTGCGCGAGCGGCTGGCCTCGTAGGTGGTCTTGTTGTCCTTGGTCTTCGAGACGGACGGCATCGACGAGCTCGCCACGGCGGGCACGGCGGCCGACTCGTTGCCGAACTCGGTCGGCGCGTTCGCGGTCACGCCCGCGGGGCCGCCGACGCCGGAGCCCGAGCCGAGCGGCGTCTGGGTCTCCTTGCTGTCGACCTGCACCGCGACCGTCTCGGGATCGATCTTCTCGTCGACGATCGTGCTCTGGTCGTAGTTCCACTGCGAGGTGACCGTCACGAGCGCCTTGCGCGCGCCAAAGGTCTGCTCGAGGTGGCGGTTGGCCTTGAGCGCGAGCTCGCGCTCGTAGGCGTCGGCCTGGGCGAGGAACTCGCGCGCGGTGCGACCCGTGTCCTCGTCGGACGTGGGGTCGTGCAGCGTGCGGCCCGACTGGTCGGTGATGATCACGTTCTCGGCCGGCACGCCGAAGCGGAAGCGCACGAGCTTGGCCACGTTCGCGGCCTGCTCGACGGTGAGGTCCGCCGCACCCTTGAGCGCGAGCGCGACCGAGACCTGCACAGGCTTCTTCGCGCGCAGCGGCGAGGTGTCGGGCATCGAGGTCGTCACGGTGGCATCGCTGACGAACTCGAGCTGCTCGAGCAGGTGCTCCGTCTCCTGCCACTCGCGCTTCTGCATCGTCTGCGCGCGCTCGCCGGCGGAGAGGAAGATCGTCGACGCGCCGGTGGAGGAGGCGTCGATGCCGCGGGGCTGGGTCTTGAGCGACTCCGAGAGCGCGACGGCGATCTGCGCGGCGTCGAACTGCGGCTCGTCGACGTAGACCACGAACGGGCCGGGGAAGTCGCTGACGCGGTAGCGCACCTGCGCCTCCGCGAGGGCCTTCTCGACCGCGACGCGCTCGGCGTCGGACAGGTTCGTGTAGAGCTTGACGAAGTGCGGCTGCGCCGAGAGCCAGCTGCCGATGCCGAAGGCCGCGATCACCGCGACGAGCGAGAGGGCCACCACGAGCTTGGAGCGCGCGGGGGCCTTCAGGGCGGCGTCGAGGAGGTTGTTGAGTTCGAAGTTCATCCGTTCCTACCTCACACGCTCATCCGCATGGTCTCGCGGTAGGCGTCGATCAGCTTGTTGCGCACCTCGAGGCTGAACTTGAAGGCCAGCTCGGACTGCTTGAGCTGCCCCGCGACCTCGTGGAAGTCGCCGACCTTTCCGGAGAGCAGGTCGACCGGCAGGCTCTCCGAGGCCTTGATCGTCTCGTCGGCGCGCGACACGCCCTGGGCGAGCGCCTCGGCGAAGCTCGGGGCTCCGGCGGGAGCGGCCGCGCCCTGCAGGCCCTCGCCCGCGCGCGGGATGGCGCCCTCGACCTTCGCGCCCCGCTGCATCGAGGCCAGCGCGGCCTCGATGGCCGCCTTTGCGAGTCCGCCTTGTCCTACGCCTTGGATCATCGGGATCAGCCGTCTTCAGGTCACTGGAGGAGGCGCAGAGCGCGCTCCGCCATGCGCACGAAGCCGTCCTGCGCTTGCAGGTTGGCCTCGTAGGCACGCATGGCAGTGATCAGATCGGCCATTTCCCGCGTGGTGTTGACGTTTGGGTAGGAGACCCAGCCCGCAGTGTCAGCATCGGGATGGGAGGGGTCGTTGACCCTCTGGAAGGGGGTCTGGGTGTCCTCGGACACGGCCCGGACCCGCACCCCGGCGTTCTCGACCCCGCCCCCCTCCAGCTGGCGCAGGATGGGCTCGAACTCGACCACCTCGCGGCGGTAGGGGGTGCCCTCGGGGGTCTTGGTGACCGAGGCGTTGGCGATGTTCTTGGCGACCGTGTCGATGCGCACGCGCTCGGCCGACATGCCGGTCGCCGCGATGCGCATCCCGCTGAAGAGGTTGTTCACGCCGTCCATGGTTCAGTCTCGAGGGCTCCTAGCGCCCGCTCTGGATCGAGGTGTCGATCAGGTCGAAGTGGCTCTGCAGCATCGCCGCGTAGGTCTCGTACAAGAGGCGGTTCTGGCGCTCGGAGTTGAGCTCGAGCTCCAGGTTCACGTTGTTGCCGTCGGGACGCGCAGGGGTCAGCGTGTCCTCGACGACGGCCGGCTGCACGCTCTCGAGCCCGCCCTTCCCGGACTCGAGAGCGTCGCGCAGCAGGCCTTCGAACTGCACCACCTGGCGCCGGTAGCCGGGCGTGTTGACGTTCGCGATGTTGCTCGAGATGACGCGCGACCGCTCGGCGGTGGCGTTCATGAGCCGCATCAGGAGGTCGACGTTGCCCGTGCTTCCGGCTTCCATGGCGATGCTCCTTCCGATCCTCAGGCGACGAGGCCCAGCTGGCGCCAGAGCTTCATCTTGTTGGAGAGCGTGCGCGCGCTGACGCCCATGCGGCGCGCGGCCTCCGTCTTGTTGCCGCCGGTCGAGGCCAGCGTCTCCAGGATCGCCTCGCGCTCGATGTCCGCGAGCGGACGGTTGGCGAGCGAGGGCAGCGCGGCCGGGATCGAGTCGAGGCCGCCCTGCAGCACGCCGACCGGGCCGGTGGCGGCGCCGAAGGCGATGTCCGTGGGCTCGATCGTCGTGCCCTGGGTCAGGACGACCGCGCGCTGCAGCACGTTCTCGAGCTCGCGCACGTTGCCCGGCCACGTCCACTGGAGCAGCTTCTGCTCGGCGGCCGTCGAGAGCGTGAGCTCGTTGGTGCCCTGCGTGCGGGCGAAGTGCGTCAGGAAGTGGCGCGCGAGCGGCAGCACGTCCTTCGAGCGCTCGCGCAGCGGCGAGACGTGGATCGGCAGGACGTGGAGGCGGTAGTAGAGGTCTTCGCGGAAGCGGCCGGCCTTGACCTCGGCGGCGAGGTCGCGGTTGGTGGTGGCGATCACGCGCACGTCGACCTTGATCGTCGCGGTGCCGCCGACGCGCTCGAACTCCTCTTCTTCGAGGACGCGCAGCAGCTTGGCCTGCAGCGCGGGCGAGATCTCGCCGATCTCGTCGAGCAGCAGCGTGCCGCCGTCGGCGAGCTCGAAGCGGCCCTCGCGGCTCTTGATCGCGCCCGTGAAGGCGCCCTTCTCGTGGCCGAAGAGCTCGCTCTCGAGCAGGTTCTCGGACAGGGCCGCGCAGTTGACGCGCACGAACGGCGCGCCGGCGCGGTTCGACTCCTGGTGGATCATCTGGGCGATGCGCTCCTTGCCGGTGCCGCTCTCGCCGGTGACGAGCACCGTGCCCTTGCTCTTCGCGATGCGCTGGGCGGCGCGGACGGTCTCCTGCATGGCCGGGCTCTCGGCGATCGTGCGCGAGCCAGCGCCGAGCACTTCCTGCCGCAGGTACTCGTTCTCACGCTCGAGCTTCGAGGTGCGCTCGATGCGGCGCAGCACCAGCTGCAGCGTGTCGGCGGTGCAGGGCTTCATCAGGAAGTCCACCGCGCCGCGGCGCATCGCCTGCACGGCCGTCTCGACCGTGCCGTGGGCCGTGATCACGACCACCGGCAGGCCCGGCATCTCGTTCTTCAGGCGCTCGACGAGCTGCAGCCCGTCCGAACCCGGCATGCGCAGGTCGGTCAGCACGATGTCCGGGTTCGTGTTGCGCGCCTGCTCGAAGCCTTCGTTGCCGTCGCGGGCGATGGCGACCTGGAAGCCGAGGCTCTTGACCGCCTCGACGAGGAACTGGCGGGACAGGTTGTCGTCGTCGACGACGAGGATCTTCTGGATGGACATGGCGAGTTTCAGTTGCGGAAGGGGATGTGGAGGCGCACTTCTGCGCCGCCGAGGGGGGACGGAAGGGGAGAAATCTCGACGCGACCGCCGTGGAGCACGGCGATGCGCTGGACAAGCGCGAGCCCGAGGCCGGTGCCTTCGGCGCGCGTAGTGAAGAACGGCTCGAACACGCGGCGGGCGAGCTTGTGGGAGATGCCCGGCCCGGCGTCCTGCACGCGTGCGACGACCTCGTCGCCCTCGCGCACGATCGAGAGGTGCACGCGGCCGCCTTCGGGCTGGGCCTGGATCGCGTTGGCGAGCAGGTTGCGGAGCGCCTGGCGCAGCTTGATGCGGTCGCCGGCGAAGGAGGGGCAGTCGATGGAGCTCGAGAGCTCGAAGCGGAACTCGCCGTCGCGCTCGGCGCCGAGGCGCGCGAGGCGCAGGGCGGCGCGGGCGAGCTCGTGCGCGTCGACCGAGTCGAGCGCGAGCTTCTCGGGACTCGCGAGCGACATCATGCTCGCGAGGATCGTCTCGGACTCCGCGGAGCCTTCGACGATCAGGCCCGCCCAGCGGCGCTCGTCGCTGCCCTCCGGCAGGCGCGGCGCGAGCAGCTCGGCGAAGCCCTTGACCGCCATCATCGGGTTGCGCAGCTCGTGCGCGATCCCGCTGGCCATGTCGCCCATCGCGGACAGCTTGTCCATGGCGTGCAGGCGCTCGGAGAGCTCGACCACGCGCGTGCGGTCGTCGAGGATCTCGACCGTGCCCGCGGGCTCGCCGCCGGCGCGCAGGTCGCGGGCGACCACCGAGCGACGCGAGGCCACGATGCGGCGCGAGCCGTCCGGGCGCACCACCTCGTGCTCGGTCCACTCGTCGTCGTGACCATCGAATTCCGTCGATTCGCGGCCGAGAACCGCGCTCTCGTCCGCACCGAGCACGGCGAGGGCGGCGGCGTTGGCGCGCACGATGCGACCGTCGGCGTCGCGCACGAGCACTCCTGTCGGGAGCGCCGCGAGCACGGCTTCGAGGCCGGCCTTCACCTCGTCGAGCTCGGCGACCTTGCGCGCGAGCTCGCGGTTGGCGACGGCAAGCTCCTGCTCGACGCGCCGCGCGCGCTCCTCCAGCGAGCGGTAGCTCGTGGTCAGACTGGCCCCGAGGCTCTCGAGTTCGCGCATCGCGCGCTCGAGGTCGAGCTCGGGCAGGTGCTGCTGGCTCGTGGGCGTCAAGGGCGCTTCTCCTTGCTGGCGCTGCGCTTCTCGAAGTCGACGCGCCACTGCAGGAATTCGAGGTCCTCGCGGGCGCGCTCGGAGAGCGAGCCGGCGTCCTTGCGGGCGACCACGGCGGCGAAGCCCGCGAGCGCCTCGGTCTCGCGACCGAGCTTCTCCAGCGTGCGAGCGCGCCAGTAGGCGCACTCGACGTCCTCGAGGCGCAGCTCGAACGCGGCCAGCGCCTCGGCGTAGCGACCCTGGCGGTAGCAGGCGCGCCCGAGGCGCAGCGCATCCGCCGCGTAGCCCGGTTGCTCGAACGCGCGCGTGGCGCTGCCCTTGGCGTCCGTAGCCGGCGTCGTCGCCGGCGCGGTGGTGGGGGTGTTCGCGGCCTGCACGCGCGGCGTGATCGTCGCCGCGCCGAGGCGCGCGCGCAGCGAGTCGTCGAGCCCCGTCGTGGCGGCCACTTCGATCGTCGCGGCCGTCGTCGCCGGCGCCGGGACGTTCGTGCTCGTGTGAGGCGCGCTGGCGGGAAGCGTGGCGTTCTCAAGGCGCTCGGCCTCGCCCTGCAGGCGCGCGACGTCGGTGCGCAGCGTGTCGAGCAAGGCGTCGCGCGCGCCCGGGTTCTCGGGCGGCGCAGGGAGCGGAGCCTCGGTGGCCGCGATCACGGTCGGGATCGCGCTGGCGTCGCCGGACTGCAGGCGCTGCTCGACCGCCGCGAGCTGGTCGAGCGCCTTGAGCGTGCGCTGCAGCGTGGCCTCGAGCGAGTCCTCGCCGCCGGAGCCGAGCGTCACGGCCGGCACCACGAGCAGCGTGGCGAGGCCGAGGTTGAGCGCGTAGTTGAACTTCAACATCAGATTCGCCCCCGGTAGGCCTCGATGGCCTCGTCGATGCGACCCTCGCTCTCGAAGAGCTCGCCGGCGAGCAGGTACAGCTCGCGGCGCAGCTCGGGCGATTGGATCGAGTCCATGTGCTCGCGCAGGTGGGCCAGTGCGGCGTCGACGCCGACTTCGCGCGACAGCGCGCGTGCGTGGCAGCGAGCGAAGCGCGCGCGCAGGCCCTCGTCGAGAGTGTTCAGCGTCGCAGCCATGCCGCGCAGCGTCTTGAGCGATTCCGCGAACGAGCCGCCGTCGCACAGGCGCTCGGCGCGCTCGAGAGCCGAGCTCTCGGCCGGGGCGGCCGGCGTGTCCAGCTCGAGCGCCGCGCGCGCATCGCGCACGACCGTGTCGAGGGCAAGGCCTTCCTTGCGCGCGGCCTCGGCCACGAACAGGGCGCCGACCTCGTCGCTCGCCTCGAGCGCGGCGGTGGCGGCGGCGAGCAGCGCCGCTTCCTTGTGCGTTCCCTCGCAGAGCTGCGCGTAGGCGAGCCAGGCGCGGGCGGCGTCGCCGCGACGACCAGCCGCGGTGCACGCGAGCGCGCGCAGTTCGAGCGACTCGCGGCGATCGGCGGGGCCGGCGAGACGCGTGTCGAGCTCGTCGAGCAGCACGAGCGCCTTGTCGCCCTGGCCAAGACCGGCGAGGGCGCGCACGCGCACCTGCTTGCGACGCAGCTCCTCGTGACGCGACGCGGCGCTGTCGAGCGCGTCGATGGCGTCGATCATGTACAGCGCGCGCTCGTGCTGGCCGAGGCGCACGACGCACCACGCGAGCTCGAGCCGCGCGGGAATCTCGAGACCATGCTCGCGCTCGCTGCGCAGCAGCTCGGAGAAGCGGTCCGCGGCGTCCTGCCACGCTTCCTCGCGCACCAGCAGGTTGCCGGCGGCGAACAGTGCGTCGTTGGCGAGCGGCGAGTCGGAGTAGCGCTCGACCAGCTGGTCGTAGCGGGCGCGCGCGGCGGCGAGGTTGCCGCGGCGTTCCTCGATCACGGCCTGGTTGCGCAGCGCCTCGGGGGCGAGTGCGTGGTCGGCGAAGTCGCGCAAGGTCGCGGCGGAAGCGGCGAGCGAGGCTTCGTAGAGCGCATCGGCGTCGCTCGAGCCTTCGAGGCCCGGGCGGAGCACCAGCACGCCACCGCGGACCTCGGCTTCGAGGCCGACGGAGCCGGCGATGAAGCGCACGGCCTGGCGCAGCGGACGCTCGCGCAGGTCGACGCTGACGAGCGTGCGGCTCGTGCTCTGGTCGAGGCCGTCGAGCTCGAGCCCGGCTTCGCGGGCGAGGTCGCCGAGGAGCTCGTGCAGGAGCGCATTGTCGGCGTGGATCGTGCACGTGCGCTCGCCGTCGCGCTCGACGACCGAGAGCTCGTGGCGCAGCTCGCGCGTCTGGGGCGCGAGCAGGAGGAGTGCGGCGAGAGCGAGCTTCACCGGCGCTCCTCCGTGCCCCGGGCGAGGGCGTCGGCCTCGAGCCGGTAGCTGTCGGCGATCAGGAAGCCGGCCTGAGCCTCGATTTCCTCGCGCGCGGGCGGCTCGACGCGGTCGATCACCGCGAGCAGGCCATGCAGCATGCGGCGCGCGCGGACGTGCTCGCCCTGCGCGATGCGCTCACGGGCGAGCTCGAGCGTGCGGAAGCCCTCGGGAAGTGCCCCGAAGGCGGGTTCGGAGGCGCGCGCGGCGGCCGCGGTGCGCTGGTTCGACTCGTTTCGCAGGTCGGCGCTGGCCTCGCGCACGTCGTGGGCGACGTCGAGGACGAGGTCGCGCGTGGCGCTGACCGAGTTCCAGGCGAAGGCCATCAGGGCCACGTTGGCGACGAGCACGGCGGCGAAGAGCGCCGTGGCGAGCGGGGACATCGAGAAGCGCGCGCGCTCACCGGCCGGTACCAGCGTGGTCTCAGGCGCCGGGCCAGCCGTGCGGGTTGCGCTCTCCGTCGGCGCCTCGACCTGCGCCAGCGTGCTCGGTGCAGCGGCCGCGGCCGGCGCGGAGGCGGGCAGGGCGGGCTTGGGGGCCGCCTGCTGGTGGATCTCGACGAAGTTGAACAGGTCCTCGTCCGTCTCCGGCGGAGGCGTGCCGGTGGCCAGCTGCTCGTGCAGCTTGCCGGTTCCGGGGACGAGGGGGTCGAGGGCCATGTCGCCCGCAGAGTTCGGCTGCGGAGGATTTTTCCTTGAAGCAAGGAATGCCCACCCCGGCAGGTTCTTCCTGATTCGGGGAAGCCCGCGGCGGTGCGAAGCCCGCGCCGGTCAGTCCGGACGCGAGACGATCCCGTAGGCCCGCAGCTTGAGGTGCAGGGTGGCCCGGTGCAGGCCGAGCACACGCGCGGCCTTGCTGCGATTGCCGCCCTGCTCCTCGAGCACGCGGCGGATCAGGAGTTCCTCGACCTCGCGCAGGGAGCGGGCCTCGATCGTGAGTACCGGGCCCGAGAGCTCCGCGCGCGGGGCCACCGCGAGCAGGTGGTGCTCCTCGAGCGTGTCTGAGTCGCAGACGAGTGCGGCGCGGGCGACGAGCAGCTCGACCTCGCGCTCGTTGCCGGGCCAGCCGTGCGAGAGGACGTGCTGCCGTGCGGAGGCGCCGAGGCGCGCTCCGGGAAGTTCCTTCGCCAGCACCGCGAGCGCGAGCTCGAGGGCCTCCTGCGGCCGCTCGCGCAGCGGCGGGATCGCCAGTGCCAGGCCGTTGAGCCGGTAGAGCAGGTCCTCGCGGAGCGGCTGCACGAGTCGCTCGGGCGCGGAGGGCAGCGACGCGATCACGCGCGCCGTGCGCGGGGCGAAGAGCGCGCGCGCAAGCTCGGCCTGAGCGGTGTCGTCGCAGTGCTCGACGCGCTCGACAAACAGCGTGCCGTCTCGTGCCGCCGCCAGCGCGGCGCTCGGGCTGGCCCCGCGCTCGCGTCGCGCATCGACGTGCACGAAGGGCGCCGAGGCACGCGGCGAGAGCGCGTGGATCTCGCGCGCGAGCTCGAGCGCGGGCGTGCCGGGCGGTGCCACGAGCAGCACGGAGGAACTCGACGACGCGGCGGCGCGCGCCGCGAGGGTGCGCAATTCCTTCCACGTGCTGCCCGGTCCGCTCGTCATGCGCGCTCACTCCTATTGAACAGGTCGCCGCGCGCTGGCGCTCGCGTGGAGCTCGAGGAATTTCCTCGAGAGCGCTTCAGGGATCGCGAAGCCCTCCGAGAACCGGGCGTGCTCGACAGCGGGATCGGACCGCGCGGGCACGGACCACACAGCGACCACCACAACCACCAGCACAGGAAAGAACCATGGGCCTCCGAGTCAACACGAACATCGCCTCGATGAATGCGCAGCGCAACCTCGGCTCCGTCAGCACGCGCCTGATGGGCAACTTCAAGCGCCTCTCGAGCGGCTTGCGCATCTCGACCGCGTCGGACGACGCCGCCGGTCTCGGCATCAGCGAGCGCATGCGCTCCCAGATCCGCAGCTACGGCGCGGCGCAGCGCAACGCGCAGGACGGCATCTCGCTCGTCCAGACCGCCGAAGGCGCGCTCAACGAGGTCAACAGCATCCTCAACCGCATGCGCGAGCTGTCGATCCAGGCCGCCAACGGCACGCTGTCCAACGCCGACCGCGCCACGCTCGACACCGAGTACCAGGAACTGATCAACGAGATCGACCGCATCTCGACCACCTCCACGTTCAACGGCGTCCAGCTGATCGACGGCACGACGACGTCGCTCGACCTGCAGGCCGGCATCAACTCGAGCGAGGTGATCACCGTCTCGCTGCAGGACACGACCGCCACCGCGCTCGGCCTCTCGGGCCTGACGGTCGGCACGGCCGGGGGCGCCTCCGCCTCGCTGGCGGTGATCGACGCCGCGGTCGACCTGGTCACGACGGCGCGCGGTGCGCTCGGCTCGGCCCAGAACCGCCTGCAGTCCGCGATCTCCTCGATCGCGAACGCCTCCGAAAACCTCGCCGCCGCTGAGTCGCGCATCCGCGACGTCGACGTCGCGACCGAGACCGCGGACCTCACCCGCAACACGATCATGCAGCAAGCCGCCGTCGCCATGCTCGCGCAGGCCAACGTGCAGCCGCAGCTCGCGCTCAGCCTCCTCCAGGGCGGCTGATCTGAAGGAATCCGGCCCCTGTGCCGGTCGCTGTTGGGGAGGGCCTTGTTGGCCCTCCCCGTCCCTCCCCCCGCGCTCTTTTCGATCTTCATCCGACCGCCGGCCCCGTCGCTCCCGCGCTCTTCGCGGCGCAGCGAACGGTGCCCAGCTCCGCCTCGCCGGAGCGCGTCGCCAGCGCATGAGCGCGGCCCGCGCGCACGACGGCCAGCGCGTCCGAGCCGGTCCTCCAACGCCCTCCTCCGTGGTGTGTCCTACCGCGGAGGTGTTTCCCAAACCCCAGCTACATAAGGAAATCGCAATGGGACTTCGTGTCAACACCAACATCGCCGCCCTGACGGCCCAGCGCAACCTCGCTGGCGTCAGCCAGCGTCTCTCCGGCAACTTCGGTCGACTCTCGAGCGGCATGCGCATCTCGACGGCCGCCGACGACGCCGCCGGCCTCGGCATCTCCGAGCGCATGCGCGCCCAGGTGCGCTCGCTCAACGTCGCCAGCCGCAACGCGCAGGACGGCGTCTCGCTCGCGCAGACCGCCGAAGGCGCCCTGCAGGAAGTCAACAACAACCTGACGCGCATGCGCGAGCTGGCCATCCAGGCCTCCAACGGCACGCTCACCACGCAGGACCGCGCCACGCTCGACACCGAGTTCCAGGCCCTGATCACCGAGATCGACCGCGTCTCGGGCCAGACGACGTTCAACGGCGTCAACCTGCTCGACGGCACGACGACCTCGCTCAGCGTGCAGGTCGGCAACAACGCCGGCGAGACGATCGCCGTCAGCCTCTCGGACATGACCGCCACGGCGCTCAGCATCAGCGGCGAGTCTGTCGCCACGGCCGCCGGTGCCGCCACCGCGCTGACCGCGATCGACACCGCGATCGACAACGTCACGACGACGCGTGGTGCCCTCGGCGCCGCGCAGAACCGCCTGACGAGCGCGATCTCCTCGATCCTCAACACGCGCGAGAACCTCTCGGCCGCCGAGAGCCGCATCCGCGACGTCGACGTGGCGATCGAGACCGCGGACCTCACGCGCAACTCGATCCTGCAGCAGGCCG
>CAITGX010000177.1 GCA_903892045.1 uncultured Planctomycetota bacterium | reverse complement strand
TCGACGCTCCTCGTGGCGCGGGCGCGAGCCGCGCTCGCCCTCGCGCCGGGGCTCGTCGCGGCGCTCGCCGCGCGGAGCTTCCGGCCGACGCTCCTCGCGCGGTGCCTCGCGGCGACGTTCGTCGCGTCGGGGTTCCTCGCGTCGCGGTTCGTCCCGGCGCTCGTTCTCATGGGCCGGATCGGGGCGCTGCGGCGGGCGACCACGGCCGCTGCGACCGGGGAGCTGTGCCTCGGTCACGTTCCACTTCGTCTGGCGCAGGATGTCGTGCCAGCGGCCTTCCTGCTCCGGGCTCACCAGCGTGATCGCGGTGCCCGTGCGGCCCGCGCGACCGGTGCGGCCGATGCGGTGCGTGTAGTCCTGCGCGTCCTGCGGCACCGAGTAGTTCACCACGTGCGTCACGAGGTGCACGTCGAGGCCGCGCGAGGCGACGTCGGTGGCGACGAGCGCCTTGACCTCGCCCGTGCGGAAGGCGCTCATCACGCGGAAGCGCGAGGCCTGGTCGAAGCCACCGTGCAGGGCCTTGACCGAGAACGGCATGCGCTCGAGCTGGCGCATGAGCGCGTCGACTTCCGTGCGCCGGTCGCAGAACACGAGGAACACGTCGTCGGCCGAGCTCTGCTCGATCAGGCGCATCAGCGCCAGCGAGCGATCCGAGCGCCCGCAGGCCATCCACGACTGGTCGATGGTCTTGACCGTCGCGTGCCCGGCGGCCGTCGCCACTTCCATCGGGTCGCGCGTGGCCTCGCGCGCGAGGCGCAGCACCTCGTCGGGGAACGTGGCCGAGAACAGCATCGTCTGCCGCTCGTCCGGCGTGTACGACAGGATCTTGCGCACGTCGTCGATGAAGCCGATCTCGAGCATCTGGTCGGCCTCGTCGAGCGCGACGAACTCCGTCCAGGGGAACGAGAGGAACTTCTGGCCGTAGAGGTCGATCACGCGGCCGGGCGTGCCGACCACGACCTGCGCGCCGGCCTTGAGAGCGTCGATCTGCGGATTCATCGGCTCGCCGCCGACGATCAGCGCGACCTTGGCTCCGATCGGCTCGCCGAGCTTCTCGAGCACCTGCGCGACCTGCTGCGCGAGCTCGCGCGTCGGGCACAGCACGAGCCCGAGCACACTGCGGCGCGAGGGGTCGATCTTCGACATCATCGGCGCGCCGAAGGCGAGCGTCTTGCCCGTGCCCGTCTCGGCCTTCGCGATCACGTCGCGCCCGCTCATCACCGGCGGAATCGCGAGACGCTGGATCGGCGTGGGCTTGGTGATGCCCATGGCGTGGATCGCGTCGAGCACCTCGGCCCGCAGCGGCATCTCGGCGAAGGTCTCGAACGGCGGGAGCTCCGTCGAGGGCTTGAGCGGTGCGGCCGAGCCGCGGGATTGGGGCGCGGAAGAGCCGCTCGGGCCTCCGCGACTGGGGCCACGTCGTCCTTGGTTGCGATTCACGCGCGCATCCTAGCGTTCCGCGCGGCCGGGAGTCGCTCGGCATGCGCCCGGATCGCGGCGGAGCGCCGGAATTCGCCGCTGGCGCGCGTGGAATGCGCATCAGGGCCGAGCGGGACTCGTGCGTCCGCGGGGCGCATCCCGCGAACCGGGCTCCGGACGTTCACCTGAGGCGCAGCGGACGCGCGTTCCGGAACAACTCGAGGTGCTCGCGGAAGCGTGCGGCGCCACGCGGGTCGCCGGTGCCCTCGGCCAGCGCGATCGCGGACTCGCAGGCAGCCACGGCCTCCGGGAAGCGACCGGCTTCCGCCAGCGCCGCGGCCAGCGTGTCGAGCACGATGGGGTTGGGGCTGGCGCGCAGCAGGTCGCGCGCGCGCTCGGCCCGCCGCACGGCATCCGCTCCGTTGCGCATGCGCGCGTCGGGGTGCGTGGCCCGAATCCAAGCGACGTTGTTCAGCGCGTCGACGTCATCGGGCGAGAGGCGCAGCAGGAGCTCGTACTCCGCGATGGCTTCCTCGACGCGACCGAGGAGCGTCAGCGTGACCGCGGTGAAGCGCACGAGCTCGAGGTCCTCGCTCGCGATCACGCGCGCCGCCCGGTAGCTCGCGAGCGCCTCGTCGAGCTTGCCGCGCATGCCGAGGAGCTTGGCCGCGTGCGCGTGGGCCGTCGAGTTCCACGGGTCGAGCGCCGTCGTCGCCTGGTACGCGGCCAGCGCGCCGTCGAGGTCGCCACGCTTCTCGAGCAGCAGCCCGAGGTTGCAGTGGGGCACCGCATCGCGCGGGTCGAGCTCGATCGCGCGCTGCAGGTGCGTCGCCGCTCCTTCCAGCTCTCCGCGCGTGAGCAGCGCGGCTCCGAGGCCACCGTGCGCCGCGGCGAAATCCGGCTGCAGCTCGACCGACCGGCGCAGGTGGACGATCGCCGGCTCGAGCTCCCCGCGCTCGGCGAGCACCTGGCCCAGCGACTGGTGGATCAGCGCGCTCTCCTCGCCGACCGCGAGTGCGCGTTCGAACAGCGTGGTCGAGTCCTTCCACGTGCGAACCAGCGCGTGGCTCTGCAACGCAAGGAGCGCCGCCGCGGCCAGCGTGAGCGCCGGTGCGCACCAGCGCGGTGCCTTGCACAGGAGGTCCGCCGCGAGCCACACCAGCGCGAGCGTGATGCCGACGGACGGCAGGTACGTGTAGCGATCCGCGTGGGCCTGCGAGCCGACCTGCACGATCCCGATCACGGGGACGAGCATGCCGAGGAACCACAGCCAGCCCGTGAGCAGGTACGCGCGTCGGGTGCGCTCGCGCAGCACCATCCACGTGATTCCACCGAGCGCGGCGAGCGCGAGCCCGAAGTTGAGCGCCTGACCTTCGCGCGGGTATGGGTAGTAGACGCACAGGTTGGCGGGCCACACGAGCTGGCGCAGGTAGGTGAGGCATGCGCTCGCCGCGTGCAGCAGGCGCACGCTGATCGGCACGGCCTCCACGGACTGCACGGCGCCACCGCGGCTCTGCACGAGGAACGTCACCACCGAGGACAGCGCCACCAGCGCGAACAGCGGGATCTTCTCGAGCGCGAGCCGCCGCCAGCCCAGCTCCCTCGCGCGACCGAGCGGCCAGCCTTCGAGTACGAGCAGCAGGAACGGCACGGTCACGAGCATGGGCTTCGCGAGCAGCCCGAGCGCGAGCAGCACGAGCACCCACGCGAGCCGCGCGCGGCTCGGCTGTTCCGCGTGCCGGGCGTGGGCGAGCAGGATCGCGAAGAAGAAGCACGCGCACAGCACGTCCTTGCGCTCGGACACCCACGCCACGGACTCGACGCGCAGGGGATGCAGGGCGAACAGCAGCGCGACCGCGGCGCTCGGCCAGAAGCGGCGCGTCAGGCGCTCGAGCGCGAAGAGGCACAGCACGGCGCTCACGGCGTGCAGGACGACGCTCGTCGCGTGGTGGCCGGCTGGCTCGAGACCGAACCACTCCACATCCAGCATGTGGGAGAGCCACGTCAGCGGGTGCCAGTTGGCCGCGTGTCCGCTCGTGAAGGCCCAGCGCACGCCCTCCCACGAGATTCCGCCGCGCACCCAGGGATTGAGCAGCACGTAGTGCGGATCGTCGGCGAGCGTGAAGTCGCAGTCGCGGGCTCCGCCGAAGGTGACGAGCACCGCCAGCGCGAGCAGGGCCGCGACGATTCCGCGCACGCGCCGCGTCGGACGTTGCTCTGCCTGCAGCTCGAGGTTCGAGGTCACGCGAGTTCCTTTCGGCGCGGGGCGCGCTCAGCGTGCAGGAGCCGCGAGTGCGAGCCATTCAGCCATCGGCGCAGGTTCGCAGGCTCGTCGGGGTGGCGCAAGGACGGCCGGAGGCTCACGACCCGATTCGACGCGCCGCGCGTCGCGCGTCGGGAACCGTTGACGGGCTTGCCAACTCCGGTCACGCTCGCGGCCATGAAGATCGCGACGTGGAACGTCAACTCGGTGCGGGCGCGGCTGCCGCGGGTGCTCGACTGGCTCGAACAGGAGCGGCCCGACGTGGCGCTCTTGCAGGAGATCAAGTGCCTCGACGAGCAGTTCCCGCGCGAGCCCGTCGAGGACTTGGGCTACTCGATCGAGACCTTCGGCCAGAAGACCTACAACGGCGTCGCGATCCTCGCCCGCACACGCATCGAGGACGTGCGCCGCGGCATGCCGGGCGAGGCCGAGGACGCACAGCGGCGCGTGATCTCCGCGCAGGTGGGGGACGTGCTCGTCGTCAACTGCTACGTCGTGAACGGCGAGGCGGTCGGCAGCGAGAAGTACGCCTACAAGCTCGACTGGCTGAGGCGCTTCTCCGACTACCTCGCGAGCTTCGACATGAAGGAAAAGGTCGTCGTCGGCGGCGACTTCAACATCACCTTCGACGACCGCGACGTGCACGACCCCAAGGCGTGGCACGAGAAGATCCTGTGCTCGACGCCGGAGCGCGAGGCCCTGCGACGCGCCATGGCGCCCGGCTACGCCGACAGCTTCCGCAAGTTCCACGCGGACGCCGGCCACTACTCGTGGTGGGACTTCCGCACCAAGGGCTTCGAGCGCGGCCAAGGCCTGCGCATCGACCACCTGCTGATGAGCCCGCCCGCCCTCGCCGCCTGCACCGGCGTCGAGATCGAGAAGCGCTACCGCGGCGGCGAGAAGCCCAGCGACCACGCGCCCGTGAGCGCCGAGCTCGACTGAGCCTGGCTCACTCGGCGCGCGGGGGGCGGGCGGTGTGGAGGGCGAGGGCGCGGCTGGCGCGTTCGCCGATGTCGAGGTTCGAGTAGAGCTCGAGCAGCTCGGAC
>CAITGX010000176.1 GCA_903892045.1 uncultured Planctomycetota bacterium | reverse complement strand
CTTCCAGGCGGTCGCGATCTCGAGCACCGTCGCCACGCCGCTCGCGTTGTCGTCGGCACCGGGGCCGCCCGAGTCCGCATCGCCGTGCGCGCAGAACAGGAAGTAGGGAGCCTTCCACGCCTCGCCGCCCCTGCGGCCCGGGAGGCGCGCCACGACCGTGCGGATCGGCGCGGTGCGGGTCTCGGCGTCGAGCTCGAAGTCGACGCGTACCTTCGCGCCGGAGTCGAGCCAGCCACGCAGCAACTCGGCCTCGGGGCGCGCGAGGCCGAAGCAGGGCTGCACTGCGCCGTCGCGCAGGCGACCCGGCACGGGGTAGCTTCCGTCCGCGTTCGTCGGCCGCGTGGCGAGGATCACCGCGGCGCTGCTCGCACCGCGTCCGGCGCGCTCCGTCAGCCACGCCGCGTCCTGTGCGGACTCGAGCGCGAGCAGCGCGCTGCCCTTCGCATCGGGCGAGCCCTGCCACGGCCAGGCGCGCTCGAGCGGGTACGCGGGCTCCTGCGAGCCCTCGACGCGCGCCGTGAGCTTCCACGCGAGCGGCTGCCATGCCTTTCGCTCGGGCGTCTCCACCACGCGCACCTCGAGCCCCAGCTCGACGAAGGCCTTGGCCACGTACTCCGCCGCCGCGTCGCCCGAGCGCGTGCCTCCCATGCGAGGACCGAGCGCCACGAGCTCGCGCACGCGCAGCTTGGCACGGAGGGGGTCGACGCCGCGCCACAGGCCGACCTCGGGGTCGGTGCCGGTCGTGGCGGGAGCCTGGAGAGCGAGGGCGAGCGCGAGGGCGTGCAGCATGGGTCGGAAGTCCTTTCCACGCGTCGATAGCGTCCCTCGGCGTGCGCTCGCAAGTGCGCGGAACGAACTTCCGCTCGACTTCGGAAGGAGCTCGCGTGTGGTCGATCCAAGGTCGGCACGTTCGAGGGCCACTCCCGCCCCAGCGCGTCTCCTGCACCATGACCCACGACTCCCGCCCCTCGGATCCGATCAACCGTCCCGCCTCCAACGCCCGCCGCGCCAGCGCCAGCGAGCTCGGGCGCGCCACGGCCCTCCCGCAGGGCAGCGGTGAGGACTTCCTCGGGCTCAACGCCGACCTCGCGGCACACTCCACACCGACCGTCGCGGCGCCGGCGGTGCCGGCTGCGGTCGCACCGTCGAGCGTGCGCGAGCCCCTGACCGGTCCGGGCGACAGCTGGCTCTTCGATCGCGCCGAGGAGCAGGCCGCGGTGCCCGTCGAGACGCCCAGCGCTCCCGCGGCGCTGCCGGAGCCCTCGCCGATCCTGAACACCAGCTGGAGCGAAGATGCCCGCCGCTCGCGCAAGAGCCGCTGGATCGCGCCCGTGCTGGCGATCTCGACCGTCGCGGCCGTGGCCCTCGTCGGCTATCCGGCGCTCGACCGCGCGACCGACGGCCCGCCGGCCAGCGAGGTGCGCCTGCAGCGCTCCGCGGCGGTGGACGTCGCGATCCCGCGCGTCGATGGCGGAGTCGTCGCTGCGCCTGCGGAGACGCTCGCCGTCCTCGCGCGCACGGAGCCGGGTGCGACCGAGCAGCTCACGCCACCCAAGCCGATCGAGCCCGCCTCCACGATGCCCGAGGGCGCGTCGCTCGAGGTGCCCGCGAGCGAGGATCCCTTCGTGCTCGAGGGCGCGACCCCGCCGGCGGCCCCGCCCGAGGTGCGCTCGACGGAGCTCGAGTTCGAGCCCGTGCACGCGCTCGAGGCGAAGCCGCACACCGAGCTGCCGGAGACGACGACACCGATCGTCGATGTGCAGCCGGAGCAGCTTACTTCGACGCCGGTTGCGCCTGCCGCGACGGTCGAGGCCACCGTCACTCCCAGCGCCGAAGTGCTGGCTCGACGGGAAGCCCGCGCCCTGGAGCGCGCTCGTCGCCAGCAGCGCCTCGACGAGCAGCGCGCCGCTGCGCTCGCTCGCGAAGTCAGCGCCGCGGCTCAGGCCGAGACGACCGTGACGACGCCCGAGCCCGCGGTGACGCCCGAGCCCGCGGTGACGCCCGAGCCCGCG
>CAITGX010000175.1 GCA_903892045.1 uncultured Planctomycetota bacterium | reverse complement strand
CTCGCCAGCAGCTCGTCCGGCTCGAGGAACCCGTCGGCGGCGAACAGCTCACCACTCTCGTCGAGGAAGGCGAGCGTGGGCCAGCCGCCCCGCGCGTAGCGCACGGAGAGTTCGGGCCGGCGATCCCGCTCGACGGCGATGCAGACGAAGTCTCGGCTCAGAGCCTCGAGCACGCGCCCGTCCACGAGCACGCGCTCGCGCAGGTCGCGGCTGAAGCGACACCAGCTCGCGTGGACGAGCAGCACGATCGGGGCACGCCGCGAGCGCGCCTCGTCGAACGCCGCGTCGCCCCACTCGAGCCACTGCATGCCGCGCTCCTTCGCTCAGGCCTCGCCACGCCGTGCGCGACGGTTGCGAGCCGCCGGGAGCACCGGCCGTGCGACCTTCGACCAGTCGATCTCGCGCGCCTCGCGGTACAGGCCGTCGAGGTCGTAGTACTGGCGCGCCTCGGGCTGCATCAGGTGCACGATGACGTCGCCGAAGTCGAGCAGGATCCACCAGCCGAGGTCGACGCCTTCCGCGCGCGCGTGGCGCACTCCGGCGGCCTTCATGCGCGAGTGGATCTCCTCGTACATGGCGCGCACCTGCGGGCGCGACTTGCCGGTCGCGATCACGACGTGGTCGGCGACACGGGCGGAATCCGCGAGTTCGAGCACCTTGATGTCGGTGCCCTTCTTTTCGTCGGCGAGTTGGGCCGCGGATGCGGCAAGCTCCAGGGAGTCGATGGCGGGCCTCGGGTGCGGGTCTTGAGTCAGGGAGGAGTCTAGGCGGGCTTCAGGGCGGCGTCCAAGCAGGTCGCCACAAAGCGCGAGCCCCGCCCCGGCGCGCATCGGCCGGGGCGGGGCTCGCGGAGTCGCGCAGCCGTGGCCCTACACGAACCAAGGCAGGAAGATCACGCCGACGACGGTCATCAGCTTGATCAGGATGTTCAGGCTCGGGCCGGAGGTGTCCTTGAAGGGGTCACCGACCGTGTCGCCGACGACCGCCGCCTTGTGGACCGCGCTGCCCTTGCCGCCGAAGGCGCCGGCCTCGATGTACTTCTTCGCGTTGTCCCAGGCGCCACCGGCGTTGGACATGAAGATCGCGAGCATCACCGAGGTCACCAGCGAGCCGGCGAGCATGCCGCCGAGGGCCTCGATGCCCATCAGCTTGCCGACGATGAGCGGGACGGCGACGGCCATGACGCCGGGGAGGACCATCTGCTTGATGGCGCCTTCGGTGGCGATGGCGATGCAGCGCTCGGTGTCGGGCTCGGCCTTGCCTTCCATCAGGCCCTTGATCTCGCGGAACTGGCGGCGCACTTCCTCGACCATCTTGTTCGCGGCGTTGCCGACCGCGCGCATGGTCATGGCGCTGAAGAGGAACGGCAGGAAGCCGCCGATCAGCAGGCCGATCGTGACGAGCGGCGTGTTGATGTTCAGGGTCAGCGCGCCGTCCTGCACGAGCTTCTTGAGCGACTCGCTGGCACCTTCCTTGGTGGACAGCTGGCCGGCGCTGGTGCAGAAGGCGCTGAACAGCGCGAGGGCCGTGAGGGCCGCCGAGCCGATCGCGAAGCCCTTGCCGATGGCCGCGGTGGTGTTGCCGCAGGCGTCGAGCGAGTCCGTGCGGTGGCGCACTTCCTTGGGCAGGCCGGCCATCTCGGCGAGGCCGCCGGCGTTGTCCGCCACGGGGCCGTAGGCGTCGACGGCCAGCGAGATGCCGAGCGTCGAGAGCATGCCGACCGCGCTCATGGCGACGCCGTAGATGCCACCATAGGAGTAGGAGACCCAGATCGCGGCGCAGATGAAGATCACCGGCAGGGCGACCGACTCCATGCCCGTGGCGAGGCCGTGGATGATGTTCGTCGCCGGGCCCGTCTGGGACTGGGTGGCGATGTTCTGCACCGGCTTGTAGCTGCCCGAGGTGTAGTAGTCGGTGAGCTTGCCGATGATCACGCCGGCCACGAGGCCCGCGTTGATGGCGATGAAGAGGTCGAGACCGTTGACGCCGGTCGGCAGGGCGACCGCGCCGTTGCACAGCCACCAGGTCGCGGCGGCGGTGATGATCGAGGCCACCACGAGGCCGCGGAAGAGCGCGCTCTGCAGCTGGCTCTCGTCCTTCGCCTTGACCGAGAACGAGCCGATGATCGAGGCGAGGATGCCGAGCGCGGAGACCGCGATCGGGAGCACCACCATCGAGGGCATGTTCGGGTCCTTCATGTAGGTGAAGTAGCCGATCGACATGGCGGCCACGATCGAGCCCGCGTAGGACTCGAACAGGTCCGCGCCCATGCCGGCCACGTCGCCGACGTTGTCACCGACGTTGTCGGCGATCACGGCGGGGTTGCGCGGGTCGTCCTCGGGGATGCCGGCCTCGATCTTGCCGACGAGGTCACCGCCGACGTCCGCGGCCTTGGTGTAGATGCCGCCGCCGACGCGGGCGAAGAGCGCGATCGAGCTCGCGCCGAAGCTGAAGCCGAGCACCGCGTTGAGCGCGCCCTCGTTGATGGCCGTCAGGCCCGACGTGTACACGTAGGTGAAGATGCACAGGCCGGCGAGCGCGAGGCCCACGACCGTCATGCCCATCACCGAGCCCGAGCCGAAGGCCACGCCGAGGGCGTCGCCGAGGCTCGTGCGGGCGGCCTGCGTCGTGCGGACCGCGGCGCGCGTCGAGGTGTACATGCCAAAGTAGCCGGCGAGGGCCGAGGCGCTCGCGCCGCACACGAAGGCGATCGCGGCCTTGGGGCCGAGGTTCGCGGCTTCGCCGGCGAACGCCATCACGGCCGCCACGATGGCGACGAACACCGCCAGCCACTTGTACTCGGCGGCGAGGAAGGCCTTGGCGCCGACCTGCACGCGGCGCGAGATCTCCTGCATCTTCTGGTCGCCAGGATCCTTCTTCATGATCTGGCTGAACATGAAGAAGGCGAAGCCGAGCGCCAGCAGCGCGCAGCCGCCGGACACGTAGAGGAACTGAAGGTTGTCCATCCGGAGATCGGGGGCTTGGGGAGATAGGACGGCGGGGCTGATGGCCCTGCCGGGGAGCGTGGGACGGGATCCGCGGGCAGGTCGGGGACGCCAACCCTTGCGGGAGCGGCAGCCCGGAGCGAACGCCCGAGGTTTTGGCCGAAGAGTCTACGGCGGGCGAATCGTCGGTCAACGTCAGGTTTGGCCGGGGGCTCTCGTCCAAGATATGGACGGCCCGCCGCGGGGGGCGACGGCTCGAGACGAGCGCGCCGGACGGGTCTTTGGCCCCAGTGCCCTAGGCCTGCGGTTCCTGCGCCGGGTCCGGCGGAGGGGGCGGCGGCTGGCGCCTGCGCAGGTAGCGGCCGGCGAGGGCCAGCGCGACCACGATGGCGATCAGGATGGCGAGCTTCACGACGCCAGAGTGACCGCCCTCGGCGAGCTTCCCCGCCGCGTAGCTCGCCGCCCAGATCGAGGAGGGCACGCTGACGGCGACCCCCAGCCCATCGATCAGGAGGAAGCGGGCGTAGCTCATCTTCATCGTGCCCACGAGGAAGTACCCGGCGATGCGGGCCCCCGGCATGAAGCGCAGCACGAAGGTCGCCCACAGCCCGTGGCTCTTGAACTTCTCCTCGAGGCGCGCGAAGCGCTCGGGGTGCAGGATGCGGCGCACGAAGCGGCCTTGGAGGGCTCGCATGCCGTAGATGCGTCCGAGCCAGAAGGGGATCGAGTCGCCGAGCAGGATGGCCGCGCTGCAGATGAGCGAGACGCGCCAGAACTCGACCACGCCCTCGTGCATCAGGTAGCCGCAGGCCACCAGCGTCACTTCCTCGGGCAGCGGCAGGCCGATGCCGCACAGGAGCAGCACGACGAAGGCTCCCGCGTAGTTGAAGCGCGTGATGTAGCTGGTGACGAACTCACCCAAGCCTTCGACGAGGAGCAACGGGAGCACGGGGCGGGGGATCCTACCAGCCTCGGGCGCGCTGGCTTCAGCGAGAATCGCGCTCGCGCCGGGCCAGCTCGGCCGCGGCCGCCGCCTCGGGGTGGCCAGCGCGCGCCGCCCGCTCGAAGTGCTCCGCGGCCGCCGACCACATCCCCGCCACCCCGCCGGGCCAAGCGAGCTGCGGATCGACTTCGGCCGTGCGCGCGAGCACGAGTCCCTGCCAGAAGGCGAGCTCGGCCGGATCGTCCGCCGTTCGCTCGCCACGCTCCGCGATCGCCAGCGCGGCCTGCACCCAGCGCAGCCGCACCGCAGCCTCCGGCTCGCGCTCCGGCGACGCCAGATCGAAGGCCAGGTGGCGCGAGAGGAAGAACCAGCCCGAGGTCGAGGTCGGGTTGAGGGCGAAGGCCGTCTCGGCGCGCGCCAGCGCCAGCTCCGTGCGGCCGGCGCGCATGGCGAGGTCGACGCGCACCCACTGGGCGGCCGCGAGCGGACCCGCGAGCGGACCGGCGAGGCGCATGGTGAGCGACGAGCCCGGCGGCGCGCCGCTGCCTCCGACGATGGCCAGTGAAAGTCCGAGCCCGACGACCGCGAGCCAAGGAGCCTTGCGCCACCAGCGCTTCATGCGCTCCTCCCGCGCTCGCGCCCGAGCCCCCGAGTGAACAGGGCCATCCCGAGGGCTCCGCACAGGAGCGCGGCACAGAGCTCGAGCCACGAGGGCACTGCGGGGACGAGCCCGTGACCCGTGACCTCGAGCGCGCGCACGAGCGCTCCCCACGGGGAGACGTCGGCGGCGAACTCTTCGCCGACGAGCCAGGCCGCGAGAGGCAGCACGAGGCTGAGCGCCGCCGCGAGCCGCGTGCCGAGCCATGGACCGAGCCCCAGCGCGAGGGCGAGCAGCGCGGCGAACGCAAGCAGGGCGTGTGCCGCGAGCACGAGCGACGCGAAGCGCGGGCTGTCCGTCGCCTCGAGTCGCTGCAGGCGCTCGCCCGCCAGCAGCGCAAGCGCGCCGCCGCTCGTGCGCGCGAGCTCGAGCTGGACTGGTCCGGCGCCTGGCGGCACCGCGAGCTCGAGCGCCTGCGGTCGCGCCAAGGTCGCGCGCACGCTGCGCCGCTCGCCGCCGCGCTCGGCACTCCACTCGACCTCGGCCGTCGGCTCGATGGCCACGAAGAGCAGCTGCACGCGCAGCGTCTCCCCCGCGCTGGCCTCCACGCTCCAACGCACGGGCTCGCGACCGTCGAGCACGCCTCGCTCAGGCGCTGCAGCGAGCCCGACTTCCCTCAAGGTCGCGCCCGCGTCGCGCGCCGCGAACTCCGCCAGCGAGGCGGCCAGCAGGATCGTTCCCAGAGCGGCGCCGAGAGCTCCCACGAGCGACGCGAGAAACCAGCGTGCACGTCCCTCGGGCTGCGCGCCCACCCAACCAAACTCCGTCGTCGAGAAGCGCGCGGCCAGGCTGGCCGCGAGCGGCACGAAGGCAACGGTCGACACGAACAGAAAACAGGTCCAGACGCCCTGCCGCGCGAGCGCCGATCCCGCGGGAGTGCTGCTCGTCGCAGCGCGAGCGGCGAGCAGTCCGACGAGTACGAGCGCGAGCGCCAGCCACGGCGGCGCAGTGCGGCGCAGGGCCAGCACGGCGAGGCGCAGGCTCATGACGTGCGCGCGGCCGACGCGCGGCGGTAGAGCTCGACGAGATTCGACTGCGCCGGCTGCGCGCCGAGGAAGCGCGCGCCGCGTTGCTCGGCGACACGCCGCAGCTCCGCGATCCCAGCGGCGTCGAGGCCTTCGAAGCACAGCTCCAGACGGGCCGAGCTGCCGAGGCCGGCGGCGAGCGACGCAGCGTCGCCCTGCGCGAGGATGTGGCCATCGACGAGGGCGACCAGCCGATCGCAGCGCTGGTGCAGATCGCTGAGGAGGTGCGACGAGATCACGAGCGTCACGCCGCGTGCGCGCGCCTCGTCCAGCAGGCTCTCGATCGCGGAGAAGCCCGGTGCGTCGAGCCCGGCCGTCGGCTCGTCGAGGAGCAGCAGCTTGGGCTCGTGCAGCAGCGCCGCCGCGATGCAGAAGCGCCGCAGCATCCCGCGCGAGAATCCACCCAGCCGCTCGCGTGCCACGTGCGCGAGCCCGACGCGCTCGAGCAGCTCGGCTGCGCGACGCTCGCAGGCGCCGCGCTCCATGCGCCGCACGCTGCCGAGCAAGGTGAGCACGTCGCGCGCGCGGAGGTCGGTGGGGTAGGGCGAGTCCTCGGGGCAGAAGCCGGTCGCCGAGCGAGCGGAGCGGCTGTCGGGATCCGAGCCGAACACGCGCACGCTGCCCGCATCGGGCAGGTCGAGTGCCGCGAGCACGCGCAGCAGCGTGCTCTTGCCCGAGCCGTTCGGACCGACGAGGCCGACGAACTCTCCGGGCCGGAGGACGAGGTCGAGGCCATGCAGCGCGACGTGGGGGCGGCCGAAGAAGCCGCGCCGATAGCTGCGCACGAGCCCGCGCACCTCGACCGCGGGACTGGACTCGCCGGCGTTCATCGTCGCCAGAGTGTGGCGCAGGGCGGCTCCGCTGGGAAGGCGCCGTGCCCCTGCGCTATCCTGCCCGCCCTTGGCCGCCTTCCTCGATCGCTGGCGCTCGCGCCCCGTTCCGCTGGTGCTCTACACGGCGCCCGGCTGCGGCTTGTGCGAGGAATTGAAGCGCGAGCTCGCGCGTGCGCAGGTCTCGCGACGCTACGAGCTGCGCGAGGTCGACGTGCGCTCGGATCCCGACCTCGAGGCGCGCCATGGCCGCTCGATCCCGGTGCTCGAGATCGCCGGTCGCGTGGCCTTCAAGGGCCGTGCGAGCGCCGAGGAGTTCCAGCGCAAGTTCGAGCGCATCGCGGCGGAGTGGGAGCGAGCGGGGGAGGCGGGCTAGTGGCGCAGCTGTTCGTGTTGTCGGGGCCGGAAGTCGGCAAGACCTTCACCGTTCAGGCGGGCGACGCTGTCGGCCGCACCGCGGAGACGCCGATCACGCTCAAGCACGCGTCGATCTCGCGCCGCCACGCGCACTTCGAGTGCGTCGGCGGGCGCTGGAGCCTCGTCGACGACGGCTCGACCAACGGCCTCACGTTCCAGAAGGCGCGCGTGCAGCGGCTCGAGCTCGTCGACGGCTGCGAGTTCCAGATGGGCGAGCTGTTCCTGCGCTTCCGCGCCGGCGAGGCCGAGAGCGACACGCCGCGCGTGGCTTCCGCTCGCACGATCGCGCCGAGCGCCGCGGTCGCTGCCGCCGAGGACGAGATCCAGCTCGAGGGTGCGGACGAGCCCGCGCCGCCTGCGCCGCGGCCGGAGTTCCGCCCGCCGCCGACTCCCGCGCACGCGGAACCCGAGATCACCCTGCGGCGCCCCGCGGCTCCGCCGGTTCCGGCTCCCGTCGCCCCGCGCGCGGCGCCTGTCGACACGGGCTTCGGACCTGCTCCGGCCGGCGCCGGCGCGACCATCTCGCGCAACAAAGAGCGCTCGGGCGAGCGCGTGCTGCAGTACTCGAAGGTCGAGAACCGCGGCGGGCTCGCCAACGCGGACCTGTCGCAGATCGGCGGCTTCACGAAGCTCCTGATCGTCGTCTTCGCGCTCGCCTTCACGTCCGCCCTCGCATGGTTCGCCTTCTCGGGCGCGGCATGGTTCAAGGAGCGCGCGAGCGGCGCCGCGTCGAGCGCGGTCGAGAGCGAGCCAGAAGACGAGCCGGCGAGCGAGCGCTGAGGGCTCAGCTCGCCATGGCGCGCCAGGCGTCCACGAGGACAGTGGCGCAATCGTCCCACGTCGCCAGCGGCAGAGGTGTGCCCGCGGGGCGCTCTCGCAGCGCGTCCACGAGTCGCGTGGGATTGCCGGACGTGAAGTAGCGCGCGGCGTCGCCGGCGAGCTCGCGGTGCACGGGCAGGTCGCTCGCCACGATCGGTGCGCCAGCGCGCAGCGCCTCGACGAGCGGAAGATCGAAGCCCTCGCGCACGGACGGCAGCACCACGCTCGCGCACGACGCGTAGAGTCGCGCGAGGGCTGCGTCCGCCTGCGGTCCTGCGAAGTCCACGCGCGGCAGCACGTCGAGCTCTCGTGCCAGCGTGCGCAGCTCCTCGCCGTGCCGTCCCTGCTCCGCTCCGGCGAGCACGAGGCGCGGAAGCGCGCGGTCAAGGGCCAGTGCACGCAGGAGCGTCTCGACATCCTTGCGGGGCTCGAGGCGACCGACGAACAGCAGGAACGGGTCGCGCGCCGGCGCACGCTCGACGAGCGGAAGGTGATCGCAGCCATTGGGCGCGAACACGAGGTGCTCGCTGCGCACGCCGGTGACGGAGGCCGTCTCGCGCGCCAGAGTTCGGGAGACGCAGAACACGCGTGCAGCTCGACGGACCGCCGAGCGCAGCACGCTGCGCGCCACGAGACGCCGTGAGGTCGCCACGAAAGGACTCGCGACGCTCTTCAAGTCGTGCAGCGTCAGCGTGAAGGGCACTCCGAGGCTGCGTGGGGCGGGCAAGTGCGCGGTGTGAACGAGATCGAAGCCGGGACCGGTGGCTCGCGCGCGCCGCAGCGCGTCGCGCAGCGCTCCGCTCTCCTGCCACGCGCGCCACAGCGCTGGAGACGCTGGTACGTCGCTCGAGATGCGCTCGATCGAGGCGGGCAGCTCGAAGTCGAGGCCGTCGCGCCCGAGCATCACGGCGAGTCGACCTCCGTCGGCCGCGAGCCGCTGCGCAAGGCGCGGCATGAGCTCCCGATTGTGGCGCTGCACTCCACCGAGGCCCTGCGCGAGCACCGTCCCGCAGACGAGGACGCGCGGTGCGCTCACGCGAGCTCCTGCCAGAGCGCCTCGACGCGTTCCGCGCAAGCGTCCCACGTGAATGGGGCCGCACGGTCCAGGCAGTCGAAGCGCAGGCTCTCGCGCTCCATCACCGCTCGCACGAGGCCGTCCGCCACGCTCGCGGGATCCGTGTCGTTCACGACGACTCCGGCGCTTCCCGCGAGCTCGGCCTGCGCGCTGTCGCGCGCAACCACGGGCGGAGTACCACTGGCGAGCGCCTCGAGCACGGGGAAGGCGAAGCCCTCCGAGCGCGAGAGCACGATGACTGCGCTCGCGAGGCGCAGCAGGGATGCGAGGTCGCTCTCGGGAATCTCGCCCGGAGTCGAGACGAAGCGCGAGAGGCCGAGCTGCGAGGCCAGTCCGAGGTCGCGGCGCAGCTGCGGAGTGTCGGGGCCCGTGACGACGAGCTGGATGCGCGGGCCGTTGCGCTTGCGGACCTCGGCGAGTCCGCGCAGCGCGGCGGCGAGGTTCTTCTTCTCGCGCACGGCGCCGATGCACAGCGCGATGGGGTCCTGACCGAGGCGATACTTGCCGAGTACGACCTCGTCGACCGTGCCGGGCTCCGGCAGGTCCCCGATCGGCGCTCCAACACCCCACGGAAGCACACGAATTCGCGCGGAGCCGGGGAGCCAGCGACGGCGGAGGTCGCGCGCGACGTGCTCGCTCGGGCACAGCACGCGATCCGCGCGCACGGGGCCCCATGCGGCCCAGAAGCGGTGCTTCCAGTCCGAGTTCTCCGCGACGCCGTGCTTCCACGGCAGCTCGTGGAGAGTCTGCACGCGACGGCCGGGGCCGCGCAGCGGAAAGCTCGAGACCGGCGAGTGCACGCCGAGGAGTCCGAGCTCGCCGACGAGCGCTGGCAGGCGCTTGTGACGCCACGCGCGCAGCTCGCCCTCGGGCACGAGTCGCACGACGTCGAGCACTGCGCGCCGCTCGAGCGCCTCGACGAGTCCGCGCGTCGCGCGCACGACACCCGGAGGATGGGGTACATGCAGCGGCGATACATCGAAACCGACCTTGAGACGTGCCACGGCGCGTAGGGTAGCGCTGCACCGGCGCGCGGGCACGCGCTAGGCTGTTCGCCATGTCGCTCACGCCGGTCACTTGCCCGCTCGACTGCGCCGAGGCCTGCGGGATGCTCGTCGAGAGCGATGCGGAGGGCCGCTTCGTCGCGCTGCGCGGCAACCCGGCGCACGGCTACTCGCGCGGCGTGCTGTGCGGCAAGACCGCGATCTACGGAGACCTGCTGCGCTCGCCGGAGCGACTGCTGCAGCCGCTCGTGCGGCGCGGCTCGAAGGCGACCGGCACGCTCGAACCCGCGAGCTGGGACGAGGCGCTCGCGCGCATCGTCGAGCGCGTGACGCCGCTCATGGCCAGTCCGGAGCGCATCCTCGCCCTCTGGTACGCGGGCAACATGGGCCGTATCCAGCGCTTCTTTCCGCTGCGCGTGATGCACGCTCTCGGGGCGACCAACGTCGATGGCGGCCTGTGCGACAGCTCCACCACGGCTGGCTACGAGTGCGTGTTCGGCGGCGTGTATGGCGCGGATCTCGAGGAGCTCGACGACTGCGACTTCGTGCTCCTGTGGGGCTGCGACATGGCGCGCACGGTGCAGCACTTGCAGCCTGTCGTCCAGCGCCTTGCGCGCCGTGGCGTTCCCGTGGTCGCGATCGACATCTACCGCACGGACACGATCGAGGCGCTCGAGCGCTGGGGCGGTCGAGGCGTGATCGTGAAGCCCGGTACGGACGCGGCCCTCGCCCTCGGACTCGCGCGGCTCGCCTTCGAGCGCGGGTACGAAGACCGCGAGTTTCTCGCGACGCGCTGTCTCGGCGGCGAGGCCTTCGAGGCGCACGCGCGCGCCGGACATGACCTCGACTGGGTCGAGCACGTCACGGGCGTGCCTGCGACGGTCGTCTCGGAGCTGGCCGACCTGCTCGGACGCTCCCGACGATTCCTGCTCAAGACAGGCGTCGGCTTCGGCCGTCGCCGCGTCGGCGCGATGAGCATGCGCGCGATTGCCTCGCTCGTCGCCGTGCTCGGACGTCCCGAGCGCATGCACTACGAGAGCTTCAGCTGCTTCCAGCTCGAGGACAGCGTGATCGAGCGCGTCGACCTGCGCCCGCCGCACGCGCGCCACGATGTGATCCAGCAGATCAAGGTGGGGCGCGAGCTCGAGAGCGGTCGCTTCGGGGCGGTGTTCGTGTGGGGGCACAATCCCGTCGTGACCTGCCCCGAGTCCCTGCGCGTGCGCAACGGGCTCGCGCGGGAGGACGTGTTCCTCGTCGTGCACGAGCAGTTCCTCACCGAGACCGCGGAGCTCGCGGATGTCGTGCTGCCGGCCACGTTCTCGATGGAGAACGACGACTTCTATCGCAGCTATGGCCATCGACGCCTGCAGCGCTCGCGCAGGGCGTGCGAGGCGCCCGCGGGGCCGCGCTCGAACGTGGAGACGTTCGCTGCGATCGCCAAGGCCCTCGGCTTGCCGCGTGAATGCTGGGATGTGCGCGCCGACAGGCTCGTCGACGAGCTGATCGCGGCGAGCGCGAAGCACCTCGATGCGGCTCAACTGGCCGCGCTCGAGCGCGGTGAGCCGGTGAAGGTCGCGCCGCCGCGCGTGGAAGGTCCGGGCACTCCGAGCGGCAAGATCGAGCTGGTGAGCAATCGAGCCGCGGCGCTCGGCCAGCCCGCGATGGCGAGCTACGTGCCCGACGACGCTGCGGGCGGGCGCGGTCGCTTCTGGCTCGTGTGCGCGCCGAGCGTGCACACGCACAACTCCACGTTCTCGCACAGCGCGCGTCACCTGCGCCGTCGCGGCGAGGTGCGGGCGTGGCTGCACCCGGAGGACGCCCGGGAGCTCGGTGCGAGCGACGGCGACGCGCTGGTGCTCTCGAACGCGCTCGCGAGCCTGACCGTGCGCGCCGGATTGTCGGCCAACATGGCCCGCGGGCTCGTGCGCATCGATGGGCTGCCGCGGGCCTCCGACTTGCCCGAGCGGATCGGCGTCAACGCGCTCGTCTCGGGCGAGGCGAGCGACATGGGCGAGAGCAACTCGCTCTACAGCACGCGCGTCGACATTCGCCGCGCCTGAGGCCGGTTTTCACGCGGGACTTGCCCGCTGGGCGGGCCGCAGGCGCGTGTCCTTGTGGCGCGTCGTTGGACGTGCGGATACCGTTCCCGCAGCCATGCACTTCGCACGCCCCCTCGCTCTCGCGGTCCTGTCCCTCTCCGCTCTCGCGCAGCGCACCGAGATCCCCGATCGCAGCTGGACCCAAGCGCAGGGAAATGCGCTCGGCACCGCCGCGGTCGACGTCGATCCGATCCGCGCCGATCCCGGAGCCGGGACCAGCATCGGTGCCGCGTTCGGCGAGCCGGTGAGCTGGGATCGCACGCTCTACTTCTGCACGAAGTCGGGCGAGGCGCTGACGCTCAAGGCCTTCGATCTCGTCGACAAGGCCGCGCTCGGCAGCGTCGGGCTCGGCAAGGGCGAGCTGCGCGGCCTGTTCGCGTGGGAGGGCGAAGTTGGCGTGGCGCTCGGGGCCGAGCTCGTGATGTACGAGGTCGACTTCGCGAAGAAGAAGCTCACCGAGGTGCGCCGCATTCCGGAGGCGCTCGCGGTGGCCCCGCGCGTGGTGGCCGGCACGCTCTTCGGCGATGGAACCTCGGTCAAGGCGTACGCGACGAAGAGTGGCAAGCTGCGCGGCGGCTTCGCGGGCACGCGCGGACCGTCGTGCCTGCGCCTCGGCGGCTCGTGGGGCGTTCCGGCCTACGCCAGCCTCAAGCTCGCCGGCGAGGAGTGGTCGCTCGAGCTCGCGGAGCTCGACGATCTCGCGGCGCTCAAGATCAACCGCATCGGCGGCGGCAACGTGGCGCTCGGCAGCGCCCCCGCGGCACAGTTCGCGGGAGCGACGGTCGCTCGCGTGCAGCCGGACAGCGGTGTCGGCGGCTGGATCGTGACGCGCTCCGAGGGCTCGTGGTTCGTCGCGGACGGTGCGAGTTCCAAGCCGGTCCCCGCTCCGTTCGTCGGCGGCGTGTCGGTCGTGCGCGGCGGCGTCGTGGGCTTCGACGCGAGTGGCGCGCTCGTACGCATGGAGGCGAGCGGCAGCCTCGCGACGATTCTCGCCGCGGATGGCGGCGCGAAGGGGCCGATCTCCGTCGCGCGCGACGTCGCCTACGCCGGCGGACGCGCGATCGATCTCGCGAGCGGCAAGGTGCTGTGGCAGTCGGCAAAGTTCGCGCCGGAGCGGCGTGCGTTCCCGGTGGGGGACCAGCTCGTCGTCGTCTCCGATGCGAAGGGCGCGCTCACCCTGCTCGTGGGCAAGGCGCCGAAGAAGGGAGCGAGCGCAGGTGCAGCGGCGAACGCCGTGCTGCCGCGGCCCGGTGGAGGCAACGGTGTCGTGTTGAACGACGGCACCTACGTGGCGGGCAAGGTGAGCTCCGCGGACGGCGGGTGGAGGGTCGAGAGCGACGATGGGCGCTCGAGCGGCTACACGGCGAGCGATGTGGCGCTCGTCGAGCAGGATGGCACGGTGCAGCTGCTCGGAGACGAAGAGCCGGTGCTGCAGTCGTTCCAGGCCGCGCTGGATGCGGAGCACGCGACGCGGGTGGTCGAGGCCTTCGACCTGTTCCTGAAGCAGCGCCTCGACGAGGACTGCAAGCGCCTGCTGGCGGAGGCCAAGCAACTCGGACTCGACAGCGCGCGAGTCGCCGAGCTCGACGCCAAGGTGAAGGCGCTCAAGCCCAACGACAAGTCGAACAAGGAAGCGCTGCGCAAGGCCCCGCTCGGCAAGGAACTCGAGCTGCGCAAGGTCTCGCGCGCCGCCTACGGCGCGGCGGCGGCGTGGTGCGCCGCGAATGACCTGAAGCTCACGGCGTCGCTGCTGCTCATCGAGGGCGCGGAGCGCTCGCCCCTCGAAGGCAAGCCGGACGCGGAAGTTCAGCCGCTGATCCCCGCGGAGTTCCCGTGGAAGGAGAGCCCGGAAGCGGTCGCGCGCTGGGCCAGCTGGGCGCCGCGCCTCGTGCGAACGGGAGCCTTCTTCGTGCCGCGCGAGGACCGCCTGTACCGCGTCCTGACGAGCGGCGCATGGAAAGACGGCGTGATCATCCTGCGCACGAAGAACGTGACGCTGTGCTCGCGCCCGACGGACCCCGGCACGGTCGGCGACTGCCTCGATGCCGCGGAGTTCGCGATCCGCACGCTGCGCGAGCTCTTGCCGCCCGATCCGGACACGTTCACCCAGCCGCTGCAGGTGCGACTCTTCGCGACGCGCGACGAGTACCTTGCCGAGCCGGCCGGCGGTGGGCGTCCGCCGGAGTGGAGCGCGGGCCTCTACTCGGGAGGCATCTCGCGCTTTTACGTGCCGAGCGGAGCCGAGGCACAGGATCCCTACGGGCGCGGCGTGTTCTCGGTCGTGTCCCACGAGCTCACGCACCACTACCTCGACGTCGCGTGGCTCGCGAAGGGCACGAAGCGCGAGCCGGAGGGCAGCAACCTGCCGGGCTACTGGATCGTCGAGGGCACCGCGCGCTTCATCGAGGAGGCCGTGGCCGATCGCGTGCAGGGCCGCAAGGGTCGCAAGCAGCGCGATCCGGCCTGCGCCTATGTCTGCAAGCAGGCGAGCGCGCTGCAGAAGCTCTTCCCGACCACCCGGCTCGTCGACATGAATGCCTCGGACTTCGCTGGCCTCGGCAACGACGAGATCTTCCAGCTCTCCCCGCTCAACGAGGGCGTGCAGGGCAACATGGTGATCAGCCAGCGGCACATCTTCTACGAGCAGGCGGGCAGTCTCGTGTTCTTCCTGATGTACCGCGCCGGGCCCGAGCCGCGCGCGAAGGTCGTCGAGTACCTGCGGGCGCGCTACCTCGGACAGACGACGCCCGAGGGCTGGAAGATGCTCGGATACCAGCGCGGCGATGCGCTCGAGACCGCGTTCAAGGCCTTCGTCGACAACGCCAAGCACTAGCTCGCCATGGACCTCGGACTCTCCGGCAAGGTGGCGCTCGTCACGGGCGCGTCCGGTGGCATCGGGCGTGCCTTGATCGAGGTGTTCGCGGAGGAAGGCGCGAGCATCGTCGCGACGGGGAACGGGCGCGTGGAGGAGCTCGAGCAGCACGTGGCCTCGCGTCCGTGGCGCGAGCGCGCGCTGTGCGTGCGAGCGGATGTCACGCAGCCGCAGGACCTGCGCGCGGCCTTCGCGGCTGGAAATGCACGTTTCGGGCGCGTCGATGTGTGCATCGCGAATGCCGGCTTCTGGCCGCGCGAGCATCTCGCGCTCCACAAGGCGAGCGAGGAGCGCATCCGCGGCGCGATCGACATCAACCTCTTCGGAGCGCTGTGGACCGCACGCGCGTTCTTTGAGCACCTCGAGCACGTGGGCCCGCGCGCGGATGGTCACGGCGCGTCGCTGTGCTTCATCGGCTCGACGGCGGGGCACTTTGGCGAGCGCGACCACGCGGAATACGCGATCGCGAAGGCCGGTCTCTACGGGCTCGTCCGCACGCTCAAGAACGAGGTGGTGCGCATCGACCCCTACGCACGCGTGAACATGGTGGAGCCTGGCTGGACCGTGACGCACATG
>CAITGX010000174.1 GCA_903892045.1 uncultured Planctomycetota bacterium | reverse complement strand
GATGACGTGCACGAGGTCCCAGATCTCCTGCGGCGTGAGCGCGCCCTCGAACGAGCCCATCGGCGTGCCCTTGATGCCCGCGGCGATCGTGCGGTACAGGTCGACGCCCTCGGCACCGGCACGGAACGTGCCAGCCGTCAGGTCGCGCGGACGGATCGGGTAGCCCCAGTCGTCCTCGTAGTCGCCCGCGGTCGGTCCATCGCCCTTGCCACCGGCGCCGTGGCACGAGTAGCAGCTGCCCTTGGCGACGTCGTTGAAGTACTTGCGACCGCGCTCGACGGAAGCGGCGTCGTTGGGTGTCTCGTTGACGCCGGGGTAGATCGAGCGCAGGTTCGCCGGGTGCCAGCGCTTGATGATGATCTCGGCGATTTCGGCCGCGTCCGGCAGCTCCTCGTTCTCGTAGGCGTCGTCGAGCATCAGCTGCTCGAACTCGCCCTTCATCGAGAGCCAGCGCACGTACTCGACGAGGTCCCAGCGCTTCTCCTCGTTCACGAGCCGGAACTCGGGCATCGAGGAGCCCGCGAGGCCGCGCGTGATGGTCTGGAACAGGTCGCGGCGCTGGGGGCGCGAGGCCGCGTCGGTCGAGGTGAACTTGAACAGTCCCTTGCGGAAGTTGCGCGGACGCGGGTTCAGGTAGCGTGCCGCGGGCCCACCGCCGTCGCCGATCGCGCCGTGGCAGCCGACGCAGTGGATCTCGAAGTTCTGCTTGCCCGACGGGATGCGCAGGAACTCGACGGCACCCGTGTCGCGCAGCCAAGGCGACTCGAGCCCGAAGTACTGCTCGCTCGCCGCCGCGATGTGGGCTCGAAGGCCCGGCGCGACGTCCTGCTCGTAGTTGGCGACGTCCACGTCGAACGGCACGTCGATCTTGTCCGTGTCGCCATCGGCGACCGTGTCGCGGCCGAAGTCACCCTCGTAGCTGCCGATGTCGTCGCGCGCCCGCAGGAACGGCGCCACGAACAGGGCCAGCGCGAGCAACCAGAACAGTCCGGCCACGGCGGCCGAGCCGCAGCGAGCGGCCGCGACCCGGCGGCGGAAACGGTTCGACGGGCGGATTCCCATGCGTCTTCCAGTGGTTCTCTGTCCGCACCCTCGCGGACGTGGATTCGCAGGGTAGAGGCGCCTACGCACCACCGACGAAGGGCCGAGGTCCGTAGCCCTCCTCGGGAGAAGTGCGTAGCCCGTGCGGGCGGCGGGGCGCGCGCGTCGCTATCGTTCCGCGCCGCGCGAGGCGCGAAAGGAACACGACGAACGTGGCCAAGAAGAAGGACGAGCAGGACAAGCCGGGCAAGCGGAGTGGAGCGGACGCGAAGTCGGTCGCCGCGGAGAAGGCGAAGCCGGCGCGCGCCAAGGCGAGCGAACCCGAGGTCGCGCCCGAGGAAGCCGAGCCGGTGCTCGCGCAGGCTCCCGTGCGCAAGGGTCGCGGCAAGCCGCCCTTCGATCCGGCGGCGGCGCTGCTCGAGGCGTGGTCGACGCACGAGCGCATCCACCAGTTCCTGCTCGAGCAGCTCGACCGCGAGGCTTGGGGCGCGCTCGCGCCGATCGGCAAGGGCCGCACGATCCGCGGCGTGGTCGCGCACATGCACAACGTGCGCCTCCTGTGGCTCGCGCACCATGCTCCGGACATCGCCGCGCCGGCGCGGCTCGAGCGCGAGACCGCGACGATCGAGGACGCACGCGCCGCGCTGGCCGCGAGTGCGCTCGCGCTCGCGGAGATGCTGCGCCGCGCGCTCGGCGACAACGGCAAGCTCTCGGGCTTCAAGCCGGACGCCGTGAACTTCCTCACGTACGCGATGGCCCACGAGGCGCACCACCGCGGCCAGATCTGCCTGCTCGCGCGCGCTGTGGGACGTCCGCTCGAGCAAGCCGCCGGCCTCGGCCTGTGGGAGTGGCGCAAGCGCCACGGCGAGGCGCACCCCGAGCCCGAGAGCTAGCGCGCGGGCCTAGTCGGCTGCGGCGACCTCGTCGTCACCCGCGTCCTCGCGCTCCCCATCCGGCTCGCTCGCGGGCGACTCGAGCAGCTCGCGCAACACGCTCGTGGCGTAGCAGCCCGGCGGCAGCGAGAAGCGCAGCTCCAGGAACTCGCCATGCTCGTCGCGGCCTGCTTCGCAGCTCGCTTCGCCGAGCGGAAAGCGCAGGGGACGCCGGCTGCCCTGCCACTGCAGCGGGCCGGGCCGGGTGAAGGCCTCCGACGCATGGCCCGCCTCCGCCAGCACCGCCTGCTCGATCTCGAGCGGACGGCCGGCGGGCGCGCTCATGCGCGTGCCAAACAACGGACCGCTGGCGGAGATCTCGAGACGCGCGGCGCGCTCCCGGTCGAGCTCGAGTTCCTTGACGAGGAACACCGCGCCGTTGCGATGCAGCCAGGCGAGGTCGCCTTCCTCGACCGTGTCGATCGCAGCGAGTCGCAGCGCGACCACGCGGTTGAACAGCCACGACTGGTAGGCCGAGGTATAGAAGCGCAGGAAGTCGCGGTCGAGCGCGTACAGCGCGCGGCGCGCATTGCCCCCGCTCTTGCCCATCGCACGGCACAGGCGGATGCAGGGCCGGAAGTTGCCGGGCCACGCCTCCGCGGCACCGAGATAGTCACCGCGGTCGTAGCGCTCGCGCGCCTCGCGGATGCGGCCGCGGTCGCGCGGGCCAGCGCGGCCCGCGATCCACGCCACGGCTTCCTCGTGCTCGCCGAGCAGGAGCGCGCGGCCGACCTTCCACGTGTCGCCGCGCAGGCCGAAGCGCTGCTCGCCGAAGTAGTTCGGCACGCCGCGGCGCGCGAGCACCTCGAGCAGGGCGCGCGCGCGCTCGAGCTCGGCGCTCCCGACTCCGCGCATCCGCAGCTCGAAGCGATTGCCGCGCAGGTGGCCGACGCGCAGCTTGTTGCGGTGGCGCGCGGCGGAGAGCACGGAGAGCCCCTTCACTTCCAGCGCGAGCAGGCGCTCCGGGTCGAGCCCCGAGCCCGGCAGGGCCT
>CAITGX010000173.1 GCA_903892045.1 uncultured Planctomycetota bacterium | reverse complement strand
TCGCCGTTCCGCTTGCTGACAGCCAACAGGGCGATACCGCACCACCGGACGAGGCCAGCGAGATCGCCGCGTGGTCCGCGACCCGCGACGCCCGCATGGCGTGGTGGCGCGACGCGCGCTTCGGGATGTTCGTCCATTTCGGGCTCTACTCCCCCGCCGGCGGCACGTGGGACGTCTCCCGCCCCACGGTTTCTCTGGACACCCCGTAGCAACCCGTTCTCATGGTTTCAGGAGGTGTTTCGATGACAGGGAAGAAGAAGCAACAGCACGCAACCGGATCTCCGCAGGGAGGCCGGAGGCCGACCGAAGGAGATCCGGCGCCCGAACGGGGTCGGTACTCGTCGCGTCGGAAGATGGAGGCCGTGCTGCGGGTCCTGCGCGGCGAGGACCTCGACTCGCTCTCTCGTGAGCTCGGCGTGACTGCGGCAACACTCTCGGAGTGGCGCGACGATTTTCTCGCGGCGGGACAGGCCGGCCTGAAGCTCAAGCCCGCCGACGAGCCGGAGGACCGCTCGCGTGACCTCAAGACGCTGATCGGCGAGCTGACGATCGACAACGAGTGCCTGAAAGCGCTCCTGCGCAAGCACGAGGAACGCGACCCTTTGGCATCCCGGAGGTCGAAGCCGTGATCGCCGAGCGCGCGGCCTCCGTGAATCGTTCCTTCGGCGTGCGCCGCACGATGCGGCTCCTGGGACGCTCGCGCTCCAGCGTGTACTGGTGTCGAGCACTGGCACGCGACGGGCTCGAGCCGCAGAAACGCGGCCCGAAGACGGCGTACACCGACGCCGAGCTCCTGAGCCACATTCGCGAGGTGCTCGACGCTTCGGCATTCCATGGCGAGGGGCACCGCAAGGTGTGGGCGCGCCTGCGCCTCAAGGGAATTCGCACCTCGAAGCAACGCACGCTGCGGCTGATGCGCGAGGCCAACCTGCTGGCTCCCGGCCAGCCGCGCCGCGTGCTCGGGCCGCGCGTGCACGATGGATCGATCATCCCGGCGATGCCGAACATGATGTGGGGCACCGATGGGACCGGGGTCTGGACCGAGCGCGACGGGCTCGTCACCGTCTTCGCCGCGATCGACCACTCGACCGCCGAGTGCGTGGGCATCCACGCGACGAAGTACGCCAATCGCTTCGAGGCCCTCGAGCCGATCCGGCAAGGCGTTCGCGCCGCCTACGGCAGCTACGCCGCGCGCGTGGCGAGCGGGCTGATCGTGCGCCACGACAACGGCAGCCAGTACGTGAGCCGCCACTTCCAGTCCGAGCTGGCCTTCCTGGGCATCGAGTCGAGCCCGTCCTTCGTGCGCTCGCCGGAAGGCAACGGCTGCATCGAGCGCTTCTTCCGGACCCTCAAGGAGCAGCTCCTATGGGTCCGCAACTTCGTCGACGCTGAAGACGTCCGCCGCGCCGTGACCGAGTGGATCCGGCTCTACAACGAACACTGGCTGATCGAACGCCACGGCCACCGTCCCCCCGCGGCCGTCCGCAGGGAGCTCCTTGCGCAAAAGGCGTCGGCCTGATTACCCTCAACCCACGGTCCAGAAAATCTGGAGCGGTACACGAGCAACCTGATCGTGCGGAACCAGCTCACGGCCTGCTCGACGTACTTCTCCATCGCCGCCAGCAATACCTCCGGAGGCTCGTCGACCACTCCGGCGACCGCCGCGCCTTGGGCCAACATCACCTACTAGCCAACAAGACCATGCAGCGCACCACGCTTCTCTCCGCAGCCACTCCGCTTGCCGTCGCCGCCGCCGCCATCCTCGCGGTCGGCGATCTCAACCCGCCCCCGGGCGCCGTCGCCGAGACGGGCAAGCGCCTGACCGAGGTCGAGCCGCGCATTGCTCTCAGCGCGACCAACACTCCGGGCGATGCGAACTCGGTCTACAAGATCGTCCAGTCAGGCTCTTACTACCTGACCGGCAACCTGTTCGTCGGCGTCGGCAAGCACGGCATCGAGATCGCCACCGACCATGTGTCCATCGACCTCAACGGGTTCGAGATCTCCGGCGGCCTCGGCTCCCTCGACGGCATCGTGGGCTCGGGTTCCGGCTACAGCGTGCGCAACGGGTCCATCCACGGCCTTGGCGGGGATGGAGTCGATTTCCTGAGCGGTCTAGCCAATGTTGGAACCCTGGAAGACTTGAAGGTGTACTTCAACATCGGCAATGGAATTGCGTGCTACGACAACTTCGTGATCCGCAACTGCGTCGTGCGCAGCGTTGGCGGGAACGGCATTAGCGTGGCCTACGGCGGCAGCGTGACCGATTGCGTGGCGACCTACTGCGACATCGCCGGCATCGATGGAGGCCAGAGCGTCGTCATCTCCAACTGCACCTCCAACTACAACGTGGTCGGGATCGACGCGAGCAGCGCCTGCAGGGTCTTCGGGTGCACCACCGTCTTCAACTCCGG
>CAITGX010000172.1 GCA_903892045.1 uncultured Planctomycetota bacterium | reverse complement strand
GCGCTGGTCGCCTACGGCAAGAGCTTCAGTGCGCTCGGGGAGACGGCCAAGGGCCTCGCGAGCATCGAGGAGGGCATCGCGCTCTGGCGCAAGCAGGAGGACTCCGCGGCCGCCTCAGGCTTCACGCAGGCCCTGCTCGCTCACGCGGAAGCCCTCGTGATCCTCGGTCGGAACGAAGATGCCCGGAGGCCTGCCATCGAGGCCGTGGAGCGCGCTGAGGAAGCCACCCGGCGAGATTCCGCCGATCCGCTGCCGCACTGGTCGCGCGGGCGCGGGCTCGGATGGCTGACGGCGATCGAGGAGCGCGCGTCCCGACAGGAGGAGGCGCGCGAGCACGCGCTGGCCGCGCTGGTGGCCTTCGAGCGCGCGGCACAGCTCGACCCCGCCTCGCGCTTCTATGCCTTCGACATCGCTGAAGCTGAGGTCGACGCGGCGGATCCGCACTTCGAGCTCGGCGAGACCGAAGCCGCCGCACGCTTCCTGCGCAGCGCGATCGCGCGTGTGGACCTGTTGCTGCGCGACTTCCCCGACTCGGTGCGCTACCGCAACATGCGCAGCACGGCTCTCGAGAAGCTCGCAGTCCATTCGGCTCGCAGCGGGGATGTGCGCGGAGCGCTCGCCTTGCAGCGCGAGCTCGTAACGGAGCGCGAGCGCGAGCTGGCGGTCCAGCCGGAGCGCTGCGATCTGCGCATGCGCGCGTCGCTGGCGCTCACCAACCTCGCTGCGAGCCTCACCGGCCTCGGTGAGGAGCTCGACATCGCGCTCGCGTGCTATGCGCGCATCGAGGCGCTGCTCGGGAGTTGCAGCACGGACCGGCTCGCGCTCGACGACGTCGGCAACCTGATCTCCAATGGTCGCTACGGCAACGCACTGACGCTGCTCGGGGCTGGCCGAATGGACGACGCGTTCCGTGCGATCGAGAGCCACGCCGCGACGGTCGGCACGAGCGCGGAGCGCCTGCGCTACGCCGCCGACCTCTGGAACGAGCTGGCGCTCGCCCAGCGGCGCAAGGGCGACGACGAGACACGTTCGGTCGAGCGCATGTTCGCGCTGCTCGGCGAGGCCGTCGAGCGCGGCTACCACGTCCGCGCTGAGCTCGAGTCGACACCGGCTCTCGAGAGCTTCCGCTCCGATCCGCGCTTCGCGGCCATCCTCGCGCGAATCCCGGCGGACTAGCCGCGCATCAGCTCGAAGGACAGGGGCGTGCCGCGCTTGCACAGCGGGCACGAGTCCGGTCTCCACAGCTGGCGTTCGCGACGCGCGAGCACGTGGAAGGGAATCCCGAACTCGCCTCCGAGCCGTGTACCGTCGTCGCCGAGCTCGACCAGCGCCGCGAGCGCCACGACCGTCGCGCCGGCCTCGCGCAGGTCGCGCGCGGTCGAGCGACACGCCGCTCCGGCGTTGATGGCGTCGTCGAGCAGCAGCACGCGCCCACCCTCGACGAGAGTGCGCAGGGAGGGTGGAACGCGGAAGCGCGAGTCCTCGTCGGAGATGCGCTCCGAGAAAACGCAGGGTAGACCGAGCTCGGAGGCGACGAACTGCGACACGAAGGCGCCGCCCACGAGCGGTCCGCAGACCACTTCAGGGCGCTGCGCATACGAGAGCCGCGCGATCTCGCTCGCCCAGGCACGCATGTGCGGCGTGTGAGCCAGAAGCTTCTGGAGATCGATCCACAAGTCGCCGTGGTGACCCGACTCGTAGACGAAGTGGCCGTTGGCAGTGCGCAGCGCGAGTTCGAGCTGCTCGCGCGCGTCGGGGAGCGGACGCATGTGGCAAATGCTAGCGAGCTTCGCGTCTCTCGCGCCTGCGGACTCTCCACCTTTCGCAAGGGTCTCCGGTACCATGGGTCGAGCCGTCCCATGGTTCGCACCGCCCTCGTCCAGACCTACCACCGCTACACGCAGTTCACGCACGTCCACCCGCTCGGGATCATGATGATCGCGGCGCAGGCCCGCGCCGCCGGGCACCCGGACGTGCACATCCTCGACATGAAGGTCGAGGACTGGGATCCCGAGCAGTGCGTCGCCGAGCTCGTGAAGCTCGCTCCGGACGTGGTCGGCCTGTCGGCGATGACCTACGAGGCCGGCTGCCTTCACGCGCTGGCGAAGCTGGTGCGCGAGCGCCTGCCGCGGGCCGTGATCGTCGCCGGGGGTCCGCACCCCAGCGTCGCGGCCGAGGACGTCCTGCGCGACCCGAACGTCGAACTCGTCGTGCGCGGCGAGGGCGAGTTCACCTTCGCCGAAGTGCTCGACGGCGTGGCCGCGGGGCGCACGGACTGGTCGGGCTGCCTCGGGCTCTCGTGGCGGCGCGGCGGCGAGGTCGTGAACGAGCCGGATCGCGCGGCCCCGAAGGACCTCGACGCGCTGCCGTTCCCGGCTTGGGACCTGATCGACCACGCGAAGTACCACAAGGTGCCGCGCGGCGGCGTGATCTACGCGCACAAGGAGTTCGCGACGATCTTCAGCTCGCGGGCTTGCCCGTGGCGCTGCACCTACTGCCACAACAGCTACGGCAAGACGTTCCGCGACCGCTCGGCGGAGCACGTGCTCGCGGAGATCGACCTGCTCGTGACGCAGTACGGCGTGAAGGAGCTCGTCTTCATGGACGACATCTTCAACTTCAAGCCGGAGCGCGCGAAGAAGATCGCGCGTGGCATCCTCGAGCGCGGCTACAAGCTCGCGCTGACCTTCCCCAACGGCTTCCGCGGCGACATTCTCGACGAGGAGCTGGTGGTGCTGCTGAAGCAGGCCGGCATGTACCGCTGCATGGTCGCGGTCGAGTCCGCCAGCCCGCGCATCCAGAAGGTGATGAAGAAGAACCTGAAGATCGACAAGGTCGAGAAGATCGTCGACTTCATCGCGAAGCAGGGCGTGATGGTGCACGGCGCGTTCATGCTCGGCTTCCCCTCGGAGACGGAAGAGGAGATGCAGTCGACGATCGACTGGGCCGCGCGCTCGTCGTTCCACACGGCAGCGTTTTTCCGCGTGATTCCGTTCAAGGGCACGGAGCTCTTCCGGCAGGTCGAGAACGCCGGCTTCCAGCTGCCCCACGACTGGTCGGCCTACGAGCCCTACCAGACGCAGATCAACCTCTCGACGGTGCCGGAGAGCACCATCACGCGCCTGCGCAAGACGGCCTACCGCCGCTTCTATTTCAATCCGGCGCGCCTGTGGCGGATCTTCAGCTTGATCCCCAACAAGACGAACATGCTGCCGTTCCTGACGCTGCTGTTCGCGCGCCGCGCCTACGCGCGCTAGCGCGAGCCCGGGAACTTTGCGGCGTACTTGGCGGGGTCGCTGTCGAACTCGCCGGGGCAGTTGGGGCAGCAGAAGGCGAACACGCGGCCTTCGAAGGTGCGCGTGTACTTCGGGTTGATCGGTGAGCCCGTCACCGGGCAAGCCGCATTGACGGGCGCGTTCGGGTCGCCCGCGGGCGGCAGGTCCGGGATCGGCAGGTCGCTCGTGAACTTCGGAGGGTCCTCCACCTGAGCGATCGCCGCGTCCGGCGTGTCGCCGAAGTCCACGGCGAGGCCCGGACGTGCGCGCAGTCGTGCGACGGACTCCGCAGACAGCGCACAACCCCAAAGGTAGACGTGACGCAGCTTGGGCAGCGAGAGCAGCTGATCGACGGAGGCATCCGTGATCGCCGTGCGCGCGAGGACGAGCTCCTCCACGCGCGGGTGCGCACCGAGCCGCGCGAGCTGGACGTCCCCCACCTTCGTGTCGCGCAGGTCGAGACGCGTGAGGCCCGGCAGCGTCGCGCAGAAAGCCAGCGTCCCCGCGCCCACGGGGCTGCGCGCGAGCGCGAGCTCCGCGACCTGCGGGCGCAGCGCGGCGAGCAGCTCGGTGACCAGCGCGTCCTGCGCGCGCGGCGCAATCGCCGCGAAGTCGATCCACAGGCTCGTCGAGGCCGCCGAGAGCGGCTGCACGTGCACCAACTCCGCTCGCAGGCGCGCGAGAGCGGCGGGATCCGCCGGCGGCACGATGGACGCCGCGGGCTGCGGCTTGCGCGCGGGCACGGAGAGCCCTTCGACCTCTCCTTCGAACGGAGCGCCTGCCGCGATCCAGCGCTCGAGCGCCGCGATCTCCGTCGGCTCGGGCTGCGGCTTGTCGTCCGGCGGCATGTGCTCCTCGTCCGCCAGCGGCAGGTGCAAGCGACGCACGAGCTCGCTCGACGCCGGATCGCCCGCGACGAGGCTCGCGCCGCTCGCTCCGCCCGCACGAATCGCCACCGGCGTGTGCAAGCGCAGCCCGCCCTTCGCGCGCTCCGCGCCATGGCACCCCACGCAGCGCTGCTGCAGGATCGGCGCGATGACCGACTCGTAGGAGGACGGCCGCGGCGGCACGAGGGCGGCGTTCGTCTCGCCCGACTGGCAAGCGGCGGCGAGAGAGAACACGAGAGCGAGGGCCGAGAGCCTCATGCGAGCAGCTCCGGGATCACGCGGCCCGAGACGTCCGTGAGCCGGTAGTCGCGGCCCTGATGGCGGTAGACAAGGCGCTCATGGTCGAAGCCGAGCACGTGCAGCAGCGTCGCGTGCAGGTCGTGCACCGTGACCGGATTCTCCGCGATGTTGTAGCCGTAGTCGTCGGTCTTGCCGTAGCTGATGCCGGGCGCGATGCCCCCGCCCGCAGCCCACACGGTGAACGCGCGCGGGTGGTGGTCACGGCCGTAGTTCGTCTCGGTCAGCGTGCCTTGGCTGTAGACGGTGCGTCCGAACTCGCCCGCCCACAGGATCAGCGTCTCGTCGAGCAAGCCGCGGCGTCGCAAGTCCTTGATCAGCGCCGCCTGCGCTCGGTCGACGGCCCTCGTCTGCAGCTGGATCTCGCCCGGCAGGCCGCCGTGCTGGTCCCAGCCGCGCATGTAGAGCTGGATGAAGCGCACGCCGCGCTCCGCGAGGCGCCGCGCGAGCAGGCAGTTGGCCGCGAAGGTGCCCGGCTTGCGCACGTCCTCGCCGTAGAGCGCGAGCGTGGCCTCGTCCTCGTCGGAGAAGTCCGTGAGCTCGGGCACCGACATCTGCATGCGGTAGGCCATCTCGGCCTGCGCGATGCGCGCGTCGACCTCAGGGTCGAGGCTCTCGCGCGCCTCCTTCTCGTTGAGCGCGCCGACGAGGTCGAGCATGCGGCGACGATCGAGCCGCGCCACGCCCGGAGGGTCCTTCAGGTACAGCACCGGGTCGCCGCTCGAGCGCAGCTTGCAGCCCTGATGCTCGCTCGGGAGGAAGCCCGAGCCCCAGAAGCGCGCGGCAAGCGCCTGCATGTTGCCCTGCCCCTGCGTGATCATGACCGCGAAGGTCGGCAGGTTCGCGTTGGCGGAGCCGAGGCCGTAGCTCATCCACGAGCCGAAGCTCGGGCGGCCGGGCTGCTGGTTGCCGGTCTGGAAGAACGTGATGCCCGGCTCGTGGTTGATCGCCTCGGTCTCCATCGAGTGGATGAAGGCGATCTCGTTGGCGACGCTCGCGGTGTGCGGGAGGATCTCCGAGAGCCACACGCCGCCCGTGCGGTTCTCCGCGCGCTGGAAGCGGAACATCGACGGCGCGACGGGAAAGCGCGACTGGCCGCTCGTCATCGTCGTCAGGCGCTGGCCCTTGCGGATCGAGTCCGGCAGGTCCTGATTGAAGCGCCGGCGCAGCTCGGGCTTGTAGTCGTAGAGGTCGAGGTGGCTCGGGCCGCCCTCCATGTGCAGGTAGATGACGCGCTTCGCCTTGGGCGCGAAGTGCGGTCCCTGCGGCAGAGCCGTGTCCTGCGCGCCGAGCGCGTTGGAGCCGCCGAGCAGCGAGCCCAGCGACAGCGCACCCAGCCCTGCGCCGATCGTCGTGGCGGCACGGCCGAAGAAGCGACGGCGCGTGAGGGAGAGGTAGTGTTCATGAATCGGGTTCATGGTCAGCTCCGGCAGATCGCGACGTCGAGGTTGAGCAGGCTCGAGCACAAGACGGTCCACGCGGCGAGCTCCGCCGCGTCGACCTCCATCGGAACGGGCGACTCGCCGACCTCGATCAGCGCGCGGGCATCCTCAGGCGCCGCGCGATAGCGCTCGCGGAAGTCCGCGAGGGCCGCGCGCAGCAGCGCAAGTTCCTGCGCGTCGGGCAGCTGCGCCGTGACGCGCCGGAAGGCGCGCGAGATCCGCGCGTCGTCGTCCTTCGCCTCGGCCAGCGTGCGCGCGGCGAGCGCGCGCGCCGCCTCGACGAACTGCTCGTCGTTCCACAGCACCAGCGCCTGCAACGGCGTGTTGGTGTTGAGGCGCCGAATGTTGCAGAACTCGCGCGTCGGGGCATCGAGCGTCAGCATCGCGGGCGGAGGACAGGCGCGCTTCCAGTACGTGTAGAGGCTGCGCCGCCACAGCGCCTCGCCCTCGCCGCGCTCGTAGAGGCGCGTGTTCGACTGCGGCATCGCGACCTCCTGCCACAGCCCCTCGGGCTGGTAGGGCTTCACCGAAGGCCCGCCGAAGCGCTCGACCATCAGGCCCGACGTATAGAGCGCGAGATCGCGGATCGCCTCGGCGTGCAGGCGGCGACGCGCTCCGCGCGCGAGCAGCGTGTTCTCGGGGTCGCGCTCGACGAGGTCCTCGCGACGACGCGAGACCTGCGCATAGGCCTCGCTCGAGAGCAGGATGCGCAGCACGTGCTGAACGTCCCAGCCACTCTCGCGGAACTCGACCGCGAGCCAGTCGAGCAGCTCGGGATGCGTCGGAAAAGCGCCCTGCAGGCCGAAGTCCTCCGTGGTGGAAACGATGCCCGCGCCGAACACGAGCTCCCAGATGCGGTTCACCGCCACGCGCGCCACGAGCGGGTTGTCCGCCGCAAGCAGCCACTGTGCGAGGCCGATGCGGTTCGCCGGTGAGCCCGGAGGCAACGTGCCGAGCGCCGAGGGCACGCTGCGCGCGACCGGGCGGCTCGGGTCCGGCTTGTCGTAGGCGCCGCGCATCAGCACAAACGTGTCGCGCGGCATCGCCGCCTCGCGCATCACCATCGTGCGCGGGATGCGGCTCTCGAGCGTACGCAGCTCTCCCTCGAGCGCTGCGATGCGCTCGCTGCGCGCCCGATAGGTCGGCGAGAAGTCCGTCAGCCAGCGCCGCTCGAGGCGCTCTTCGAGCTCCTGCCAGCGCGCCTCGCGCGGCAGCACGGCCGCGACGAGCTCGCCCGCGAGCTCGCCCTCGCGCTTCTTCTCGCGCCAGTAGAAGCCGCCCTGGCCTCCCGTGTTGACGACCTTGAACACGACGCTGCGCGTGCCGCGGGCGAAGCTCGCCTTCGCGGACTCCTGGTCGGGCGCCGCCGCGCGGTCGATCTGGTTCTTGTAGATTTCGGCGCCGTCGACGAAGACGCGCAGGCCATCGTCGCTGCCGAGCGAGAGCTCGAGCTCGCGCGTCGTCGGCACGAACAGACGCTTGGCGACGTAGCAGTTGTTCGCGCCTCCGGGGAGCTCGTTCACGCGGCCGTCGAGGCGGCGCTCGTCGAAGGACCAGCCCTTGCCATCGAACTTCTGCGCGAGGTCGAGCGTCGTGGCGCCCTCGGGACCGTCGGCGCGCTCGAAGAGGCTCGCGCGCTCGCCGTTGAACGGCCCGCACAGGTACCAGCCGCTCGACGCGACCGGCAGGCGCGCCAGCAGGGCGTCGCTCGCCGCCGACGTGCGCACGCGCACGCAGCCCAGCGTGTGGCGCGCGTAGATCGAGGAGTAGTCGAGCGTGACCATGAGCTCGCTGCCGCCCTCGAAGCCGAACGGCTCGTCGGCGAGCAGGAGCAGCGCGCGCGAGCCCTCGCGCTGGTGGCCGTTGACCGCCCAGCCGAGGTTGTCGCCGCCGGCGAGCACGTTCACCGCACGGAAGTCGCCGTTGGGCTGCTCGTGGTCGGCCCAGGCCCACTCGAGGCGCAGCGTGCGACGCTGCGCGGGGTCCGCGAGCGACACGATCTCCGCGCGCACTTCGCTGAGCACGGCGTTGCCGTTCTCCGCGCGTCCGACGCGTCCGTGGGGCAAGCTCGGATGCGCGAGCGCCTCGACGAGCAGGAAGCGCTGCCCCACAGCCTGCGTGCTCAGCCGCAGCACGTGCGTGTCCGTGTCGGGGTTCGCGCCGCTCGCGAGCACGGAGCCGTCGGACTGCGCGGTCAACGTCACGCCGCTCGACGCGCTCGCCGCGACGACCGTCGGCGTGGACCATGCGAGCCCCGTCGACGCGAGCTCGGCGTGAAAGCGAGCAAGCTCGTCCGCCTCGCCCGGACCGCGTTCCAGAAGCCGCGCGCGCTCGGCATCGAGCTCGGCTGCAAGGCGCGCACGCTCGGCGCGATCCGCCTCGCTGGGCACTTCGAGGAACGGCTCGAACGCTCGATTCGAGTCGGGCACCTGCGAGTACAGGCCCGGTTCCTCGTTCGAGTTGAAGTAGGAGAAGAGCGAGTAGTAGTCGGCCTGCGAGAGCGGGTCGAACTTGTGGTCATGGCAGCG
>CAITGX010000171.1 GCA_903892045.1 uncultured Planctomycetota bacterium | reverse complement strand
GAAGCCCGGATCAAAGTCGATGCCGCCCATGCCGCGCTGCGACTCGGTGCTCGCCCAGGCGAGGGTGCCGTCGCCGTTGAAGAGGCGCCAAGCGTTGAGCGAGTTGCTGCCCGCATCCCAAGCCGCCGCGATCTGGCCGCCTTGGGCGGCGATGCCGGAGAAACCACGGTTGGTCACCGTCGACGACTGACCGAAGGCAGTGCCCAGCGTCGGCGTCGTGAAGACGTTCGACACGCGCACGAGGCCGGTGTTCGCCGTCGCCGCGCCGCCGTTGAAGCCGGCGACGATCAGGTCGGTGCCATCCCAGGCGACCGCAGACGGGTTCGATCCGATGAATTCGGAGTTGGTGCTCGTCGCGGTCGACGCGAGGTCGACGGTGACCAGCGGCTTGAACTGCAGGTTGACCTGAGCCGAAGCCGTCGCGCCCAGAGCGAGCGCGGCCAGAGCGGTGGCGAAAGTTCTCATGTTGGGGTGTTGCACGAGGGGGAGAGAGAGAGAGAGTGGGAGCCCGGCACTCCTGATGCGCCGGAAGCTCCGGATAACGATAGCCGAGTTTCTGGATTCCGGCAGGAATCCGCAAATTTGTGACGCGACAGTCCGTCGCCCGGGGGCGCCCACGGCGGCCCCATGGGCCGGTCCGTGGGCCGGTCCGTGGGCTAGAAGCGCTCGGCCGGTGCGGGCGCGTTGCCCACGATGGCCTCGATTCGCACGAGGATTTCGGAGGTCAGGCGCGGCTGCAGGTCGAGCGCGGCGAGGTTCTCGGCCAGCTGGGCCGGGGTGCTGGCGCCCAGAATGACGGTGCTGACATGCGGGTTTCGGACGCACCAAGCGATGGCGAGCTGGGAGGGGGTACCCCCGAGCTCCGCCGCGAGCTGGGCCAGCTGTCCGGCCTTTTCGACCTGCTCCCGGCCCGTGGGGCTCTCGAGGCGCTCCCGGAGCCACTGGTACTCCGGGAGGGTCATGCGCGAGCCCGCCGGGATGCCGGCTGCGTACTTGCCGCTCAGGATGCCCGAGGCAAGGGGGGACCAGATGGTGGTCCCCAGCCCGAGGGACTCGTAGAGCCGAGCGAACTCGCGCTCGACCTTGTGGCGCACGAACAGGTTGTACTGGGGTTGCTCCATGGTCGGCGGGTCGACCCCCAGCGCGCGCGCGATGCCTGCTGCCTCGGCGATCTGATCGGCCTCCCACTCGGAAGTGCCCCAGTAGAGGACCTTGCCCTGCCGCACGAGGTCGCCCATGGCGCGCACGGTCTCCTCGATCGGCGTGTCGAGGTCGGGGCGGTGGCAGAAGAAGAGGTCGAGGTAGTCGACTTGCAGGCGCGCGAGCGCGGCGTCGGCGGCGTCGCGGATGTGCTTGCGCGAGAGGCCGCGCTGGGTGGGGAGCTTTCCGCCCCAGAAGACCTTCGACGAGACGGTGTACGAGTCGCGTCGCAGGCCGAGCGTCCGCAGGGCCTCGCCCATGATGCGCTCGGACTCACCGCCGGCGTACTGCTCGGCGTTGTCGAAGAAGTTCACGCCCGCGTCGAAGGCCTGCTTCATAAGTTCGGCCGCGCCGCGCGTGTCGAGCTGGTTGCGGAAGGTGACCCACGAGCCGAGGGACAGGGCGCTGAGCTGGAGGCCGGAGCGGCCGAGGCGGCGGTACTGCATGGGCACCACGCTACACTCCGGCGATCGCGATGGAGCCCCAAGACACCGGCAAGCGCTATCCGGAAGGCGTGCTGGAGGTCCGGCGCCTGCAGCGCACCTCCTTCGAGGTCGTGCACGAGCTGCAGCGCGAGCTCGTGGAGCAGCGCCTGCGGGGCGAGATCGGGGACGTGCTGCTGCTCGTCGAGCACGAGCCGGTCATCACGATCGGGCGCGGCACGGACCGGGCAGACGTAGCGCAGGCGCGGCTCCCGATCGTCGAGGTCGAGCGCGGGGGCGAGGCGACGTACCACGGGCCGGGACAGCTTGTGGCCTACCCGATCCTGCTGCTCCCGGAGGGACGGCGCGACCTGCACCGCTACCTGCGCGACCTCGAG
>CAITGX010000170.1 GCA_903892045.1 uncultured Planctomycetota bacterium | reverse complement strand
TAGCCCCCGCGCAGGTCCTCGGGCACCCGCGTCAGGTCCTCGATCTCGAGCGGCTTCCCCGCCCCCGGCAGGTCCCGAAACAGCCCCGCCTCCTCCGCCTCGCGGATGCGTCGCTCGATCACGTCGTGCAGCGGGTCCATGGCCTTGCACTCTTGAGAGTACCAGCCGCGAGCCAGGGGCGGTTTCGCTCGAGCGCCGTGCGCGATCGATCGCATGGGGCATGTCGATAAGTGGCGCGCAACCGCGCGGCGTGGCGCGCGTATCATCCGGCGCGATGGTGGCGAAGGAGAGTGAAGGGGCTGGGCGGGCGGTGACGCTGGGCGTGCTGGCGGCGGTGCTGGTCGCCGTGGCGGCCGTGTTCGCGGGCGCGCTCGGGGGCGAGCTCGTGTACGACGACCTGCTGCTCGTGGCGCGCAATCCGGCGCTGGGCGGGCTCGAGCAGCTGGGCGAGTCGCTCGGGCGGCCGCACTGGGACTTCGTCGAGCCGGACCAGGCGCTGCGCGTCGGGTACTGGCGGCCGCTGGCGCTCGTGGCGCTGTTCGTGGGGCGTGCGCTCGGCGACGGCGAGCCGTGGGGCTTTCACGCGTTGTCGCTCGCGCTGCATCTGGGCTCGGTCGCGCTCGTGTTCGCGCTCGTGCGCACGACGCTCGCGCACGCGAGCTTGTTCGTGCCCGCCGCGGCGGCGCTCTTGTTCGGGCTGCATCCCGTGCACGTCGAGTCGGTGGCATGGATCTCGGCGATCAACGACCCGCTCGCGGGTTTCTGGCTGTTCGCCTCGCTGCTGCTGTTCGCGCGCTGGCGGCGCGCGGGGAGCCCGGGACTCGCGCTCCTGCCCGCCGTCGCCTTGCTCGCGGCGCTGGCTTCGAAGGAGAGCGCGCTGGCGTGGTTCGCGCTCGCGCCAGCCCTCGACTGGACGCTCGGCGGCGAGGGCAAGCCGCGTTGGCGTGCATACCTGCCCGCGCTGGTGGCGCTCGCGGCGTACTGGCTTGCGCGCACGCTCGTGTTCGACAGCTCCGCTGCCGGCTTTGACCTCGTCACGTCGCACCTGCGCGAAACGGCCCTGCGCGCGTTCACGCTGCGTGTCGAGCTGCTCGGCGGCGCGCTCGCGCTGCTCGCGTGGCCGCTGCGACTCAACCTATTCCGCGAGGTCCGGCCCGAGATCCCGTGGGACGATGCACAGCTGTGGATCGCGGTCGCGGCACTCGTGGCGTGGGTGATCGCCCTGCGCAGCGCGTGGAAGCGCGGAGCGCGCGCTGTCGTGCTGGCGCTCACGATCGCCCTCGGCGGCATCGCGCCGGCCGTGCTGCGCATCGAGTCGATCGGTCGCTTCCCGCTCTCCGAGCGCTTCCTCTACGTGAGCGCGCTGGGCGTGGCGTTGCTGGTCGCGCTCGCGCTCGAGCGCCTGCGAAAGCCGGCCGCGCTGGCGAGTTTCTGCGCGCTCGCCGCACTCGCGGGCTGGCGCGATGTCACGCGCATGCGCGTGTGGCACGACGAGCTCGCGCTCTTCCGCGACGGCGTCGAGCACAGCCCGCGCAGCCTGTACGTGCGCTGGGGCCTTGGCCGCGTGCTGCTCGATCGCTTCCGGGCGACGAACGACGCCGTGCTGCTGTTCGAGGCCAACGACCAGTTCTGCGCCGCGCAGGACCTGTCGACCGAGTCGCCGCCGGACCCGCGCGTGCTCGTCACGGCCTTCGACGAGATCCAGTCGAGCCTCGGCGTCGGCTGGTACCACCTGCTGTGCGCGCTGCACGTCCCGCAGGAATGCACGCGCGACGAGGCCGAACTCGTGTTCCGCAACCTGGCGGACAAGCTCGCCGACGGTGCGCCGGGGAGCGCGGAGGCGCGCTGCGGGCTCGGCGTGAGCCTCAAGCACCTCGGCCGCGTCGACGAGGCCGAGACGGAGCTCGTGCGCGCCACGAAGTGCAACCCGCGCCACCACGCGGCGTGGTTCAACCTCGGCCGCCTGCAGCTCGAGCGCGCGCACTGGCGCGACGCGCTCGCGAGCCTTGATCGCGCCGTCGAGCTCGCGCCCGACGACGTCGAGAGCTGGCTCTCGCTCGGCATGGCCGCGATCGAGCTCGACCTCGGGGATCGCGCACGCGCGGCGCTCGGCCGCGCCCGCGCGCTCGCGCCTGAGAGCGCCGCCCCGCTCCTCCAGCTCGGCGTGATGGCGGCGCGCGAGCAGCGCTTCGAGGTCGCGCTCGACTTCTTCGAGCAGGTGCTGCGCATCGAGGGTTCGAGCGGGCCCGCGCACCTCTTCCGCGGCAAGGCGCTGTTCGCGCTCGGCCGTCCCAACGAGGCGCTGCGCGCCTTCTCCGATGCCGCGCGCTGGCTGCAGGAACCCTCGAGCGATCCGCTGCGCGAGCAGCAGCTCGTCGAGGCGTTCTACAACGCCGGAGTGCTGCAGCTGCAGCTCTCCCCCGCCGACGCCGTCGCCCCGCTCGAGGAAGCTCTCGCCCGCGACCCCGCGGGCCGCTGGACTCCCGGCCTGCGCGAGGCGCTCGAGAAGCTGAAGAGCGACCTCGGCCGCGCCAAGTGAGCGGGCTCGAGCGCGCGGGCTAGTGCCCGAGCGCGTGCAGGGCGATCTCGTCGGTCTTGAAGACCGGGCCCTCGACGCAGCACTTCACGTTGGGCCACGCGCCGCGCGGACCCTCGGGCCGCGTCGGGATCGGGCAGGCGTTGCAGATGCCGACGCCGCAGCCCATCAGGGTCTCGAGCGAGAGCCAGCAGTCGAGCCCGCGCGCGTCGCACCAGCTCGCGACCGCCTCGAGCATGCGCTCAGGGCCGCAGGCGAGCACGCGCACGCGCTCGGGCAGCTTGCCCGCGCGCTGAAGTTCCTCGAGCAGCTGCAGCACGTTGCCCTTGTGCCCGTGGCTGCCGTCGATGGTCGCCGTGTGCACGCGCACGCCGAGGCGCTCGAAGGCATCGACGTCGTAGAGGAAGCCCTTGCGCGCGGCGCCGAACAGGAAGTGCAAGTCCGCGAGCGCGGCGGGCTTCTCGCCGTCCATGCCGGCGAGTGCCTGCTCGATCGCCATGTAGAAGGGAGCGGAGCCGACGCCACCGGCGAGCATCACCCAGGGCGCGCCGCCGCCGGAGAGCGCGGGCCAGCCGTTGCCGAGCGGCCCGACGGTGCGGATGCGCGTGCCCGGGACGCTCTGCGCGAGCGCGCTCGTGCCCTTGCCCATGACCTTGATCAGGAACTCGAGCTCGTTCCCGTCCTGACGGTAGATCGAGAACGGACGCGGGATGGCAGGCGAGAGCGCGTCCTCGCGGCGCAGCATGAAGAAGCGGCTGGCGCGCACCGGCGGCAGCTCGCGCTCGGGACGGAGGCGCAGCAGCACGCCGTCGTCGCCGCAGGGCGTGACCGAGACCACTTCGGAGCGGAACGAGCGAGCGTCGGGCGGGGGCGCGGGCATGGCGCGCGAGAGGATAGCGCCCGGGGCCCGGGAATGGCGTAGGCGCGGGCGCGCGGCCGGTCCTATCCTCTGCGCGCTCCCATGCAGATCTTCAGCGAACCGATCCTCACCGCGCTCGCCCGCCTGACGGGCCAGCCGGTGGCCCAGCTCAAGCTCGAGCGCCCGCGCGACCCCAAGCTCGGCGACCTCGCCTTCCCCTGCTTCCTCGTCGCCAAGGAGCGCAAGCAGGCACCGCCGGCCGTCGCCGCCGAGCTCGCCGCGGCCCTCGCCGGCCAGCTCGACGGGATCACGGCCAGCGCCGCGGGCCCCTACCTGAACTTCCGCATCGACCGACCGCTGCTCGCGCGCGAGATCTGCTCGGAGGTCGCGATCGCCGGCGAGCGCTTCGGCAGCTCCGACGAGGGCGCCGGCAAGACCATCGTCATCGACTTCAGCTCGCCCAACATCGCCAAGCCGATGCACATCGGGCACATTCGCTCGACGATCATCGGCGCCGCGCTCGTGCGCATGTTCCGCCACCTCGGCTACAAGGTCGTCGGCATCAACCACATCGGTGACTGGGGCGCGCAGTTCGGCGGGCTCGTGGTCGCGCTGCGGCGCTGGAAGGGCGAGGTCGACCTCGAGGCCGACCCGGTCATGGGCCTGCTCGACCTGTACCAGCGCAGCAAGACCGCGCTCAAGGACGACGCGCAGTTCCAAGCCGAGGCGGTCGCGGCGTATCAGGAGCTCGAGAGCGGCCGCGAGGGCGAGGTGCGCGAGCTGTGGCGCTGGGTGACCGAGGTCTCCATGCGCGGCTTCAACGCCACCTACGCGCGCCTCGGCGTCTCGCACGAGCTCGTGCGCGGCGAGAGCTGGTACGAGCCGCTGCTCGCGCCCACCCTCGAGCGCGTCAAGGCCGCGGGCGTGACCGAGATCTCGCAGGGCGCGCTGGTCGTGCAGCTCGGCGAGCTCGACAAGTCGCTCAAGGAAACGCCCTGCCTGCTGCAGCAGACCAACGGCACGACGCTCTACGCGACGCGCGACCTCGCGGCGCTGTTCTCGCGCTGGGAGGAGTTCGGCTTCGAGCGCTGCCTGTACGTGGTCGGCGGAGAGCAAAAGCTCCACTTCCGCCAGCTCAAGGGCGTGCTCAAGCGCATGCAGCAGCCTTGGGAGCCGCGCGTCGAGCACGTCGACTTCGGCCTGTTGCTCGGCCCGGGCCGCAAGAAGATCGCCAGCCGCAAGCGCGGCGAGGTGCTGGTGCTCGACGACCTGCTCGACGAGGTCACCGAGGCCGCGGAGAAGGTCATCGAGGCCAAGAACCCCGCCCTCGCCAACCGCGCGCAGGTCGCGAGCCAGGTCGCGCTCGGCGCCCTGGTCTTCAATGACCTCAAGCGCGAGCGCATCAAGGACGTGATCTTCGACGAGAGCGAGATCCTGTCGTTCGAGGGCGACACGGGCCCCTACCTGCAGTTCACCCACGCGCGCCTCGCCTCGATCCTGCGCAAGGCGACCGCCACGGAGGACGCGGCCCTGCGCTCCAAGCCCGACTGGTCGGCGCTCGAGAACGCCGGCGAGATCCTCGTCACCATCGGCCGCTTCGGCGACGTGGTGCGCTCGGCGGCGGCCAAGGCTGAGCCCAGCGAGCTGTCGCAGTACCTGCTCGCCCTCTCGCGCGACGTGTCGACGTGGGTGTCGTCCTCCGACAACCGCGTACTGGGCACGTCCGGGCCGGAAGGAGCCGCCCGCGTGGCCCTGGTCCGCTGCGCCAAGTCCTGTCTGGGCAACGGTTTGCGGCTGATTGGCATCCCCGCCCCCGAGGAGATGTAGCCCCGCCCGGGCGGGATTCCCCCGCCGCGGCGCGAGCATTCGGGCGCGGCGAAGGTCAGACTCCTTGCGAGGCTCTCTCGCCTCCGCCAGCCGAAACCGACGGACCCCATCGTGATCGAACGCTACATCCGCGACGTCCCCGACTTCCCCAAGCCGGGCATCCTGTTCAAGGACATCACCCCGCTGCTGCAGGACGGGCCGGCGTTCGCGCACTGCATCGACCAGCTGCTCGCGCTGGTCCCGCCGTCGTCCTACGACGTGATCTGTGGCATCGAGTCGCGCGGCTTCCTCTTCGGCGCCCCCTTGGCCCTGCGCGCGGGCAAGGGCTTCGTGCCGATCCGCAAGCCCGGCAAGCTGCCCTACAAGTCCGTCAGCCAGAGCTACGACCTCGAGTACGGCACGGATCGCATCGAGATCCATGTCGACGCCGTGGCCAAGGGCCAGCGCGTGCTGATCGTCGACGATGTGCTCGCCACGGGCGGCACGATGGGCGCGGCCGTCAAGCTCGTGCGCCAGGTCGGCGGCACGGTCGCTGGCACCTGCTTCCTGATGGAGCTCTTGTTCCTGAACGGGCGCCAGCGCCTGTCCGACGTTGCGGTTCACTCGCTGGTGAAGTACTAGAGACGGCTGATGGCCCAGAAGAAGAGCACCCCGGCCACCGCCAAGGCCAACGCCCGCGGTTCCAAGCCGATCGTAGCCCCGCCGGTCGCCCCGCCGGTCGGCCGCAAGGCGGCCGCGAGCGCACGGCCGACTCCCTCGAGGAGTCCCGCGAAGGCCCCGCTGAGCGCGCCTGGCAACGGGGCCGCGGGCAAGGTCGCCACTGGCAAGGTGGTCGCCGGCAAGGGCACGGTGAGCAAGGCAGCTCCCGCAGCACCCGCCCACAAGGGCAAGCCCGTCTCGGCCAGCGCCGGGGCGAAGGGCAAGGTCGTGCCCCAGTCGGCCGCGGGCGCCGATCCGAAGAAAACCGGCCCCAAGGGCCTCAAGTCCGACGCCAAGGCGCCGAAAACAAGCGCCATGAGCAGCGCGGCGCCGGCGAAGAAGGATCGTTCGACCTCCAAGACCCTCGCCGCCGCCAAGGGCAGCGGAAAGAGCGGCTCCAAGCCCGCAGAAGGCTCGAACGGGGCCAAGAAGCCCGCGGCGGCGAAGGACGCTGGCCAGAACCCGAAGACAGGCGCGAAGGCGGACGCCAAGGCGACCTCCGCCAAGGGCGCCGCGAAGGCTGCCGCCGGGGCGAAGAACAACGACGTCAAGAACAGCGGCGCGAAGAACAAGCCGGCCAAGGGCGGACGCCCCGAGCCGGAGCTCGAAGCGACCGCGGCCGCTGAGGGCGAGGAGCCGGTCGAGGCCGAGCAGGAAGCGCTCAGCGAGTCGGACGCCAAGGAAGCCGAAGAGCTCGACCCCGTCCTCAAGCTCAAGATCCCCGAGATCGAGGAGCCCAAGGCGGCTCGCGTCTCGATCAAGCCCAAGAACCCCGACCGCCCGACCCTCGAAGAGCTGCGCCAGATGCCCACCGAGGACATCTGGGGCTACTACCGCCGCGCCGCGACCGCCGCGACGCGCGATGAGAAGTACATCGAGGAGATGCGCAACGTGCTGATGGAGCTGCACCTGCCGCTCGTCAAGCACATCGCCGAGCGCCTGCTCCAGACCCTGCCCAAGTCGATCGAGCTCGGCGACCTCGAGAGCGCTGGCGCGTTCGGCCTGATGGACGCGATCCGCGGCTTCGACCCTGACCGCGGCATCAAGTTCAAGACCTACTGCACCACGCGCATCCGCGGCTCGATCCTCGACATGCTGCGCTCGCAGGACTGGGTCCCGCGCCTCGTGCGCCTCAAGGCGAGCCGCATCGAGAAGACCCTGCAGCGCCTGCAGGGCGAGTACGGTCGCGAGCCGACCCATGCCGAGCTCGCTTCGGCGCTCGACATGGACCACGCGGCCCTCTCGGTCGAGCTGAGCCAGTCGCGCGCCAAGACGATGTACTCGCTCTCCGAGCGCTGGGACGATCGTGACGACGACAGCGGCGGCGAGAAGATCGAGATCGTCGAGGACCAGAAGGCCGTCGACCCCGTCTTCGAGCTCAACCGCCGCGACCTGATGCTGCACATCACGAAGTCGCTCTCCCACAAGGAGCGCTTCATCATCGAGCAGTACTACGACGTCGGTCACACGATGCGCGAGATCGGCGAGATGCTCGCGCTCACCGAGTCGCGCGTGTGCCAGATCCACTCGAACGTGATGGCGCGGCTCAAGGACCTGCTCAACCCGGGTTCGACGAACCTCGAGTCCTGAGCGGACTTCGAGTCCCGGACATTCGCCGGGGCTCGCGCGCATCGCACGCAGGTACGGTCCGCGGCCGTACACTCCGCGTCCCACGTGCACCTGCGAGTCCATCACCACGAGCGCGTCGATTCCACCAGCGAGCGGCTGTTCGCGGCTCTCGCCGCTGGCACGGCCGAGCACGGCGACGTGCACGTGGCACGCGAGCAGACCGCGGGCCGCGGTCGCCGCGGCGCGACTTGGCACAGCGCGCCCGACGGCGGGCTGTACCTCTCGCTGCTGCTGTTGCCGGGGGTTCCCGCGCCGCATCCGGCCGCGCTGACCGTGGCAGCCGGCATCGCCGCGCTCGAGACGGCTCGCGAGCTCGGCGTGGCCTCCGCACGCCTGAAGTGGCCGAACGATGTCGTCGTCGACCGCGCCGCGAGCGGGCCCGCCAAGCTCGCCGGCGTGCTCGTCGAGACGCGCGGCCTCGATCCCGCGGCGCCTCACTACGTCGTCGGCATCGGCCTCAACGTCGCGCAAGTCGAGTTCCCCGCCGAGCTGCTCGCCGCGCGGCACGTGACGAGCATCGCCCTCGAAGGCGGAGCCGCTTCGCTCGAGCGCGCCGAGCGCATCCTGCTCGCGCGACTCGCGAGCGGCCTCGAGAGGGCCGCCCTCGAATCGCCCGAGCTCGGTGCGCGCTTCCTCGCGGCCGCACAGCTGGAGGCCCGCAGCGTGTGCGTCGAGCTCGGCGAGCGCGAGCTCCGCGGGCGCGTGCGCACGCTCGACCTCCGCCGCGGCCTGTTGCTCGAGCCTGAAGCCACCGTGGGCCCGCACGCAGCGAGCGAGTGGCTCCCGCTCGAGCACATCCGTCAGGTGCGGCCGAGCGCCTGAGCGAGCGCGCACGCGACAGAGATACGGCGGGGAGTGCGGGCCCGAAGAGCCCGCGGCGCGCTGCTTCGCACGACGATCCTGTCCCGGCGGCCCGACGCCCCATGTCAGGTCCAGCCGCGGTCCGGTGCAGTCAGGAGTCCGTCCGAAGCCGGAGCGAGGACTCGTGCCGCGCGGCGAACTCGACTCGCCGCGGCAGCGCGCTGCCTCGCTCGTTGCAGAAAAGTCCATCGAAGGCGCGGCTTCTCCCCGCCGCACTCGCTCCGTCGCTCGGCGGCCCCGCTGGTCGCGGGCCTGCGCGGATTTTTCGTGCGCGCGAGCGCGCGTCCGCCGCCCGCTCGCGCGCGCGAGCTAGACTCTTCGCCCCCGCTTCCCGGCGGGGCTCTCCCAGTACGCAGGACGACACACGATGGCACGGATCGACGGCAGGGCGGCGGATGCGTTGAGGCAGGTCTCGTTCCAGCGCGGCTTCAGCAAGCACGCGCCCGGCTCGGTGCTCGTCTCCTTCGGCGACACGCGCGTGCTGTGCACGGCGATGTACACCGACGGCGTGCCTCCGTTCCTGCAGGGCCGCGGGCAGGGCTGGCTGACGGCGGAATACTCGATGCTCCCGAGCTCGACCAAGGACCGCAAGGCGCGCGACCGCAACGGCAAGGTCGACGGGCGCTCGGTGGAGATCCAGCGCCTGATCGGGCGCTCGCTGCGCGGCGTCGTGGACCTCGCGAAGATGACCGAGCGCACGGTGTGGGTCGACTGCGACGTGCTGCAGGCCGACGGCGGCACGCGCACGGCTGCGATCACGGGCACGTACGTCGCCCTGCACGACCTCTTCAAGCACATGGAGCAGAAGCGCGTGCTGCGCGGCTGGCCACTCGTGTCGCAGCTCGCGGCCGTGTCGGTCGGCGTGATCGCGAGCGAGGTGCTCGTCGACCTCAACTACGCCGAGGACAGCAAGGCCGAGACGGACATGAACCTCGTGATGACGGGCGAGGGCAAGTTCATCGAGGTGCAGGGCTCGGCCGAAGGCGCGCCGTTCTCGCGCGAGCACCTCGACACGATGCTCGCGCACGGCTCGTCCGCGATCACCCAGCTGTTCGAGCTGCAGCGTGCGGCGCTGGGCAGCTAGAGCGCTCGCGGTCGCGCTGCTCGCCCTTGCGGCGCCCGCGCAGCTCGCGAACGAGATCGACGCCGCGCTCACGCGCGCGATCTCGGCGGGCGAGGTGCCCGGGGCGGTCGTGGCGGTCGGGCGCGGAGACGAGGTGCTGTTCGAGCGTGCGTTCGGAGCGCGGGCACTCGAGCCGCGCGAGGAGGCGACGCTCGACACGCTCTATGACCTCGCGTCGTTGACCAAGCCGATCGCGACGGCGACGAGCGTGATGAAGCTCGTCGAGCGCGGCGCGGTCGAGCTCGCGGCGCCCGCGGCGCGCCACCTGCCGGAGTTCGGGGTGCGCGGCAAGGAGGCGATCACGATCGAGATGCTGCTGCTGCACACGAGCGGGCTCGTCGCGGACAACCCGCTCGGCGACTACGTCGGCACCCGCGACGAGATGTGGGCGCGCATCTGTGCGCTCGAGCCGCGCAGCGCGCCGGGGACGAAGTTCACCTACAGCGACGTCGGCTACATCGTGCTCGGAGAGCTCGTCGCGCGCGTCGACGGTCGCCCGCTCGACGTCTTCGCGCGCGCGGAGCTGTTCGAGCCGCTGGGCATGCTCGACACGATGTTCGCGCCGGCGCCGGAGCTCGCCGCGCGCTGCGCGCCAACCGAGCAACGCTCGGGCCGCTGGATGCGCGGCGAGGTGCACGACCCGCGCGCGTTCGCGCTCGGCGGGGCCGCGGGCCACGCTGGGCTTTTCTCGACCGCGGCGGACGTGTCGCGCTGGTGTCGCATGCTGCTCGCGGGCGGCGAGCTCGACGGAGCGCGCGTGCTCGCGACCGCGACCGTCGAGTCCATGCTCTCACCTCGCACGCTCCCCGGCGGCGGCCTGCGCACACTCGCGCTCGACTGCGACACGGAGTTCTCGGGAGCGCGCGGCGGCGTGTTCCCGCGCGGCGCGAGCTTCGGGCACACGGGCTTCACGGGCACGTCGCTGTGGCTCGACCCGGCGACGACCGGCTACGTGGTCACGCTCAGCAACCGCGTGCATCCCGCGGGCAAGGGCGAGACGCGCGAGCTGCGGCGCGCGATCGCCGATGCCGCTGCGCGCGCGCTGCGTGCGAGCGAAGGCGTGCTGACGGGCGCGGACATGCTCGCGCGCGAGGGCTGCGCGCGGCTCGCGGGCCGCAAGGTCGCGCTGCTCACCAATCGCACCGGGCGCCTGCGCTCGGGCGAGCGCACGATCGACCTGCTCGCGCGCGCACCGGGCGTCGAGCTGCGCTCGATTCTCGCGCCCGAGCACGGCCTCGGCGCGCGCGCCGAGGGCTCGATCGCGAACGAGCTCGACCCCGCGACCGGGCTCGTGATCCACTCGCTGTACGGAGCGACGCGCAAGCCGACGGCGGAGATGCTCGCGGGCTGCGACACGCTCGTCGTCGACCTGCAGCACGTCGGCACGCGCATCTACACCTACGAGTCGACGCTCGCGTACGCGATGGAGGTCGCGGGCGAGCTCGGCGTGCGCGTCGTGGTGCTCGACCGTCCCGACCCGCTCGCGCTGCCGAAGCCGCAGGGCCCGCTGGCGGATCCGGAGCGGCTCGACTTCACTTCGAATCGCCCCGTGCCGCTCGCGCACGGTCTGACGCTCGGCGAGCGTGCGCGGCTCGAGCGCGAGCACTTCCGCGTCGCGTGCGAGCTCGAGGTCGTGGCCTGCGAGGGCTGGCGGCGCTCGATGCGCTGGGCGGACACCGGCCTCGAGTGGCAGGACCCGAGCCCGAACCTGCGCAACGAGACGCAGGTGCTGCTGTATCCGGGCATCGCGCTGCTCGAGCCGACCAACGTGTCCGTCGGTCGCGGCACGGACGAGCCGTTCGAGCGCTTCGGCGCGCCGTGGATCGAGCCGCTGGCGCTCGCGCGCGCGCTGAACGCCCTGCGCCTGCCGGGGCTCGAGTTCACGCCGATCCGCTTCACGCCCAACGCGAGCACGTTCGCCAACGAAGCCTGCGGCGGCGTGCACGTCACCGTGACCGAGCGCGACGCCGTGCGCTCCGTCGAGGCCGGGCTCGCCATCGCGCGCACGCTGCGCGACCTCCACGGCGCGACCTTCCAGTTCGAGCGCATCGACCGCCTGCTGCGCGACCGCGAGACGCTCGCTCAGCTCGCCGGCGGCGCGCGCATCGCCGACATTGCGGCGAGCTGGGCCAAGGACCTCGCGGCCTTCGAGGAGCTGGTGGCCGGGGTGCGCCTGTACGAGCCCTGAGCGCTATCCTGCGCGGCATGAAGCTCCTGCTCGCGAGCAGCAACAAGAAGAAGCACGCCGAGTTCGCGCGCCTGCTCGCGCCGCTCGGCATCGAAGTGATCCTGCCCGCGCAGGTCGGCGGCATCCCCGAGGTCGACGAGGACCAGCCCACGTTCGCGGGCAACGCCGCGAAGAAGGCGCTCTCGGCGGCGCGCGCGCACGGCCTGTGGGCGCTCGCGGACGACTCGGGGCTCGAGGTCGACGCGCTCGGCGGTGAGCCAGGCGTGAAGAGCGCGCGCTACGCCGGCGAGCACGGCGCCGATGGCGCGAACAACGCGCTGCTCCTGCGCAACCTCGCGCACGTGCCCGACGAGCGGCGCACCGCACGCTTCACCTGCGCGCTGGCCCTCGCGCGCGGCGACGGCACGCTCGCGCTCGAGGTCACGGGCCACGCCTACGGCCGCATCCTGCACGGCCCGCGCGGGGACGGCGACTTCGGCTACGACCCGCTGTTCCTGTTCACCGAGCCCGGCTTCGCCCAGACCGGCCGCGGCTTCGCCGAGCTCGCGTCCGAGGAAAAGGGCCTCGTGAGCCACCGCGGACGCGCCTCGCGGGAGCTCGTCCGCTTGCTCGCCACGCTGCCTCACCCGCGCTAGTCGCGGCTGCGAGCGTCCGCGCGTATACTCCTCGCCCCCGAGAACCTCCCGGGGAAGAGCGCACCGTGGACAACCGCCTCATCCGCAACTTCGCGATCATCGCGCACATCGACCACGGCAAGTCGACCCTCGCCGACCGCCTGCTCGAGGTCACCGGCGCCGTCGACAAGCGCGACATGAAGGCCCAGCTGCTCGACTCGATGGACCTCGAGCGCGAGCGCGGCATCACGATCAAGGCCAGCGCGGTCACGATCCACCACAAGTACAAGGGCGAGCGCTACGAGCTCAACCTGATCGACACGCCGGGCCACGTCGACTTCAACTACGAGGTCCAGAAGGCCCTGCAGGCCTGCGAGGGCGCGCTGCTGCTCGTCGACGCCAGCCAGGGCGTCGAGGCCCAGACCGTCGCCAACGCCTACCTCGCCGTCGAGGGCAACCTCGAGATCCTGCCGGTCATCAACAAGATCGACCTGCCCCACGCGCGGCCCGATGTGGTCAAGGAAGAGATCGAGAACTCGATCGGCATCGACGCCACGGTCGCGCTCGGCGTGAGCGCGAAGTCGGGCCTCGGCGTGCCCGAGCTGCTCGACCAGATCGTCGAGAAGATCCCGGCGCCCAAGGGCAAGGCCGACGACCCGCTGCGCGCGCTGATCTTCGACGCCCAGTACGACGAGTACCGCGGCATCATCGTGTACCTGCGCGTGGTCGACGGCACGATCCGCGAGCGGCAGCTCATCCACATGATGGGCACCGAGAAGACCTACGAGGCGATCGAGATCGGGCGCTTCACGCCCAAGATGGCGCGCTGCGGCGAGCTCGGGCCCGGCGAGGTCGGCTACTTCATCTCGAACATCAAGAACCTCGGCGACGTGCGCATCGGCGACACGATGACGATCCACAAGGGGCCGAAGGTGGAGATGCTCCCCGGCTACCGCCCGCCGATCCACATGGTGTACGCGGACTTCTTCCCGACGAACACCGGCGACTTCGAGAGCCTGCGCGAAGGCCTGACGACGCTCTCGCTCTCGGACTCCTCGTTCAACTTCGAGGCCGTGACCAGCGAGGCGCTCGGCTTCGGCTTCCGCTGCGGCTTCCTCGGCCTGCTCCACATGGAGATCGTGCAGGAGCGCCTCGAGCGCGAGCACGACCTCGACATGATCCAGACGGCGCCGACCGTCACCTACAAGATCATCCTGCCCGACGGCTCGGAGAAGACCATCCAGTCGCCGGGCCAGCTGCCGAGCCCCGACAAGTACGAGGAGATCCACGAGCCCTACGCGCGCGTCACGATCATGACGCCGTCGGAGTTCATCGGGAACGTGATGAAGATCGCCGCCGACCATCGCGGGGACTTCGTGCGACAGGACCACCTCTCGCCCACGCGCGTGCAGCTCGTCTACGACCTGCCGCTCGGCGAGATCATCTACGACTTCTTCGACAAGCTGAAGAGCTCGACGCGCGGCTACGGCACGCTCAACTACGAGATCACCGGCTACAAGCAGTCGAAGCTCGTCAAGCTGCGCATCCTCGTCAACGGCAAGGAAGTCGACGCGCTGACCTGCATCGTCCACAAGGACCAGGCCGAGTACCGCGGCCGCGCGATCATCAAGCGCATGCGCAAGGAGATCCCGCGCCACCTGTTCGAGATCGCCCTGCAGGCAGCGATCGAAAGCCGCATCATCGCGCGCGAATCGATCTCGGCCCTGCGCAAGGACGTCACGGCCAAGTGCTACGGCGGCGACGTGTCCCGCAAGCGCAAGCTGCTCGAGAAGCAGAAGGAAGGCAAGCGGCGCATGCGGCAGGTCGGCAACGTCGACATCCCGCAGAAGGCCTTCCTCGCCGTGCTCGGCAGCGACGACGACGAGGGCGGCGACTAGCCAGAGGGGCAGCGGCGGGCCACGGGACTCGCGCTCGCCTCCGGCAGGCTCTTTGCGGTCGAGCACCGCGCCGCAGGCCCGCAGGAGGGGTCGGTCTATCCATTTGGCGGAAACCGGCTAGCTTCGAGAGGGCGGTGCCGGCAGGCGGCGCCGCAACCGCCCCCCATGCTTCGCGCCCCTGTCTTCTTGCTCCTTCTCGCCGGCCTCGCGGCCTCGCCCGAGCGCGTCGCGGCGCAGTGCGTGTCGAACGGCCCGGGCGGATTCGTTCCGGCGAGCGGGGCGAGCGACGGGGTCTGGCCGCTCATGCTGCCCAGTGGCTCGCTCGTGTCGACGCAGCAGGTGAGCGCGCCGGCGGCCCCCAGCGTGATCCGCTCGGTGAAGTTCGCGCTCAAGCACACCTTCGCCTCCGACGTGCAGCTCGTGCTCGTCTCGCCCGCGGGTCAGGCCTACAACCTGCTGCAGTCGAACGACGGCGTGTCGGCGGGGGCCTGCGCGGCGGACTTCTTCGGCGTGTATGAGCTCGTCGATCCGATCGCGGCCGGCGGCTGCAACGCAGTGCCGGGCCTCGCGTGCAACGGCACGCAGCTCGCGCCCGGCACCTACCGGCAGGACTTCGGTGCGTGGCCCTCGGGCGCCGCGGGCATCGCGAACGTGCCGCTCGAGCAGATCCCGGTCGCGAGCGGCGCGTGGTCGCTCGTCGTCCACGACTGGTTCGTCGGCTCCGACAACGGCGCGCTGCTCTCGTGGGAGCTGTGCTTCGGCAGCCCCACGCCGCTGCCGCCGCCCGCGCAGAATGCTCCGCAATGCACTGCGGGCGCGCCGGGCGGCTCGTTTCCGGCCGGCGGAACGAGCGGCAGCTGGCCCTCGACGCTCCCGAGCGCGCCCTTCTCCGCGCCGCTCGTCGTCACCGTGCCCGCGGGCGCGACACAGCTCGCCGCCGTGCGCGTGGACTCGCTCGCGCACACCTGGATCGGCGACGTGCAGCTCGTGCTCGAGGCGCCGAGCGGCGCGCGCTACAACCTCGTGCAGACGAACGATGGCCTCCCCGGCGGCGGCTGCAGCGACGACTTCAACGGCACGTACACGCTCGTCGATGCGCTCGCCGGCACCGATCCGTGCGGCGCGCTGGCACGGCCCGTCGGCTGCGCGCCCGGAACGCTCCCGCCGGGCACGTACACGCAGACCTTCGGCAACTGGCCCTCGGGCGCGCACGGAATCCTCAACGTCCCGCTCTCCCAGATCCCAGTGGCGAGCGGCACGTGGATCCTGCGCGCCTACGACTGGTGGGTGCCCGCCGACAGTGGCAGCTTCGGGAACTGGTCCCTGTGCTTCGCGGCAGCGAGCGCGCCGACGACCTTCTGCACGCCGCAGTTTCCGGGCACGACGAATGGCTGCTTCGCCACGATCGCCGCCAGCGCCCAGCCGAGCCTCTCCACCGCGACGAGCTGCCTGCTCTCGCTCTCCAACGTCGAGGGCGGCAAGACCGGGCTCTTCTTCTACGGCGTGCAGGGCCGCGTGAGCTCGCCGTGGTGCTCCACGAGCAGCAACATCCTGTGCGTCAAGCCGCCGACCCAGCGCATGAGCGCGCTCGACACGGGCGGCACGAATGGGGCTTGCAACGGCACGCTCGCGCTCGACTTCGACGATTGGGCCGCGACGCACCCCAACGCCATCGGCTACCCGTGGAATGCCGGCGCCAAGGCTTGGGTGCAGGGCTGGTTCCGCGATCCGCCCGCGTGCAAGACGACCTCGCTCTCCGAGGGCGTCGAGCTCACCTGGCAGCCTTGAGGCCGCGCGCCTAGCGCGTCGCGCCCGGCTTCCAGAGCACGTCGAGCGAACCGCCGTCGTTCGCCGCGCGCGCGAACACGAACAGGAGGTCCGAGAGCCGGTTGACGTAGCGCAGGACCTCGGGATTCACGCGGTCCGTCTCGTCGGGGAAGGCCGCGAGTTCGGTGATGTTGCGCTCGGCGCGACGGCAGACCGTGCGCGCCACGTGCAGCCATGCGGCGGCGGGCTTGCCACCGGGCAGCACGAACGACGTCAGCGGCGCGAGCTTGTCGTTGACCGCGTCGAGGTCGCGCTCGAGCCGCTCGGTGTAGACCGGCGTGATGCGCAGCTTGTCGCCCGCCTGACCCGGCACGCACAGGTCCGCGCCGACGTCGAAGAGCTCGTTCTGCACGCGGCGCAGGACCGCGGCCAAGGACTCTTCCACGCCGCCCTGCACCAGCGCGAGACCGATCAGGCTCGAGAGCTCGTCGACCGTGCCGTAGGCCTGGATGCGCAGGTGGTGCTTGACGAGGCGGCTTCCGTCGCCGAGCGCCGTCGTGCCGTCATCGCCAGTCTTGGTGTAAATGCGGGTGAGCCGGACCATCGTTCGAGGAGCCATCATGGGACCGGATCGGCCGCTCTGCCATGCAAGAAAGAGGTTCGGGCTGCGGTAACGGCGCCCGGGGATCGCTTCAGGGACGGCGCGCCGGGTAACGTCTCGCGCCCCAGCAGGAAAACCCCCATGAAACGCCCCTTCCGACTCGCGCTCCCCTTCGCCCCGCTGTTCCTCGCCGCCTGCGCCAGCGAGCCCGCGGCCCCGCAGCCGGTTCACCTCGCCACCGAGACGGAGCAGGCCGCGCCGGCGACGCCGGTCGAGCCCACGCCGGCCCCGACGCCCGTCGCGATCTCGGAGCCCGTCCCGCCGGAGCTCATCCCTGCGGAAGTCGGGGGCGCCACCCCGGGCGCGGCGGGCATCGGCGACTCGCTGATCCCCGAGCAGGGCAACGGAGGCTACGACGTCGAGAGCTACGACATCGCGCTCGACCTCGAGGCCGCCGCTGGCCCGCTGCGCGGCACGACTCGCATCCGCGCGACCGCGACCCAGCACCTCTCGCGCTTCAACCTCGACTTCCACGGCATGACCGTCGACGCGATCACGATCGACGGCGCGGCGGCGAGCTTCGCGCGCGAAGGCGACGAGCTGATCGTCACGCCGCCGGCCCCGCTCGCGCTCGGCCAGCCCTTCGACTGCGCGGTCACCTACAACGGCAAGCCCGAGGGCGTGCGCGACCCGTCGATGCCGATGTTCGCCATGGGCTGGACCGTGCGCGACGGCGAGGCCTACGTGTTCAGCCAGCCCGCGGGCGCGATGACGTGGTTCCCGTGCAACGACCACCCCAAGGACAAGGCGCTGTTCCGCATCTCGCTGCGCGTGCCCAAGCCGCTCGACGCGGTCGCCAACGGCGTGCTCGTCGAGACGATCGAGGAGGAAGCCGCGCGCACGTTCGTGTGGAAGGCGCGCGACCCGATGGCGACCTATCTCGCGACGGTCGCGATCGCCGAGCTCGACTCGGAGACCTACCACACCGCCGAGGGGCTCGAGATCACCAACTGGTTCACGCGCAAGTCGAAGGAGAACTCGCGCAAGGCCTTCCAGAAGACCGACGAGGTGCTCGCGTTCTTCTCGCAGGCCTTCGGGCCCTATCCGTTCGAGATCTCGGGCAACATCCTCACCAACGCGCGCATCCCCGGCGCGCTCGAGACGCAGACCAAGCCGGTCTACGGCGCGGGCACGGGCTCCGAGGACATCATCGCCCACGAGCTCGCGCACCAGTGGTTCGGCAACGCGGTGTGCGTCGAGGACTGGAACGACATCTGGATCAACGAGGGCATCGCCGAGTACGCCGCGTGGATGTACTACGAGTCCCACGCGGGTCGGGAGAAGTTCCTCGACAAGGTGCGCTCGAACTACGGCATGGCGCGCATGATGAAGGCCTCGGCGCCCGGCCACGTGACGGTCGAGGAGATGTTCGGCGCCAACGTCTACGTGCGCGGCCCCATCGCCCTGCACATGGTGCGCGAGAGCGTCGGCGACGAGCGCTTCCTCGCTCTCATGCGCAAGTGGGTCGCCGACCACCTGCACGGCAACGCGACCCTCGAGCAGTTCCTCGCCCACGTCGAGGCCGAGGCAGGCGCCGATGTGCGCGCGAAGATCGAGCCGTGGATCTTCGACGCCGAGATGCCCAAGGTCGAGGAGTGGGAAGCCGCCATGCGCGAGCGCCAAGCCCGCCGCGAGGCCGAGCGCGCGGAGCGCGAGAAGCTGCGCCAACGCGAGCGCAATCGCGATGAGGCCAAGGCCGCGCGCGACGCAGCCGACGGCGATGAGCCGAAGGCGGACAAGCCGATCGAAAAGCCCGCGGACAAGCCGACCGACGGCTGAGCGAGCGCCGACCGCGATCGCTGCGCGCGCCCTCGCCCCCGCGGCGGGGGCGCGCTCGTTTTGGAGCGCGTCTCGGAGCGTGTCCTGCGGTGCTCGCCGGCGGCCCGGGACGAGAAAAAGCGAGTTCGAGCGTTGGGTCGGGTCCGGGACTCCGCCCGAGGGTGCATGGGGAGCCTGCTCCCCTGCGGAAGCGGCCTGTGGGCCGCCCGCCCCAGCACCCTCGCACGAGATTCGAAGCCATGAAGCACGCCCTCCCTCGCCTGTCCGCCCTGCTCCCCGGCCTGCCGGCTCTGATCCTGCTGCTTGCGCCCGCCGCAGCGGCCGTGCCTCGCCAGTCGGGCGGCCCCGACCGTCTCCCGATCCTCGGTGTGGAGTACCCGCTCGAGCGCTGGACTCCGGCCGACCTCGAGGCGCGGCTCCAAGCCAACCTGCGCGAGCGCGAGCACCTGCCGAACACCGGCGATGTGCGGCGGCTCGACGATCATGCCAGCCGCGCCGACGCGGCCGAGTACCTCGGGAGCGCGGAGCTGCGCGAGCTGCTGCGCCTGCAGCTGGAAGAGTGCGCGCTGCAGGGACTGCGCGCCGCGCACACCTCCCGCGACCGTCTGCGCCAACGCGCCACCCAGTGGGAAGCCGAGCTCGAGCGCCTGCAGCGCGACCGGGTCGATCTTCCTCAGCGAGAGCGCCTGCGCATGGGCCTCGACAAGCTGCGCCCGCAGGTCGCGCTGGCGGGCAAGATCCTGCTGGCGGGTTGCATCGGACAGCCGCCGCTTGGAGAGACCGCCTGCACGAGCGCCGTCGGGATCGACTTCAGCGGCAACTACGCGCCGATCGCTGGCCTGCTCAAGTGGCCCTCGGTGATCGGCCAGCTGCGCCTCGGCGATCCGGCCAAGCCCGAGTATCGCCAGCGCTTGCTCGTGCACCACGCCCAGTCGACCGCGGCCACCTACTCCCGTCGCATGGAGTCGGCGCGATCGGAACAACAGGAGTACTTCCGCGCGAGCATGGAGTTCGCCAAGCGCATCGCCGAACTCGCTCAGACGGGCGACTACCGCGGCATCGATCGCGCCCGGGAAGATTGGATCGAAGCGACCCTCGGAGGATTACTCGAGCCGTCGACGAGCGTGGCCGTTGCGGCTCCGGCGCCGGCCGAGATCTTCGCGCTCGCACCGCGCACTCCCGTGCAGGACTACAAGGACGGGCTCGCGGATGTGATCGACCTCGACACGCTGTCGCTGGCGTTCCTCGAAGGGCGGCGCGCGGAGGCCGAGCGGCGTCTCGGCGAGCTGCGCGCAATCCCGACGCCGGAGGTGGAGCACGTCCGCGAGGCGCGCAAGCTGCTCGCTCACCAGCAACTCGCGCAGGGCCTGAAGTTCAAGCTCCAGGAGCGCGAGCGCGAGCGCTCGATGCTCACCACCCTGCAACAGCGCCTGCGCTCGCAAGCCGAGCTGGGCTTGGCGCCGCGGCCGAGCGAAGTCGACGAGGAGAAGCGCCTCGAACGCAAGTTCGCCGCGGGACAGAAGGCGGTCTTCGCGCGCACCTGCACCCGGGCCCTCAAGGACGAGTTGCTGCGCGACTCCACGCACTTCGTGGCGCTCGACTCGCGGTTGTCCGCGCAGCTCGGGCTCGTGGATGCACGCGTCGGGGACCTCGGGCTGCTGTGCTTCCCGATCCACATGGGCACGAAGAGCGGAGGCCGCTGGATGGGCCCGGTCGGAGGCTGGGCGCTGCAACTCGAGCAGCAGGCGACGCGCCTGTTCGAACTGCCCGACGAGCCCTACCGTCGGATCGGCAAGTGGCTGGCCGAGGAAGCGAAGTTCTACACGCAGCTCGCCGATGACCTCGCCGATCTCGAGCAGCGCATGCGCGGCAACAAGGAGTACCGCGAGCTTGCGACTCGCATCGACCGCGAATTGCGCACGCGGCGCGAGGCCCTGCTCGCGGGCTTCTTCGATCCGCTGCCCTCTGGGGCGCCTGCGAGGTGATCCGCGCGGCACTGCTGGAGAATGCGCCCTCGCCCCCGCGGCGGGGGCGCGCTCGTCTTGAGCAGCGCGTTCGCCGAGAGGTTCGTCGCTCGTCGAAGCGACGAAGTTCACCGCGACGCCGGGCTCGAGTTCCTCGCAGCGCCGCTCGGCCTCAAGTCACGCCAGAACTCGCTCACGATGCCGAGCGACTCGAAGCTCGCGGTTGCGGGAAGCTAGTCGGCGCCCGCGAGCGTAGCGACTGTCCACCTGCACCGAGACGCACGCGGGTCCTAACGTCCGTTGCAGGCCACGGAGATCGCACTTGAGCTCTTCCGGGGTGAAGAGAGTCGACGCGGCGACGATTCGGCAGCGGGAACGCACGACCCGGGCGAGGAGCAGCGTGTTGCTCAACGTGCGGTCCTGCAACCGCGCAGACATCCATAGCCCCGCGGAGGGCTGCCCGCAGCCTGGGTGGTGATGCGAGAGCGCACGCACCGCCGACCGCGATCGCTCACACCGGCTTCCACGCCGAGCTACGCCGGAACCTCAACGCGATCCGTCACTTCAGCTGCCAAGCGCCTTCGACCGGCCTCATGGCAACACGACGAAACGGATCGCGTTGGTGAGACCGGAGTTGTTGGGCGAGAAGGGCCACGGGTCGCGGCTGTAGTACTGCGCGTGGACCGCATCGCCGGGAGCGAGGCCGACCGAGGTCACGTAGGTCGAGTCGAACCAAAACGAGTAGGCGCCCGTGCAGTCGTCAGCACCGCTCGCGCCGCCCGAGTCCTGTGCGGGCGTCCTCCGTCGCGGCGTGCCGATGCACAGCGTCCCTCCATCGAACGGCACGGCCAGCGAACTCGTCGACCAAACGAGGAAACCCGTCTTGTGGCTGCGCACGTTCTCCGCGATCAGCGCGAAGCGCTGCCCCGCGCTCATCGACGGCGCTCCGCACACCGTCATGCGCGGCACGCAACCCAGGCTGTTCGTCTTGGCGGTGCAGTAATCGCTGACGGCGTTCGTTCGCATCAAGGGATCGTGCAGCGCGACCGTGAATGGCGACGGCGACGGCTCCCCCACGATCGCGCTTGCAGCCGCACGGAACATCACGCGGCCGTCGTTGGTGACGCCGTGCGCAGGGCTCCCGATCGAGTTCCAGTCGAAAGTCGAGTTCGAGAGGTTCGATCCGCCCGCGCCACGGCTCACGAGTTCGATCTGGGTCGAGCCGAGTCGCTGCACGAACAGGTCGACTTGCCCGTCTTGATCGTCGGGGACGAGAAGATCCACGTCCGTGACGAACGCGACGAAATGCCCATTCTGCGAGAGCACCGGCTGGGGCAAGATCCCCCCGCCGATGTGAGAGCCGTTCGGCCCGAAACCCAGCGTCGAAGTCACTCCACTGGCCAGATCCCTGAGGTAGGCGCCCGGGCCAGCTCCCGGTACGAGGTCGTTTGCAATGGCGTGAAACGCGACCCACCGGCCGTCGCCGGAGATGGAGGGTGAAGAACTGCTTCCCGTGGAGTTGCCGCCGCCTGCGGCCTCGCTCACGCGCTGCGTCGTCCCAGTGAACCAATCGTGCACGAAGACATCGAGTCCCGCCGAGTCATTCGGAACGAGATTGGTCATCCACGATTCGAAAGCGATGAACCGGCCGTCGTCGGAGACGTCCAGCTTCGGGCGCGTCACGCAGAGCGGGCCCGGTGAGGAACAGGTCGGCAATCCTTGCTGGCCGTTCGACCCCTCGCTCACGCGCAAGGTCAGGCCAGTGGCCAGATGATGCATGAAGAAGTCCAGCTCCCCGTTCGTGTCTCCCGGTACCAGATCCCCGGCGTAACTGCTGAAGGCAACAGTGGACCCGTCCCGAGAGATGACGGCGCTGTACGCCAAGCCGACACTCTGGCTGCCGTTTCCGTCGACGTTGGCGCGAGCGAGCGAGCGCGTCGCTCGTGTCCATACGAACACGTCTGTCTGCTGGTTGGTGTCATTTGGGACCAGCTCGCCGTCCGCACTCAAGAACGCAACTCTCGAACCGTCGGAAGTGACGGTCGGCAGGAAGCCACCGCGCAGGTTGCCTTGCAGGCCGATCGAAACCGGAAACAGCTCTCCGGTCAGGAGATCGCGGAGGAACACGCCAACCTCCGAAGAGCTATCGGACGCGAACGCCAGCCAGCGGCCGTCCGGAGACATGGACCGCGCGTGAGACAAGGCAGAAAACGACTGGCGTCGACCATCTTCCCGCGCTGCGCATCGAAGGGTCGCTTGAGCCACGCAGGGCATTGCGGTCGAGAGGATCGCGACAGCGTGTGACATCAGCCGGGCCCGGTCGGGGTTTCTGTTCATTTCAACCTCACAACCTGAATCCAACCGGTGAAGCCGGACGCTGTTTGCGCCGTCCAAGTGACCGGGAGATTCTCGCCCGCGGACAACGCAAAGTGATTGCTGCACTCGATCTGATCGCGACCGAGCGCGTGGCCAATGTCGGTCAAGGGAAGCGGAGCTGCGTTGCTGAAGTCTGCGATCAAGACACCTGAAGGGAGCGCCAGCACAGAAACGCGGGAGGTATTGGCAACGACAGTGCCAAGCCGGTGAATGGAACGAACTGCCACAAGGGTCCCGTCGGCGGTAATCGATAGGTCGGTCGGGATGTGGTTTACACCCAAGTTGACTGTGGTCGCACTGCCATTCATCAGATTGAGCACAAAAACCTCACCGCTCGGCGGCGTCGATCTGTTTCGCCCGATCGCCACGACTGTTCCCTCCGCACATACAACAGAGTCAGAGCAGAACACTGCATTCGATGTTGACTCGAAATTGCTCCCAGCCGGGATATTCCTCCCGAAGCGCAACGGGTCGGGCGCGTTGGGGTAGAACAAGGGCGGCGCTGGAGGCGCTTGAAGCGACCCAACATGCGCCGTGAGATCGAACACGAGAAGTCCTGCCCGGGTCGTCACGGCGGCCCTTGATCCACTGGGGCTGATGGCGAGGTCGTGGACGCGTGAAGGCGTGCTCGCGGAGAGCCCCACGTCCGCCGGGCGGTAGTGCCAGTAGGAGGGCGTGGGCTGGTCGACGTCGCCAATCGTCACGCGAAACGTGTCCGTGTCGGGGGTTCCCTGCGGAACGGGGCTCTCGCTGAACGGTGCCTCGTTGCCGATGAAGACGATGCGCCGGTTGGTGGCTTCGATCGAGTCGGTGGTCTGCCACTCGGTGGGACTGACGACGAAGCGCGGGGTCGGCAGGTCGGAGTTGGCCTGAAGGTCGGACAGCGTGCCGTCGCGGTTGCGGAGCACGGCGAGCACCCGCGATCCGCCCACGGCGGTGAAGAGACCGTCGGGTGTCATGACCAGGTCGTGCAGCACGTAGGGCTGCGCGGTGCAGGGGGGATTCGTGTTGGGGTTTCCCGTCAGCTGGTGAGTGCGCGGGAAGTTCGCCCCGGAGCCGGCCACCGCACCGATCACGATCGCGGAGGACTTCTCGATCGCGGCGATCGACAGTGGGTACTGGTAGTTGGTGATGGTCGCGTAGCGCGAGCCCGACATCACGATCGAGTCCGAGCACCCGATCGCGACGCCGCCACTGCCGCCGCCTCCACAGGGGAGCACGGCGAAGTAGTCCGTCTGTGTCCGTGTCCCCGTCGCGAGATCCCAGAGCGACACGTTGCCATCGCCGCGCACCGCCGCGACGGGCGTCAGCTGGGTCGCGTGGTAGGCGACGGCGACGTCGGGAGTGTTCCCGAGCGTGTTGTCGATGGTCACCTGAGCGGGCGACGTCGCGGTCTT
>CAITGX010000169.1 GCA_903892045.1 uncultured Planctomycetota bacterium | reverse complement strand
GCGGGCGTTCCCCTGCTGCTCGCGACCGAGGAGAGCGCCCAGCGACGGGAGCTCGACGCATGGCTCGAAGCGCGCGGCATCCGGCCGACGATCGCTGCCGAGGTTGCGGACAGTGCCCTGATGAAGTCGCTCGGGCAGATGGGCGTCGGCGTGTTTCCAGCGCCCGTTGCACTGCGGCGTGACATCGAGCGCCAGTACGACGTGCGCATGGTGGGTGAGTCCGAAGGACTGCGTGTGCGCTTCTACGCGATCTCCGCCGAGCGTCGGATCCGCAATCCCGCCGTCGTCGCGATGCAGGAGGAGGCGCGTGAGCGCCTGTTCCCTTGAGAGGCTCGTGCGGGACCTCCGAGCGCGCGCGGACGCGCGGGACTGCGGCCATGCCAAGCTCGCGATCCAGCCGGATCCTCGCGACGCATCGGAGTCGTCGGGCGCACCGGGGCCGCTGCCGAGTGTCAGGGACAGCCCGGTGCGGCTCGTACAGCGGCCGGAGGCGGCTCAGCGACTCTTGAGATAGCTCGTGGCCAGCAGCTCGCCGAGCGCGACGATGCCAGGGGTCGTGATCACGAGTGGGGACTCCATTCCGGGCAGCTCGAAGGCGCGAATGTGGAGGAAGTGCGGGTCCGCTGCGGCGAGCTGGGCGAGCTGCGCGGTGACGTCGATGGAACGCACGCCTTCGGTGTCGGTCGGGGGCTGCTGGCTCACGAACCAGCGCAAGTGCGGGAGTGCAAGGTCCCTGCGACTCGCGTCGACGAGGGTGGAGAGCTGCTCGATCGCCTTGCGTCGATACGGGGCGAACGACATGTCGTTCTCGCCGAGGTGATAGAAGATCCCGGCCAGCTCGACCTCCTGCCCACGGGCGGCCAGATCCTGCATCGACGAGCGCACGAACTCGAGGAACGCCGGATACAGGTTGCGCGAAGGCGTCTCGCTGCCCGCCGGACTCCAGTCGACGACCTGCGAGCCGCTGTGCGTGAACTTGGCGATCGCGATGTCGTCCTTCGACTTGCGCGCGAGAGCCGCGCCGAAGCTGAGCTCGGGCCCGAACGTGTCGTAGCAGCCTGCGGGCCCGAGGGGTTCCCAGCCGTCGGAGACCTTGAAGCCGCCGCCGAGGCTGTAGCGGAAGGCGATGCGCGCGTTGTCCTTGGCGAGCGCGCCCTTGCCCTTGAGCTGGCCGAGATCCTCGACGAACGCGCGCTCACCCTCCATGTTGCGATGCCCCGCGAGCACGAACAGCTGGACTCTCCCGCCTTTTGGGTAGGGCCATGTCGCAAGCGGGCGCGCGCTCTTCGGTTCCTTGCCCAGCGTGCGCAGGTACGCGTCGGCGTGGTGGACGCCATGCTCGAGCTGGCCGAGCGTGCCGTAGTGGTAGTGCAGGCCCCCGTCCCCGCCGATCTCGATGGCGATGTGCGCCGTCGGCACGAAGTCCGCGAGCGGATCCGCATCCGTCACCTCGCGCTGCGCGAGGCCGATCGCGTTCATCTCGGCGCGGTGGTCCATGCCCCAGATGGTCTTCGTGCACAGCTCGCCGACGTAGAAGCGCAGCGCGGGCGTCTTGAGGTCGCGGCGCCAGCTCGCCATGAAGTTCGCGAGGTTGCGCGCGTAGGCGGCGCGGTACTCCTTCTGGAACATGTCGTTCTCGCCCTGATGCCACACGAAGCCTTCGATGCGATACGAGAGCTTGCGCCGGTCGAGGTCCGCGAGCGCGTTGCGAATCCAGTCGAGCGCGAGCGGGTAGAGCTTGAAGCCGCTGGGTTCGTCGGGGTTCCAGTCTCCGCCGAGTGTCGTGCCACCGGCCGCGACCTTGACGATCGCGATGGGGGCCTTCACGTGCTCGCTCACGCGCCGCGCGAAGCTCAGCTCGGGACCGACGACCGCATCCACGGGCGCGAGCGCCACCCAGCCGTCGGACTTGCGCTTCTCCTCGCGTCCGATGCAGTACGAGAACTTCACGTCCGGCTGCGGCTCCTCGAGTCCGGCGAACGGCGCATACAGCTTCACGTCACTCGCGCGCGAGTCGCTCCCAACCATGTTGGATTGCCCGGCGAAGATGAAGACCCGCAGCGTCGTGTCGTCCTGCTGCGCGCGTGCGACTCCAGCCAGCGACGCGACGATCGACGCGGCGACGAACAGCCAAGCGAGGCAGTGCGAGAAGCGACGTGCGCTGGTGAGTGCATTCATGAGCAAAGTCTCGACGAGACGGGCCTCCAGCACGATCTCATGTGCCGAGCTACTCCGCTACCGCGCAGTTCTCGCCTCGCGTCCGCTGGCGATCGTCTCGCTTCCTCCCGACGAGGTTCGCCGAGAGAGGTAAGGAGCGGCTAGCGTGCGCGTCGCTCGGGGTGATAGGACCTCGCGAAAACGACGCTCGCCTGAAGACATGGCGCCAGAGTGCATGCCGACGGTCCATGCACATGCTCCGATGCGTCCGAGCCAACCCTCCCATCGCAAGCTAGCGTTGCTTCGCGTTCGACATCCGGAGGCGATGGACATCGGTCCCGATGGCAAATCCCGTGATCCCCTCCGCGCTTCGCAGCAGCCGGATCTTGTTCACGGCGTTTCCAAAGGACGCGGCCTGCCAGGTGGCTCCGCCGTCCGTCGTCAGGAACCCGTGAGGAACAGCTCCAACCCAGCCCGTGCTCGCGTCGAGGAACGCGATGCCGAACTCGCGCACGCGCGGATCCTCGACCAGCGGCAGCTCGGTCCACGTGCGCCCACCATCGATGGTCTTGGCGACGTAGCGCGCGGACGCCGCCGGATCCGGGTTGTACGACTGGATCGTGCAGTAGCCGACATTGACTTCCGGGAAGGCGAACTTCCACGTGAGCTCGTAAGGACGAGCTGAGCGATAGACCTCGCGCCACGAGGCGCCGCCGTCGTCCGTTGCGAGGATCAGCGCGCTCGCCGCCGACACGTCCGTGCTCGTGGCGGATGCGAGGAAGCCGCGCCGCTCGTCGAGGAACTTGACGTCGAAGGCCATGGCAGCGATCGCCGGCAGGGTTCCCTGTTTCCACGTGAGCCCAAGGTCGTCCGACCAGATGTAGGCGGCTGGACCGCCGACACGACCGACCCCAACGATGCGAGGCTTGTGGTCGAGTACGCCCGCGTTGATGAACGGAACTTGCAGGATGTCGAAGGCGCACAGCCCGACGACCGGCGGACCTTCGATGGCGGTGATGGGAGTCCAGGAGAGGCCTCCGTCCTCCGTGCGATAGAGCGGCACGTCGTCCTTCACGCCAGGGAAGTAGCCCGGCCCGATGTTGCCGAGCACGCCCACCTGCTCGTCGACGAAGGCGAGGCAGCGCACGAATGTGCCGGGGCGCTCCCACACCTTGTTCCACGAATCACCGCCGTCGAGCGTGCGGAACAGCTTCCCGGCTCCGTTGCCGTACCACCCGACGGAGCCGCTCGCGAAGAAGATGTCGTCCTGCTTTCCCGGATAGCTCTCGGTCGCCAGCCGCTGCCAAGTCACCAGCTCGTTGGCCGAGACGGGCGTCACCTCCTCGAGCGCTGCAACAGGCCCTCCCTCGACAGTCGCGATCCAGCGCTGGAGCTCGCGCGGCAGACCGTCGTCCCACTGGCCTTCGCCCATGCGCGTCACGCTCTCCGCGAGCGATGCATGTGTAGTGAAGGCGTGGTCGGCCTTCGGTCGCACGAGCAACGTGCCCGCCCCGGGCGTGCGCGCATTTGCGATGGCGACGATCTTCTCGTGATCCGACAGCGCCGTCACCCAGTCGTACTCGCCGTAGATGGCCAGCACCGCACTGCTAGACTCCTGCCAAGCGCGCGCGATGTTGAGGTCCTGCAGCTGGTGAAAAAACGCCATGCTGCGCGTCGACATGTGATTCTCGTCGAGCATGGTGCCCTGCGTGGGCTGGCGGAGTTCCGGCCAGCGCGTCCACGCGTCGCCGAGCGACTTCTTCTCGACGAGGATCATCGAGCTCGAGCGAGTCTCCGCGAGCACGGCCTCCGTGACATCCGCCTCTGAGATGCCGGGCTGCAGAGCTGCCTGACGTCGTACGTTCTCGAGCTGATACTCGAACCATGTGCGCGCGAGCGTGCCGTAGACGGCGATGCCGCGCACGGGGACTTCCTTCGCGAGGAATGGCGCCATCACGCCGCCCATGGAGTGGCCGAAGACGTAGATGCGGCTCGGGTCGACGGTGGGCATCGAAGCGAGCTGCCGGAGGGCCGCTACATAGCCGGCGAGCTCGGTCTGCAGGTCGATCTCGCTGCAAGGCGGCCCTTCGCTGTCGCCGAGACCGGGCTTGTCCACTCGCAGCGTGACAAACCCGGCCGCGGCCATGGCGCGGACGATGCGCGTGTCGACCGCCTCGGGCAGCGTGGGTCGGTCGATCGAGTCGCACACGATGCCCTGCACGTACAGGAAGGCCGGGAGCTTGCCGTCTCGCGCCAGCGGCGAGCGCTCCGGCTCGGTGATGATCGTACGCAGCCGGTAGCCGGCTGGGACACGCACGCTGTCGTAGCGGACGCTGCTGCCCGGCACACTCTCGTAGGCAGCCTCGGCAGTCACCGCGTACACGTGCTCGGAACCGTCCGCGTGCACCAGTTGCAGCTCGACAACCTCGCCTGCCCTCACCGTGCGCAGGATGTCGCGCAGCTCCTCGCGGCTGCGCACCTGCTGCCCGCGCGCGGCTCGCAGGTGTCCGCCCGGCTGCATGCCGGCCTTTGCGGCCGGGGACCCGGGCACGAGCTCCGGGATCTCGAGCCCTTGGGGAGAGCTCTCGCCCAACCGGACTCCGAGCGGTCCCGCGCGCCTCGGAAGCGGAGCCTCGGCCTGGAATCCCCCCGCGGTGAGCGCAGCGAGAGGTTGCGCGGCCGTCGGCAGCGCGGCGAGGAGCAGGGACAGCGCGACTTGGATGGGGAGCGAAACGAGCGCAGTCATGGTGGATGTCGGGAGGAGGAGCATGGGACGGGTCGAACTTGATCAGCGAGCGCGAGCGCGGCGCTTGCCGGGTGGAGTGGAAGACTGGACCGTGCGTCGCTTCGCACCGCGCGAGCGAACCACGGGAACCACGAAGAACGCCGCTAGGTAGAGCGCCCCGGCGCGGCGTCCCTTGCGCGCATCGAGGTAGCGCTTCAGCGACAGCAGGCGCTCCCGCACGTGCGCCAGCTCCTCGGCGTCCAGCCACGCGTTTTCCAGCTTGCCGATGACGTTGCGAAACTCGGGACCGTACGCGAACAGTGCCGTGTCGGCGGCCTTGCGGGACGCACGCGAGACAATGCTCGCCATGGTCTGCAGGGAGCGATCGATGGCGGCCCCCGTCGCCCGACGGCTGGTGCCGCCGAAACCGGGCCGGAGGTCATCCGCAACGAGGTCGTAGACCTGCTCGGGTCGCGTGCGCCCCGGCCGCTCGCCAGCCGCGACCAGCACGCCCACCTTCAGCAGCTTGCGCAGGTGCGGATACAGCGTGTCCGCGGGTCGGTCGAGGGCCAGCGCCATTTCGCGCACCGAGCAGGGAGCGATCGAGCGCATGACCTCGAGCAGCTCGAAGCGCACCGGCGACATCAGGACGTTCCAGTCCGATGTGCGTGCGACGATATGGATGGGCTTGCGGGCCATGACGAGCCTAGATCTTGTGATCCAAGCGCAAAAAACAATATTCACGTCGTGTTGTGGGTGCAAGGAGTGGCGGGCTTGCTGGCGGCGACGTAGTGCAAGAGTCCTGTAGAGCCTTGCCCCGGACTCTTGCTGCAACTCCGGGGCGAGGCTCGAGGTGCTGGCGAGCACGGATTGCTGGCCGTCGCGTGTGCGCTTAGCATCGCCAGCATGCGCACTGCCCTTGCCTCGGTCGCCATTCTCGTGTCCCTGGCCGCGTTCGAGTCGACCGCTGGTTCCGGCCCTGAGCGGCACGTCGTGCAGGAGCTCGAGGGCTGGAAGGTGCGCGTCGATCGACGGCTGCTCGAGGGCGACGATGCGGCGCGCGGCAAGCAGGCACTGGAGCTGTTGCGCGCGCGGCTGGTGGCGATTGCGACGGTCGTGCCCGAGGCTCCGCTCGCGCGGCTGCGCGCGGTGACGATCCAGCTCGATCGCGATGTGC
>CAITGX010000168.1 GCA_903892045.1 uncultured Planctomycetota bacterium | reverse complement strand
GCTGTAGTGGTCGGCGCCGGTGACGACGACGAGCTTCTTGGCGCCCGCGGCCGAGAGCGGAGCGGCCGCATGCGCGGCGCCCGGCCCGGTGACGAGGGCGATGGGGGTGAGGCCGGTGGCGACCGCGGCGCCGAGCGCCTCGAGGCTGGCGCGACGCGGGGTGCCGTCCTTGTGCTCGACGAAGACGAGGATCGAGGTCATGGGTGTGCCTTCGCTTTCTTCCTAGAGGACCTTGGCTTCGTTGCGCAGGGCGTCCATGAGCGCCGGCACGGCGGCCGCGCCCTCGCCCACGATGCGACCGGCCTTGCGGGCGGCCGGGAGCTCGACCTTGAGCACCTTCACGGAGCTCTCGACGTCGACCGGCTTGGTCTCGTCGATGGTCTTCTTCTTGGCGGCCATGATGCCCTTCAAGCCCGCGAGGCGCGGCTCGTTCAGGCCCTTGTCGCAGGTGATGACCGCCGGGAGCGAGAACGCGACGGTCTCGATGCCCGACTCGGTCTCGCGCTGGGCGGTGCCGCCGGTGGCCGTGAGCTCGAGCTTGGTGACGTCGGTCACGCAGGCCCAGCCGAGGTACGACGAGAGCATCGTGCCCACGGCGCTCTGGTCGCGGTCCGTGGCGACGCGGCCGCAGAACACGAGCTCGGCGCCGAGCTCCTGAATGCGGGCGGCGAGTGCCTTGGCGGTCGAGCGAGCGTCGCGGGCCGCCCAGTTGGGGTCGAGCAGGATGGTCGCGTTGTCCGCGCCCTTCGCGAGGCACTCGCGCAGCTCCTTGCTCGCGTCGGAGGAACCGAGGGTGAGCACCGTCACCTCGCCGCCGAGCTTCTCCTTGGTCTTGATCGCCTCCTCGACAGCGAGGTCGTCGTAGAACGACAGGCTGTAGACGAGACCGGTGGGGTCGATGCTGGCGCCGTCGGCGCCGATCTTGACCTGCGCGTCCGTGAGCGGGACGCGCTTGACGCAGGCGATGATCTTCATGTCGGTGTGCCTTGTGAGGGGCGGGTCCGCGGCGAAGCGCGCGGCTGCCATCCCAATCCGGGAGGTTAGCGGCCGTAGTTTCGAATGGTCAAGGCGCGCAACTTGTGCGCGCGACCGAGGAACTTCCCGCTGCGCGGGGGCATCGAGCCACGGCTCGCGGTCGGCGCGCCGTGTCCCCGCAGCCCGAGCCGACCACTTCGTCAGGATCGGTGCCTTGCGCGCCTCCGACTGTCTCGAGACTCTGTCGCGTCGCACGCGCTCAGAGCGCGCGCAGGAGGTCGGGAGGGAGCTCGTGGCCGCCGACGAACTCGTGCAGATGGCACGCGAGGTCCAGCGCGGCGAGCCGCTCGCGGTCGCGCTCGGCCCACTCGGCGGTGTGGTAGCTGTCCTCCACGCCACGCACGAAGTCGAGGCCCACGTGGGCGAGTTTCTCGCGCACGGCGGCGAGGTCGAGGTCCGGCGGGATGCCCGCGCCGCAGGCGATCAGGCGTTGCGGGCGCACGCTGCCAAGGGCGGCCCAGCGCCAGGCCGTGGCGACGCCCTGCGAGAAGCCGAGCACGGTGGGGGCGAGGTCGCACCCGAGCTCGCGCCGGATCCAGTGCGCCACGTCGTCGAGATAGGCCACGTAGTCCGCGATCTCGCGCTCGCGCGCCTCGCGCGTCATCCAGCTCGCGCCGATCGGTCCCGAGGAGCCGCGGCGATAGAAGCGCGAGAGCGCCTCGGGCGCGACGAGCAGCCGGCCTTCGCGCGCGAGCGGCGCGCACGCCGTGAGCATCTCGCTCGCGGTCTGCGCGTAGCCGTGCAGCACGATCCACAGCTCGCGCGCGCCACGCGCCTCGCCGGCGACCTCGATGCGCGCCGTGCGCTGCACGCGCAGGTCGTGGCTCGTGCGCGCCTCCACCTGCGCTAGGCCTTGCCGCCCGTGACGACGGGCGTGTCGAAGGTATTGCCGAGGTAGACCTCGCGCACCTTGGCGTCGGAGATGATCTCCGCGGGCGTGCCGTCCTTGATGCGCTCGCCCTTCGCGATCACGTAGGCGCGGTCGCACAGCTGCAAGGTCTCGCGCACGTTGTGGTCGGTGATCAGGATGCCGAGATTGCGCTGCTTCATCCTGCGGATCAGGCCCTGGATCTCCGCGACGGCGAGCGGGTCGACGCCGGCGAAGGGCTCGTCGAGCAGCAGGATCAGCGGCTTGCTCGCGAGCGCGCGCGCGAGCTCGAGGCGGCGTTGCTCGCCGCCGGAGAGCGTGTTCGCGACGCTCTTCTCGAGGCGCAGGATCTCGAGCTCCTTGAGGAGCTTGGTCGCCTCTTCCTCGCGCTGCGCGCGCGAGTAGGGCATGGTCTCGAGCACCGCGAGCACGTTGTCGCGCACGGTGAGCGTCTGGAAGATGCTGCGATCCTGCGGCAGGTAGCCCATGCCGAGCCGAGCGCGCTCGAACATCGCCAGCTTGGAGCACTCCGTGCCGCGCAGCAGCACCTCTCCGCCATCGGGCCGCGTGAGGCCGACCGTCATGCGGAAGCTCGTCGTCTTGCCCGCGCCGTTGGCGCCGAGCAGTCCGACGATCTCGCCGGCGCGCACGAGGAAGGACACGCCGTTGACGACGCGCCGCCCCTTGAAGGACTTCACGAGGCCGCGCACCTCGAGCAGGGTCTCTCCGGCGACGGGATCAGTGCGCTGGGTCATGGTGCCGGGAGTCTAGAGACCGGCGCCGCGAAGTCCCGTGGGGCCAAATGCGATCTCTTGGGACGGGCGAGCGGTCGCGGCGCCCGACGGCGTGGCTTTGCAAGTTCCAGCACGGCCTGTGCGCGCCCTGTGGAGCCGATCGCGGTCGGCCTGCAAGCCCGAGTTGGCAATTTTCGTGTGTGGATAACTTGTGGAGCAATTTCTCGCTCTGCCGTTCCTGAAACGCCTCAACTCCCGTTGGTGGGGCCGCGAGAGCCTCCCGGACGTCGTGCGGCGAATCTTGCCCGCCTCTGGGGCTCGCTGGGGCCGTTCCTCGATCCCGTGGGCGCTTTCTGCCCGTCCTTCCTCTGGACGAATTGCAGTTCGGCCACCGGGACAAGGTTCGTAGGCGCGGTCGAATCCCGAATGCGGCACTGTTGAGAACTCGCGAGTCGGTCTTCGGGTGGGCCCCACATGGCCGCCGGACTTTTGCGGACGAAAGCCCGCCCCGCTCCGGTCGAGGCGGGCGCGGCGGCGGTGTCCGCAGTGGCGGGGCCGGCCGTGGCTGGGCTCGCAGGCCCGGAGGGAGCCGTGCTGCGCCAACGGGCGCGCGGGTGGGCCTGTCTCTCGGCTTCCGCGCCCGTGGTGCGAGCTGGTCGCGACGCTCTGGCGGTCCGTTGAACGACCCAACCGCTGCGGCTTCGCACGGTCCGCCGTGGCTTCGTCCACGCTCGTCGGACCGTGCTCAACGATCACGAAGTCCGACTCCGCCGCCGCTCCGTCGCGTTGCGGGCCGCGACTCAGGTCGCGTGGCCTCGCGACCGAGCCTCTTCAGCGCCCCGCTAGCGAATCCACTTCACGCGGTACGTGTCGAACGCGAACGACAGCGGCCAGAACACCGCCAGGGCGCGCCCCGTGATCAGCTCGCGCGGAACGAACGAGACCGCGGCGTACTGCTGCTCCGCCGGCAGCGGAAGCTCGTCGGCGCGCGGGAACACGTGCAGCTCGCCGTACACGTCGCGGAAGAAGGTCGTCATGCCCGCCGCCGTCTGCTCGCGGATCGGGTTCGAGTCCGGCCGGTAGCGGCCGTCGGCGAGCCCCTCGCGCGCGTTGCCGAGCACCGGCCCGCCGTCCGGCCCGCCCTTCCACTGCAGGGCGATCGCGCGCCACTCGCGGCCGTCGCTCGAGTCCTGCGTGTTGTCGCCGAGCATGAAGTAGTGGCCTTCGGGGATCGTCCACTCGGAGGCGAAGCTGCCCTCCGTGTAGAAGATGTCGCGCCAGACCTGCAGGTCCGCGAGGCGCGCGCCACCGCCCTCGAGCACGAGCTTGACGCTCGAGTTCTGGTCCGCGGCGGGAGGAACGTCGAGCGTGGCGATGCGCTCGCCGTCGAGCTCGAGTGCGAGCTGGTCGTCGAGGTTGTGCGCCGCGAAGTGATACGTGCGTCCCGCTTCGAGCCGCAGCGCGTGCTCGGCGCGCGCCGGCGGATAGGCCTCGTTGCGCGCCCACTCGACGCGCACGCTGCCCGCTTCCTTGGCGGCCGGACCCGGCAGCTCGAAGCGGTAGCGCCGCGCACCTTCGCCGAGCTCGATCGCGAAGGTCGCGAGGCTCGCGCTCGGCGTGATCTCGCCCGTGGCGCGCAGGTCGCCGACGGTGTTGGCGTTGGAGCGATGGAACTCCGGATAGCGCCGCATCGCCTCTTGCACGCCCGGCGGGTAGCCGTGCTGGTAGCTGTCGAGGATCGAGCCGCCGCCGTGGGCCGCGAAGGTGAGCTGCGTCGGGCCACGGGCATCGAGCTCGCGTGCGGTGATCGAGCGGTTGCCCTCGGCCATCCAGTGCACGCCACGCGCGGGCTCGCCGACGTCGAGCGCCTTCCAGTGCTCGTCCATCACGCCGGCCGGCCGGCGCAGCACCTTCCAAGGCTGCGTGCTGTCGCTGCGCTGCCACAGGTCGCCGTACTGGATGCGGAACTGCTCGCCCGGCATGCCGACGAGGCGCTTGACGAAGTTCTGCGCCCGGTTGAGCGGGTACTTGAAGATCACCACCTCGAAGCGCTCGGGGTCGCGCAGGTGGAACGAGAGCTTGTCGACGAGGATGCGGTCCTTGATCTCGCCCACGAGCGCGCCGCGCTCGCGGAACTCGGTCCCCATGAGCGTGGGCTGCATCGACCCGGTGGGGATCTGGTACGCCTCGACGGCGAAGTACTTGAGCATCACCGCCATCACGATGGCGACGGTGAAGGCCTCGAGGTTCTCGCGCCAGCGCTGCGGCGGCTTCTTGGTCGGGGAGGAGCTCAAGGCGCGGCATCACAATGGCGCGACGGGAGCGCGTCAAGCCGCGGCTGCGAAATGGCCCGTGGCGAGCGCGCGCGCGGGCCGACATGATGCGCGCGCCTCGCCATGCACGTCCTGTTTCTCGCTCCCGACACGCACGCGTACAACCACGACTTCCTGCGCGGGCTGCGCTCGCTCGGCGTGCGCGTTTCCGCGCTCGGGCCGCAGCCCCCCGAGCGGCTGTCCGAGGGCGTGCGGCCGCTGCTCGACGGATATCGGCAGTGCGAGCGCATTCTCGAAGGCGAGCGCGCGCTCGCGGAGCTGCGCCAGCTGACGGACCTTGGGTCCATCGAGCGCGTCGAGACCATCGACGAGCCGCTGGTCGAGACGGCCGCGTGGCTGCGCGGCGAGCTCGGCCTCCCCGGGCTCTCACTGGCCACGGCGCGCCTGTGCCGCGACAAGGTCGCGATGAAGGCCTTCCTGCGCGAGCGCGGCATTCCCTGCGCGCAGTCCGCGGCCGTGACGAGCGAGCGCGAGCTGCGCGACTTCATCGCGCGCGAGGGCTATCCGGTGATCGTGAAGCCGCTCGCGGGCTTCAACTCGCTCGACACCTACAAGCTCTCCTCGGACGCGGAGCTCGCGGCGCAGCTCCCGCGGCTCGGCCTCGAGCCGAATCGCCCGCTCGCCGTCGAGGAATTCGTCGAGGGGCACGAGGGCTTTCTCGACACGATCACCGGGCCCGAGGGCGTGCGCCACGACTTCGTCGGCCACTACTTCCCCGGTTGTCTCGAGGCCAATCGCACGCGCTGGATCTCGCCGCAGATCGCGATCACCAACCGGATCGAGCTCGCGAGCTACGCCGAGCTGCGTTCGACGGCGCGCGCCGTGATCGACGCGCTCGGCCTGCGCTCCACCGCGACGCACATGGAGTGGTTCTTTGGTCCCAAGGGCCTGAAGTTCTCCGAGCTCGGCGCCCGCCCCGCCGGCGAGAAGATCTGGGACATGTACCGCGTGGCGGATGACTTCGACGTCTATCGGGAGTGGGCCCTCGCGGTCCTCGGTCGTCCTTCCGAGGCGCGCCCGAGCCGTCGCCGCGCCGCGGGCTCGATCCAGATCCGGCCCGACCGCGACGGCACGATTGCGGAGCACTCCGGCGTGGACGCCGCCTTCGCGCGCTGCGGCTCGTCCATCTACGAGCACTCCCTGCCCGCCCCCGGCACGCCCACCTCGGCCCTCGACCGCGGCTGGCTCTGCAACACCTGGTTCCGCCTCGCCCACGAGGACTTCGACGAGCTCCGCCGCTCGATGACCTTCCTCGGCGAGACCGTCAAGACTCGCGCTCGCTAGGCCGCTCCGCCACCGTCGTGGCGCCTGCCGTCTGGGAGCATCGTCGTCTTGGGCGACGGCGGGTCACGGAAGGTAAGCCTGTCTTTTTGTGGCCGCTGGCTTGTCTCTTCTGCGGCCACAAAAAGCTCGGGCGACGCCTTGGCGTCGCCCGAGAAGGATCCCCCAAGCCGCGCAAGCGCGCGGCGCGGCTGAGCTGGTTTCGTGGACCGCTCGGCCTTGGGCTCACGGAAGGAAGGTCACTTCCAGGCCGTCCGAGAGCATCGTCGTCTTGGGCGACGGCGGGTCACGGAACCAGCACTGGAACCAAGCTTGGTTGCCCGCCGCGAGCGGCGTGCCGAGCGCGACCGGGTTGACGTTGGTGATGTAGTTGAAGAAGTCGAGCGAGATGCCGCCGTCGCAGGCGTTCGCCGTGCCGCCGGTGCCGACGGTCGCGGTGCGCTGCTGCGGGGACTTCACGCACAGGAAGGCCGAGCTGGCGCCCCACTGGTAGTTGCCCTGACCACTGATGCTGTAGAAGATCAGGCCGGTCTTGGCGCCCTCGACGTTCGAGCAGGTGACGGTGAAGCCACCGACGCCCAGCGCGAGGCTCGGCAGTCCGGTGTAGCCCATCACGGCGTTGCAGCCGTTCGTGGTCGTGCCCGGAGTGCAGTAGTTGACGATCTGCACCGCGCTCGGGCAGACCGAGTTCTGGGCGCCCGGGGTGCGGGGCTCGAGGGCGTTGGCGGCCTCGTTGAAGTCGAGGTAATCCGCGCACCAAGGTGCCGGAGCGCCGATGCCGCGGAACGCGCCACCGGGGAGGAAGGCCGTCGTACCCACGCCCTCAGGTCCGATCTGGATCGCGCCGTCGTAGATGCGATCGGGGAAGTTCGGGGCGACCTGGTTGATGCCGCCGTCGACCACCGCGCAGTGGTCGAGAATCGTCGAGAGCGTCGGGATGTCGGTGATGCCGTTGTTGTCCGAGTCGACGTCGGTGTTGAGCTTGGCGACGAGTGCCGCCACGTTGGCCGGCGTGCCCGCGTCGACGACGTAGAACGTGTTCGAGCCGTTCTCGAGGCGGTCCTGGGTCCCGAAGTTGAAGTTGGCCGTGAACGGCGCGGCCAGCGAGTTCTGCAGGCCCGAGGTGCCGAGCACGAACAGGCCGCTCGCCGGAACGGTGTAGCCCGTCAGGTCCCACACGCGGTCGAGCGTGCCTTCGTTGCCCGAGGCCGACCAGTCGCCCTCGACCACCAGCACGACGATGTTGTCGAGCGAGCGGCCGGGAGCAGTCTTGAGCTCGATGAACTCGTACAGGTCCGTGCCCGAGTGCGAGATGTACAGTTCGTTCAGGTAGATCTGCTGGGCAAAGGCGCCGGCCTGGGTGGCGACCAGCGCGGCGGCCGCGGCGAGGGAGGTCCGGAGAAGTTTCTTCATGAGGGTGGGGCGATGGGGTCCTTGGAACAGGTCGCGAGGGTGGGTCGCGGCCCGGGGGACGGGCAGAGAGAGAGGTGGATTGGACGGCAACTCCGGGCGCGGGGTTCGCCTGAACTCGCGCGGAAGCTGCCTCTGGCCCAAGAGTACCGGATCGGGCCAGTTTCGGGGGGATGCGAGCGGCGCAGGTGCCGCGAAGAGGGCGTCGCTCCGCGCGGGGCGAGGAGTTTGCAAAGCCATGCCCGGCACGTACTTAGCGTCGGGCCGAGGAGCGGCGCGAGGGCTGCGCCGGTGGCCGCCCGAGGCCAGAAATTCTCGCCGAAACTGCCCGGCCTTGATCCCGCGGAGCCCCGTCTTGGTCCCGCAGATGCACTAGGAGCCGGCGACGATCTTGGCGATGCGCTTGCGGAAGACCGTCATGCGCAGCGCCGCGGCGGGGGAGTTCTCGACCAGCCACTGGGCGTTGGCGAAGGCGTAGGGCGAGGTGTCGGCGCGCAGCTGCGCGAGGTAGGGCTCGACCTTGGCGTAGAGGTACAGGCCCTCGCCCGAGTTCTCCGCGAGGAAGTCGGGATGCATCACGCCGTGGCGCGCGAAGCTGTAGGCCATCTCGAAGTAGCTCGAGACCTGCCGCCAGGCCGCGTTGTGCGGGTGGTCGGGCTTGGTGAGCGCGACGAGCTCCTCGTAGCTCTTGGGGAAGAACTTACCGATCGCGTCGCGCGACGCGCGCATCACGCCCTCGCGGCGCAGGTCGTAGAGCTTGAGCACCAGCTCCGCGTCGTGGTGGTCGGCCACCTTCTTCGGCTTTGCGCCCGTCGCGAGAACCTTGGCGGCCTTCTTGGCGAGCTTGTCGCCGCTCTTCGCCTTCTTCTTGTCCTGCTTCATGGTGCGCGCAGTCTAGCGTCGCTCGCCGTCACTCGAGCGGCGTGAGCACGATCTCGCGGAACTCGATCGCGCCACCTTCGGACTGCAGGCAGATCGTGCCGGCGACTTCGTCGGCCCACTGCGCGCGATTCTGCAGCTCGCCGTTCACTTCGAGCGTCACTTCGCCCTCGCGCGCCGTGATGCGGTAGCGATTCCACTCGCCGACGGGGCGCTCGTTCGTGGGCGCGATGCGCGCGCAGTGATCGCCGTTCGTACGGCTGGCCTCCGTCGCGACCGGGAAGCCGCCGATGATCCAGAAGTCTCCGGCATTGCGGTGCATGAGCTGCGCCTCGAGGCTGCGCGGCCAGATCTGGTCGGGTCCGGTCTTGCGCAGGAGCACGCCCGAGTTGCCCGGCGTTCCACCGGCCGCCCAGCGCCACTCGAGCTCGAGCACGAAGTCCGTGAAGGTCTCGCGCGTCTGGATGTAGCCATGCGGCGTGCCCTCGCAGCGCAGCACGCCTTCGCGCACGCTCCACACGTCCTCGCGGCGCGCAGGCGCGGACAGGAAGTGGTCCCAGCCCTCGAGGTCGACGCCGTTGAAGAGCTTGCGCGGCGCTCCGCTCGCGCGCGGGCGAGCGGGGTCGTGCCGCAGGAACGCGAGCAGGTCGGCGGTGTCCTGCGCCGAGAGCCCGAGCAGGACGCCGTCGGGCATCACGCTCGTCTCCTGTCGCCGCGCGGACTCGATCTCGCGCTCTTCGATGACGATGCGATGCCCGTCGGTGCCCTTGAGCACGACCACGCCCTCGCCGGGCGCGAGGGGATTGCCCGCCTGCAGGAAGCCGGTGTGCACGAGGCCCTCGCGCGTCTCGATGGTCCAGGTCTGGTAGCCGAGTGCGATGGCGCGGCTCGGAGCGAGGAGCTCCTCGAGGAGCTGCTCGCGCCCGTACTTCGCGCCGATGCCGGACAGCTCGGGTCCGATGTCCGCCCCGCGCCCGCGCAGCGCGTGGCAGCGCGAGCACGCGGCCCGCTCTCCGAAGAACACCTCCGCCCCGCGGCGGCGGTCGCCCGCGAGAGCGAGCACCGCGGCGCGGTCGAAGGCGTTCGCCTCGACGTTCACCGGCCACTGCGCCGCGGCGAGCGCGCGCACGGCGGGATCCACGTGGGCGAGCAGCGGCTCGCGCAGCGGAGCGGAGAGCTCCGGCGCCAGACGCCCGGTCGCAGCGAGGTGCACCAGCGCCTGCGCGCCCTGCGGCGTCGCCAGCAGCTCGCGTGCGGCGGCGAGTCGCTCGGCTGCCGTCGCGTTCGCATCGAGCGCGCGCCCGCGCGCCGAGGCGAGCGCGCTGACATCCGGCGCGAGGTCGAGCCAGACCTCGAACTCGATGCTCGTGGTCGATCCCGCACGCCGCGGCCCGTTGTCGTCCGGAGAACAGCGTGCGACGAGTCGCTGCATGCCTTCGGGAATGCGGAACACGATCTCGCTCGCCGCATGCGTGCCGATGCCGTCGCTGTAGGTCGCACCGTCGACGACGAGCGGTCCGCCCTCGCAGCTCTTGCCGACGTAGGCGGAGCCAAAGCCAGACGAGGCGCGCACCCATGGCAGCGACGCAAGCGCGACTTCGCCTTGGGGCCCGACGAAACGGGGCTCGATCCAGTCGGCCCAGTCGTAGGAAATGCCGTCGCCTGCGGGCGTCACGGCGAGCAGCACGTGGCGCGCGCCGGAGAGATCGACATCGAGGTCGACGAGCCGGCTCTCGCGCAGCACGCCGCTCGACCAGGCCTTGCGCGCGGCATCGCGCTGCATGTCGCCGAGCTCGCGCGCGAGACCGAAGCCGCGCCAGTCGTTGCTGTCGCGGTGGCGGATCCACCACGTTGCGCGAGGACGCAGGTCCGGCGGGCCCGCGAGCGCGAGCTGCAGCATCGCGTCGGCTGCCGCGCGCGACTTCGAGAACGCGAGGCCGTCGAGCGCGCGCGAGCGGCGAGTCGCATTCTTCGACTCGAGCGCTTCGCGCCGCAGGTCCTCGAGTGCGCCGTCGGGATGCAGCCGCCAGGCGAGCGCGCTGCGACGCTCGGAGAGCTCGCCCTCCTTGCGTTTGGAGTCGAGCGCGACGATCGCTGCGTAGAGCGCTTCCTCGCGGCCTTGCGCCCCGATGCCGATGGCCTCGACGAAGGTTCGATCGCCTTCGGGCCACGGCTCGCACAGCCCCGCCAGCAGCGGCACCGCACGCTCCGCGTCGACATCGCGCAGCGCGAGCGCGAGTTCGCGCCGCGTCGCCAGCGAGTGGTCCTTCAGCACGAACTTCGCGAGCTCGGTGACGTCGACATCCACGGCGCGCAGCGCGCGCAGGGCCGTGACACGCAGGTCCTCGCTGGGATGGCTGAGGTACTCGCGCACGATGCCGCGCCCGTGGTCGCCGCGGCGGGCGAGCAGCCACAGAGCGCGCGCCGCTAGGCGCGGCTGGGGCGACGACGCGACCTGCTGCAGGCGCGGCAGCGCCTCGTCTCCGAACGCGTCGAGCATCTCGAAGGCTTGCCAGCGCACGTTCACGGCGGGGCTCAGCAGCGCGGCGAGACAGGACTCGATGCGCTGGAAGTTCACGAGCGGGTTCACGCCGCGCGACGACTGGTTCGAGACGCGCAGGATGCGCCCGTAGCCCTGCGTGTCGGCCATGGCGTGCCCACCGACACCGGGATCGAACCAGTCGGCCACATAGACCGAGCCGTCGAGCCCGACGGCCACGTCGCTCGGGCGGAAGCGCTGTGCGTCGGCGTCGCCGGCCTTCGGCCGCAGGAACGTGCCGTGCTCGAGCCCGATGCCTGCGCCCCGCGGCCGCGGCTGGTGCGCGTACACGGCGCCCGCGCCCGCATCCGCATCGAGCACCCAGCCCTCGAACTGGGCGAGCTGGCTGCCCTCGTACACGACGAGCCCCGTCGGTCCGCCATGGCCGTGGACGCAGCCGCTCATGGCCACGCCGGGATCGTCCGCGTGCCAGTGGGCCGCGAGCGTGTCCTGCCCGGGGCGCTGGTCGGCGCTCCACAGGCGCGAGCCATCGGGCGAGAAGAAGCCGTGGTCGCCGCCCTCGAGGCACCACAGCGTGCGCGACGCGGGCGGCCCGTCGTCGTTGTCGGTCTGGAACACGTTGCCGAACGAGTCGAGCGCGAGCTCGTAGTTGTTGCGGTAGTTGTGCGAACGCACCGCGAGGCGCGAGCCATCGGGCTGCACGCGCAGCGCGAGTCCGCCGGTCCACACGCGCCCGTCGTCCGACACGAGCCCCGGACGGTTGTCGACGATCGCCGGTCCACCGTCGTTGTAGATCGAGCCCGAGCGCAGCCAGCGTCCGAGTGCGTCCTGCACTCGGTGCGGGCCGGCGTTGCCGACGTTGAACCACCACGCGCCGTCGGGACCGCCGACGAAGGAGTGCAGGCCGTGGTCGTGGTCGAAGCCGCCGAAGCCCGTGAGGAACTTTTCCTGGCGATCCGCGACGTCGTCGCCGTCGTCGTCATGGAAGATCCACGCGGTGGGGGAGCACGAGACGATCACGCGCGAACCGAGGACGGCGATGCCGAGCGGCGCGACGAGGTCCTTCGACTGCGCGAAGACCTTGGAGCTGTCGGCGATGCCGTCGCTGTCCGTGTCCGCGAGGATCACGATGCGATCGCCCGCCGCGTGCGCGAGGCCCGGATTGCGGCCATTCCACTTGCGGTAGTTGACCGCCTCCGCGACCCACACGCGCCCGCGCGCGTCGACGTCGATCGCCGTCGGGTTGTGGAGCGCGGGCGAGCTCGCCCACAAGGTCACGCGCGCGCCGCGCGGGCCTTCGAAGCGCTCGGTGAGGTCGGACGTGGACGCAGCGAGGAGGAGCAGCGTGAGCATGGGACGCGCCCATTCGTGGGCACCGCTCCATCTTGCCCGAGCTTCCCCCGCTTCACACGCGCCAGAAGCCGGTCGACTGGAGCGCTCCCCGCTCCTCGCCCTCGAGGAAGGCCGCGATCTCGTCCATGCGCCGCTCGGTGTCCTCCTCGCCCATGGCGACGAGCTCGCTCGTGTAGGGGCGCTCGAACAGCACCATCGAGAGCGACTCGGGCGTGCGCGTCTCCTTGGTGCCCGTGCCGCGCATCAGGAAGCGGTAGGGCTGGGGCAGGCGGGTCTCATGCTGGGCCGCGAGGGCGGCGATGTTGCGCGACGGGCGCAGCAGCAAGAGGCGCACCGGCCGCAGTCCGCGGCGGCGTTCCTGCGGCAGGGCCTCGAGCAGCGCGTTCACGCGCTCGAGGTGCAGCGCGTCCTGGTCGAGCATGTCGAGGAAGATCGCGCCGAGCAGCAGGCCGATCACCTGCGTCGGCGGGGGATAGTCCGGGCGTGCCGGTAGCGGATCGCGCGACGACCGCTCGTAGCGCGTGGAGATCGCGAGGATGCGGTCGGCGCCGAGGTGCACCGCCGGCGAGAGCGGGGCTCGCAGGCCGATGCCACCGTCTCCATGCCACGCGCCGCCGAGCTTCACGGCCGGGAAGAACAGGGGCAGGGCCGAGCTCGCCATGATGTGCTCGACGTCGAGCTGCGTGCGGACGCCGAAGCGGTGGGGGCGCGCCCAGCCACACGCGTCGCGCGACTGCACGTGCGTGATGGAGTCGCCGCTGCCGTACTCGGTGGTCGTGATCGCGACGGCCTCGAGCCCGCGCGCGAAGTTGCGCGCGATGCCCGGCAGCGCGCCGCCCTCCGCGCGCAGGGCCTCGTGCAGCAGCTCGCGCAGCGGCTGGGTGTCGACCATCGCGCGCGGCCGCGGCGCGAGGCTGCTCGAACCGCTCGAGAGCCGCAGCGCCCAGCGTGCCGCCGTCTTGAGCAAGGTCAGCGCGTCGCTGCGCAGCACGCGCTCCGTCGTCAGTCCGCGCCAGAGCGTCTCGAGCTCGGCGACGCGCTCGCCGAAGGTTCCCTCGCGCGCCGCGAGGAACGAGGTGTTGATCGCACCGGCGGACACGCCGGCGAGGATCGGCAGGTGGAGCTCGGGGAAGCGCCGCGCGATCGCGCGCAGCACGCCGGCCTGGTACGCGGCGCGAACGCCGCCGCCGCCCATCACCAGCGCGAGCTTCGACTCGTTCATGGCTCGACCTTCCACAGCGCAGGCGCCCGGCGGGCGCCCGCTCTTGTGCTGCTCGGAGGCTGCGGGCTGTGCATGATCTGCCTGTGTCCCGTGCAGAGCATCGACGCTTTCCGGCCCGGGCCCAAGGGGCCTGGTGGCGCGGGCCCCGACACTCTCGCGGCGCGGAAGGCATGGCTGCGGACTTTCGCAGGTTCTCCCGAACGCCTATAGCAGGCGAACATGGATCTCTCGACCCATCCGTTCGTCCTCGCGCTCGGGTTGCTGCTCGCGCCGGCCCTCCTCGCGGGGCTGGCCTGCCTGTCGGGAGCCCGCCGCGGCCGGCTCGGCGCCCTGGGAGCCCTCGGGGTGGCGGTCGGATACGCCGTAGGCCACGGCGCGAGCCTCGGCGGCTTGCCGGGGCTGCCGCCCGCAACTTCGAACGAGGCCCTGTTCTGGTGCGGAGCGCTCGGCGGCGCGTGCGCGCTCGCCAGTTGCTTCGTGCGGCGCGCCGGCGCGCAGGCTGCCCTCGCGGCCCTCGGCGGCGCCCTCGCCGCGGCCCTGCTGCTGCGGGCGCGCCTCTCGGACATGAGTGCCTCGGAACTGGCGCGGGAGCTGCTCGGAACCGCGCTGGCCGTGGGTCTGGGCACGCTCGCCCTCGAGCGCGTCGCCGCGCGCGCGCGCGGACCCGAAGCCGCCGGGCTCGCGGCGGTCATGGCCATCGCCGCCGCGGCCTGTGTCGGGCTCACGGGCTCCGTGATCTATGCGCAGTTCGCTGCGAGCCTCGCGGCCGTGCTGGTGACGGCCCTCGTCGCGGGCTGGCTCGCGCGCGGCGCGGACTTCACGGGGGCGGTCGCGTCGCTGGCGGTCCTGCAGGTCGCGTCCCTCGCGCTCGCCGCGAGCCATTTCTCGAGCCTGCCGCCCGTGGCGCGCTGGGCGCTGGCCTTCGCACCGGCCTGCACGCTCGCCGCGACCCGAGGGGGAGCGCTGGGCCGCTGGGTTGCCCTCGCCGCAGCGCTCGGGTGCGCGCTGGCGCTGGCCTGGAAACAGCACGCCGCGAGCGCCAGCTCCGCGTACTACTAGCGCCCGCGGCGCAGGGCGAGGCTGCGGCAGACCTCCTCGTTTCGTCATCTCGGTTCTTGCGAGGCCCGTTTCTCGACGGGGCCGTCGGAAGCCGTCGGAGCGCCGGGTGCCCTTGCCTCGGCCCGGAGTGCCTTTTGTTGCGACAAGTCCGGTTTTGCGGGTAGCGGCCGTGCGCACTCGTGCCCATTATCAATTGCTCAGGATCGCCTAGGCTTACCCTCTAGCGTACGCGATCTGCGACTTCGGAACTCTCCTTCTTCCCCCCCCGAAGGATCCGAGGTCATGTCGTAGGGACGACTCGCGATGGACTTCAAGGAACTCAAGAACGGCAAGGGCGGGGCCGCGGCCACCGGCGTACACGACCGCGAGTCCGAGCGACTCGCGCTACTCGCCTCCTACTTCGGCACCGGCTTCGAGCCGGATCCCGTGCTCGACAGCGTCGCGCGCATCGCCGCGCGCATGTTCGACGCGCCGATCGGGTTCCTCGCCCTCGTCGACGACGGCCACGTGCGCTTCGTGGCGCGGCATGGGATGGAGCGTCTGGAAGCGGCGCGGGAGTCCTGTCCCTGCGATCACGTCGTTCGCTACGGGGCCGAGCTGGTCGTCGAGGACGCGTCGCTCGATCCGCGCTTCTCGGCCGCCGAGATCGTGCGGAACGAGCCGCGGGCGCGGTTCGTGGCAGCGGTGCCGCTGCTCGCTCCCGAGGGCGTGGTGGTCGGGACGCTGTGCGTCGTCGACACCTGGCCGCGGCGGGCATCGAGCTCGCAGGTGGAGCAGCTGCGCAACCTTGCGGCCGTGGCGATGCAACAGCTCGTCGCCAACCGGCAGGAGCTTGGCCTGCGTCGCGCGGAGTCGGAGCTCGAGCTGCACACGCGCCTCTTCGAGAACTCCGTCGACCTCAACTGCATCGCGGACCGCGAGGGCCACCTGCTCGAGATCAACCGTCGCTGGACCGAGGTCCTCGGCTGGGATCTCGAGTCGATGCGCGGCAAGAGCTACGCGGAGTTCGTCCACGTCGAGGATCGGGAGCGGACGGCCGAGGCTCTGGCGCGCCTGAACCTTGGTCACAACCTCGACGGCCTGCGCATCCGCTACCTGCGCCGGGATGGTGGCTACGTGTGGCTCGAGTGGACCGCGCTCGCCCCGGTGCCGGGCGACGATCGTCTGTTCGCCATCGCACGCGACGTGAGCACGGCCGTCGCCAACGAGGAGGCCCTGCGACTGCAGAACGAGATGCTCGCGTTGATCGGCGAGTCGCAGACGCGCCTCTTCTCGGGCACTCGCGGCCGCCAGTGGTGGAACTACGTTCTCGACCGGTTGCTCGCGCTCACCGGCAGCGAGTACGGCTTCATCGGCTTCACCGGCGAGGATGAGCAGGGACCGTTCCTGCGCACCAAGGCGATCACCAACATCGCGTGGGACCAGGCCACGCGGGATCTGTATCGCTCGCAGGAGTCGGCGGGAATGGTGTTCCGCAACATGAACACCCTCTTCGGCCGCGCGATCACGAGCCAGCAGCGCATCATCTCGAACGACGTCTCGCGCGATGTGCGCGCGACCGGTCGACCCACCGGACATCCGCCGCTCGAGAAGTTCGCCGGCCTCCCGATCCGTGACGGCTCCAAGATGGTCGGTCTCGTCGGCCTCGCCAATCGCAAGGGTGGCTACGACGACGCGATCCTGTCCACCCTCGATCCCGTGCTCGCCTACCTCGGCGCGGCGCTCGCGAGCCTCGCGTTCGAGGAACAGCGCGCGCACTTCCTGAGCGAGCTCGAGGCGGCGAAGGACCTGCAGGACCGCGTGTTCCAGTCGCTGGAAGCGGGCATCGTCACGCTGCGCGACGACGGAACGGTCTCCTTCGCCAACGACGCGGCGCGGGGCCTGCTCCTGCGACTCGATCGACTGTTCCAGCCCGACGCGCGCGGCCTCGGCGCGGCGCTGGCCAAGCTCTTTCCGCTCGAGCCCAACCCGCGCACGCTCGAAGCGCTCGCGCAGGTCGACGCCGGCAGCCCCAGCGTGGTGCTGAAGCTGCTCGTCAAGGACGCCGACGGCGCGCCGTTCCGTGTCGAGGTCACGGGAACGAGGCTGAAGAGCGGCAATGGCTCGCGGGGCGACCTGTTGCTCTCGGTCACCGACTTGCGCCAGCGGCTCGCGTACGAGGAAGCCAGTCGCGACAAGTTGCGTCTGGAAGCCGAGCTGGCGCAGGCGACGCGCATCCAGCAGCACAACAAGAACCTCTCGGAGTGCATCGACCTCCTGCAGTCGAGCACCAACCTGAGCGAAGGATTCGAGGTCCTCGGCCGCAACATGCCGCGCCTGTTCCCGTCGGCCAGCTTCGCGGTCTACATCTTCGATCGCCCAGGTGGTTCCCTGCGGCTCGCGCACCACCTCGAGCGCCCCGGAACGGCTGCGCCGCTCGAGCAGATCGTCGTGCGCCACTGCTGGGCGCTGCGCTCCCATCGCGCGTACGGTGTCTGGCGCGATGGAGACCGCATCGCCTGCTCGCATGCGCCCTCGGAGCCCGGCGCGACCGAGCTGTGCGCCCCGCTGCTCGCGAACACGCGCGAGGTCGCGCTGCTCACGGTCAAGCTGACACAGGGAGACGCCGCGCGCTCGCTGGTGGAGTTCGAGGCCCTGAGCTCGCAGTTCGACGCGCTGGCGCAGGCCGTGTCGGGCGCGCTCTCGAACATCGCGCTACGCGAGACGCTCGAGCGCCTCGCCCTCACCGACGAGCTCACGGAACTGCCGAACCGGCGAGCGTTCGTGCAGGAAGTGTCGCGCGAGCTCGCGCGCAGCCGGCGCAACGGACTGCCGTTCGCGCTCTGCCTGCTCGACATCGACCACTTCAAGTCGGTCAACGACACGCTGGGACACGACGTCGGGGACGAGCTCTTGCGACGCGTGGCGCTGCTGATGCGTCGCCACCTGCGCGAGGCCGACCTGTGCGCCCGGGTGGGGGGGGAGGAATTCGCCATCTTCCTCGCCGACATCTCGCCCGAGACGACCGAGCAGCGCATGCAGTCCCTGCTGAACACGGTGCGCGCCGGGTGTTTTGTCGGGGATCGCGTCGTGACCGCGTCGATCGGTGTCGCCCACGCTGCCGACGTGGGCGCGGACACGAGCTTCGAGGCGCTCTACCGTGCCGCGGATCGCGCGCTCTACAGCGCCAAGCAGTCGGGCCGCGACCGCATGGTGCGGCAGCGCAGCCCTGCGTCGCCCAGCGCGCCGGCGGGCGCCGCCGAACCCGGCGCGTGAACCCGCGTTCGCGTTCCCGTGCCGGCAGGTAGCATGAGCGACTCGACCACCATGAGCAGTCCGCCGGAACGATCGCTCGAGCAGGCCGCGGCCCCTGACGCCGCGGAGCTCGTTGAGCTCTGCAGCGAGCTCATGGCCAGCATCGACGTTGACGGTCGCATGCGCTTCGTGAACAACGCCTGGGCCCGTGCGCTCGGCACGACCAAGCAGGCCTGCGATGGACAGCTCTTTCTCGACCTCGTCCGCGACGAGTCGCGCGTCGCGGCCGCAGCCGCGCTCGAGTCCGTGCGCAACGGGCAAGCGGCCCGCCGGCTCGAGCTCGCCATGCACGGCCCCTTCGGATCGAGGGTGCTGCTCGAGGGCGACTTCCTGCCGCGCTCGCAGGCCGATGGTGGCACTTTCGCGCTCGCGTTCCTGCACGACGTGACCCTGCAGCGTGCTGCCGAGGCCGACCGTACGTGGAAGACGGCCTTCCTCGATCAGGTCGTCGAGGGAGCGCCCGAGGCGATCATGTTCCTCGGCACCGACGGTCGCGTGCAGCGCATCAACTCGGAGTTCACGCGCCTCTTTGGCTACACGCCCGAGGAGGCGGTCGGACGTCACATCGACACGCTGGTCGTGCCGTCGGACCTGCACGTGCAGGGCGCGGATCTGTGCGTGCGCGCCGGCAAGTCCGAGGTGATCAACATCGACACCGTGCGCAGGCGCAAGGACGGCTCGCTGGCCGAGGTCTCGCTGCTCGCCACGCCCATCCGCGTGCGGGGCGAGCAGGTGTCGATCCTCGGCATCTACCGCGACATCAGCGATCGTCGCCGCCTGCAGCGCCAGCTCGCTGGCGCGCAACGGCTCGAGGCCGTGGGCCGTCTCGCGGGAGGGATCGCGCACGACTTCAACAACCTGCTCACGGTGATCATCGCCACGGCGGACCTGCTCGTGACGGACCTGCCCGACGGCAGTTCCCAGCGCCGCTCGGCGGAGGACGTCGCGCGGGCGGGTGCGCGCGCCGCGGCACTGACGGCGCAGCTGCTCGCTTTCAGCCGGCGGCAGGTGCTCCAGCCCGTCGCGCTCGAGCTCAACTCGATCGTGCGCGAGGTGGTGCGCATGCTCGAGCGACTGATTGGGGAGCACATTCGCGTGCAGCTCGAGCTCGCGCAGGGGCTCGGCAACGTGCTCGGGGACGCGTCAGAACTCGAGCAAGTGATCATGAATCTGGCCCTCAATGCGCGCGATGCCATGCGCAGCGGTGGGCGGCTGGGGATCACGACGCGGGCGGAACACATCGCTGGGGAACGCGCCGCGACCCTGCACTTGCCTGAGGGTGACTACATCGAGCTGCGCGTCGAAGACACCGGGTGCGGAATGGACCCGGCCACCATGGACCGCATCTTCGAGCCCTTCTTCTCGACCAAGGTGGGCGAAGCTGGCGGCACCGGGCTCGGGCTCGCGACGGTCTACGGGATCGTCCAGCGCTCGCGTGGCGCGATCCGGGTCGAGAGCGAGCTCGGCGTCGGCTCGCGCTTTCACGTGTACTTGCCCGTGTCCAGCGCCGTGGTGCGCAGCGCGGAGCCCGAACCTCGCTCCGTGACTCGCCCCGTCACGGTCGAGACGGTGCTCGTCGTCGAGGACGACGACTCGATTCGATTGCTGGTCGAGCGCGCGCTCGGAAACGCCGGGTACCGCGCGATCGTCGCGCCCACGCCCAAGGCCGCACTCGAGATCTTTGCCGAGCGCTCGACGGAGATCTCGCTGGTCTTCACGGACGTGGTGATGCCCGAGATGACGGGGCCAGAGCTGGTGCGGCGCATCCGCGAGCTGCAGCCGCACGCGCGCGTGCTGTTCACGTCCGGATACGCCGACGACCGGCATGTCGAGGCGAGCGGACTGCCCGAGAATGCCCACTTCTTGCCCAAGCCCTACACCTTCGCGGCGCTGTCCCGGAAGGTGCGGGAGGCCCTCGAGGCCTGACGGCAGCCCCTTCCGCGGGGGCCGGCGCGGATTCCGGAATTGGGCTCCCGCTCTGCGCAGTTGTGCGGCTCCAATGGGGTTGCGCGAGGAGCTAACCTCCCCGCGCGCAGTCCTATGAACAGGCGCATTTTTCGAGATGACGGCGCCCAGACGCGCCGCGGAGACGTGGACCGCGAGCCGGCCCGCGTGTGGGCTTTGGCCGCGGAGGCGCTTGAGACGCCACTGTGCATCCTGAATTCGGAAGGCACCCTCGTCGCGCACAATCTTGCCTGGCGTGAGTTGCACCTGCAGTCGGGCGGCTCGCCGGGATTCGTGCACGAGGGCTCGAACTACGTCGACGCGTGCGAGCGCATGGGAGCGCGCCCGATCGTGGGGAGCACCGAGAACGCGACCTTCCGCTCGATCGTGGGGGAGATCCTCGGCGGCCGGCGCGGAGAGCTGTTCCTGGAGCTGGCCTCTCACGACGGGGACGGGCCGCGCTGGCTGCGCGTGCGCGCGGCGCCCTTGCGCGGCGTCCACGGCATGCTCGTGCTCGATCACGCACCTGCTGCACCGCGGGAGGCCCGCGACGCGCGTTCGCGCGACCAAGACGAGCTTCTCCGGCGACTCGCGGCCGAAGTGCCGAGCGTGATGTACCAAGTCGAGATGAACGAGGGCGTGCGACGCTTTCGCTATGTAAGTCCCGCTGTCGAGGACCTGTTCGAGGTTTCCGCGGAAGCGGTCTACGCCGATGCCGACGCCCTCTGGAATCAGGTGCTGGAGATGGACCGCAGTCGCTCGTTCCACGCCCTCGCCGCTGCGAGTCCGGGTGACGCGCGTGAACTCGATTTCCGCGTCCGCACGCCCTCGGGCATCGAGAAGTGGATTCACTCGATCGCGCGGCCACATGTCGATGAGCGCGGTCACACGACTTGGATCGGCGTGCTCAGCGACGTGACCGCGCGACGGCACGCCGAGCAGCGTCTCGCCGAGAGCGAGGAGACGTACCGCACGCTGTTCGAGACGGTTGCGCAAGGCGTGGTCTACCAGGACCTCGAAGGTCGCATCACCGCCGCGAACCCTTCGGCGCTCCGCATCCTCGGCCTGTCGCTCGACCAGCTGCAGGGCCGCACGTCGATCGACCCGCGCTGGCGCGCCATCCGCGAGGACGGCAGCGACCTGCCGGGTCACGAGCACCCGGCGATGGTCGCGCTGCGCACCGGAGTTCCGGTGCACGACGTGGTGATGGGCATTTGCCGGCCTGACGAGTCGCGTGTCTGGATCCTCGTCAACGCCATGCCGATCCACCACGAAGGGAAGCTCGCGCGGGTGTATGCGAGCTTCGAGGACATCACGGAGCGAGTGGAGCTCGCGAAGGAGCTGCGCCGGCAGGCGACCACGGACTTCACCACCGGCCTCGCCAACCGCCGCAGCTTCATGGAGCGCCTGCAGCAGGAGCACGAGCGCGTGCGCCGCCACCCGCAGGTCGCGAGCACGGTCGCGAGCCTCGATCTCGACCACTTCAAGCAGATCAACGACACGTCCGGTCACTCCGCGGGCGATGCCGTGCTGCAGCACTTCGCCGCGGTGGTGAAGCACGAGATCCGCGGCGCGGACTTCTTCGCGCGCACCGGCGGCGAGGAATTCTCGCTGCTCTTGCCGGAGACCACCCCGGAGCAGGCGCTGGCGCTCGCGGATCGCCTGCGGCGGGCGCTCGAGGAGCGTCCTGCGCGTCACGCGGGCAACGAGCTTGCCGTGCGCGTCAGCATCGGGCTTGCGCGCGTCGATCCGGCGGATGCCACGACGGACGAGCTGCTCGCGCGCGCTGACCTCGCGCTCTACGAAGCCAAGCACGCTGGCCGCGACTGCGTGCGCTACCGCCCGCGCTAGCCCGCCGGTCTCGACAAGTTCACCGCCCTCGACGCGTTCACCCGTCTCGACGCGTTCACCGGTCTCGACGCGTTCACCGGTCTCGACGCGTTCACCGGTCTCGACGCGTTCACCGGTCTCGACGCG